>JANPCZ010000250.1:0-53214 GCA_031431215.1 Myxococcales bacterium
GGGCCCGCCAGCGCCGCCGCCGCCGCCGCCCGGCGCACCGCCACCACCCCTGCCACCACCACCACCACCGCCGCCAGTTATCGAATGACGGCCGCGGCCCGCCCGTCAAGGGCAGGCCGCGCCGACGCGGCGTCCGCGTGCTAGCCCTGCCCGAGGTCCGTGGCGCGGGCCTCGATCTGGGCAAGCACGCGAGCGTGGGCCTTGCGCCGGGTCAGACTGGTGAGTGCGGTGGCCTGCACCTGCGCGGCCTTCTTTGTGTCGCCAAGTCCGACGAGTTGCCGGGGCGGTGAAGTGGTCCTGCGCCAGCGCCTCGTCGTTGCGGCCTTGCGGCCTTGCAATGCGGATTGCAGGCAAAAGCGCCGGCTACCTGCTCAAGGATCGGGCCTACTTGCGTTACGACCAGTACTCGCCGCTGGCCTGCCCATCTCCACCGGCATCATCGAGGGCGCGTGTCGTCGCCTGGTCAAGGACCGCATGGACATCACCGGCGCCTGCTGGGAGACCGTCTCGGCGCTCCGCGATCACCTTCGCGTACGCCACCAAGGCCGGGCCTGGCCCTTCACCAACGCCCAGGGCGAACACGAGTGCTCGGTCCACGCGCAGCATGACCTCGGGGGACAAGGTGGCGAGGTATTGACCGGTCTCCTCCTTGGGGACAGTGAGAACGTTGTGGAGGTTGACGGCGCAGGATCGCGGGAGGCCCTCGGAGACGCCAACCGGCACCTCGCTGGCCACACCGCGGATGGTGGTCGTCACGGCGGCGACGGTCGCTGTCCGCAGGTGACCAAGCAGGTCTGAGCGCGTGAGAACCACGACCGGGCGCCGCTTGTCCGGCGCCGCGAAGCGGTGCCAGTGGACTTCACCCCGCTTCACCAGCGGTCCTTTTTCCCCAGCCCGGCGAGCACCCGATCCTGTGCTGCCGACAGCCCCCGGAACGCCGCGCGCTCGTCAACCGACTGGGGATGCTGGCGGTAGGCGCGCCTCTCGGCCTCCACCAGGTTCCGCATCCGTAGGGCGGCGAGCGTCTGCGCCACCGACTCCCGAATGAACGCCGATCGCGAGGAACGTCGCTTTCGGGCCACGCTGTCCACCTCTGAGAATATCTGAACTGACAGTGCTGTGACGGTCGATGGGGCGATACCGGTCACCAGGTGATGACGACCAGCCCGTTGCCGACGCGCGTCCCTGCGGTGTTGGACTGGAGGGTGCCGCCGTTGAAAGAGCCAGCACCACCGCCGCCCTTGTAAGCCGACCCCATTGTGCCACTGGCACCGCTACCGCCACCGCTGTAGCCACCACCACCACCACCGCCGCCGGCGATGCAGATGCCCTGCGCGGCGCCGCCGCCACCGAAGCCACCCTTGCCCAGGGTCGCCGAGTTGAGTCCCACCGCACCGCCAGCGCCACCCGCCAAGGGACGCGACGCCGCCCCCGAGAGCGGCGCGCAGCCGACATTCGAGAACGGGCTCACCCCGTTACTGAGCCAGCCTGCGCCGCCACCCGCGTAGTGAAGCAGCCCCCCGCTAGGCGCGGTGGCCCCGTTGCCGCTGACGCCACCGCCTGAGGTCAGGCCATTGCCATTGGTGCCATTTGCGGTGGTCACGGCATCGATACCGTTGTGCTCGGCAGTGATCACGTTGTTGAGGCCACCACCGCCACCGCCGCCGCCAGCAGCGATGAGGAGTGTCGAGATCGAGGTTTGCCACACGAACGATCCGCCGCCGCCGCCGCCGTTGTATCCGCTGGGCGGCCCCTTGTCCTGTCCCTTCTCACCGACCAGCACCGATAGGCCCGTGCCTCCCACCACCGCGAAGTCACCTCGCATGCGGGCGCCTTTGCCGGCCACCGTAGCGACCGTCGTGCTGCCGCCGATTCCACCTTCAGCGCCATAGGCCTCGATGCGGATCGATGTCACGCATGCCGGGACGGTGAACGAAGCGGTCGCGCCTGAATAGACGAAGGTCGAACTGCCGGTTGCACATGGCGCCGTGTAGTAGTTGAACGCGGCGCTGCTGCAGCGGCAGTTGCCCGCGTAGTCGCACGAGTTGGCATAGTAGGTCGTCGTTCCATTGGCAGGCGCCATCGGGCCGGTACCGGACCAGCTCCCGTCGGCTAGAGCCGGGTACGGGCCGGCCGCGGTGCCGGTGCACCCGGCCGTCGGATACAGGGTGACGCTGGCATCAGCTTCGGTACTGCCAGCGGCCCCGCTCAGCGTCGGCGTCCGGTTTATCGAAGGGCTCGCGGCGCTGGTCACCGGATTCGAGGCCGAGATGCTGATGGACGCTGGCGCCGTGTTGTCGGTGTAATAGTCGAACGCGATCGCGCTGCATAGACAGTTGCCGGCGTAGTCGCACGAGGTGGCTGAGTACGTGGTCGTGGCATCGGCGGCGGCGGCCGGCCCAGCGCCCGACCAGCTGCCATCGGCGGCGGCCGTGTACGGGCCGGCCGATGCGCCGGTGCAATTGGACCGCACGTAGAGGGTCACCGTGGCGCCAGCCTCGGTGCTGCCGGCATTTCCGCTCAGGCTCGGTGCCAGGTTCATCGACGGCTTGGCCGCGGTGGTCGCCGGGGTGGAGGCAGCGATTGTGATCGAGGCGGGCGCGGTGTTGTCGGTGTAGTAGCTGAACGCGCTAGTGCTGCAGCGACAGTTGTTGGCGGCATCGCAAGCCTGCGCATAGTACGTCGTCGTACCGTTGTCGCTCGCCACGGGGGCCGCGCCGCTCCAGCTACCGTTGGCTGCCGCCACGAAGGGACCCGAGGATGTCCCAGTGCACAGCGCGTTCGTGTAGACGAAGACATTGGCGGCGGCCTCGGTGTTTCCGGCGGCCCCGGCCAGCATGGGCGAAACGTTCTTGGTGGGCGTCGCCAAGGCGGTCATCGGGTTCGAGGTCGAGATGCTGATGGTGGCCGGCGGCGTGCAGTCATCCGTCGGGCAACAGGCAGAGGCCAGAATGCAACCCGCCCCACAGACTTTGTAGGTCGGACCGTTGCAGGAAAACCCGCAGGTGGTTCCGTCACAGCTCGCGGCGCCGTTGGTAGGCACCGGACATACGGTGCAAGTGGCTCCGCAGGCGGCGGTGTTGTTGGCCCTACAGAAGGTGTCCGGGCAGGCGCGTGTCCCGACCGGGCAGGTGCCCATGCAAGCCACCGCATCGTCGATGCAGGCGCCCTGGCACAGCTTCTTGCCAGGTGGGCACGCAGGAACGCAGGCGGCGCCATCGCATGTGACGGTTCCAGCGGTTGGCACCGGACAGGCAGAGCAACTCATTCCGCACGTGGCGACGTCGCTGTTGGCGGCGCACGCGCTGCCACAAGGGTGCTGACCCGTCGCACACGTGAAGCCACAGGTACCGTTCGTACATGTGGCGGTCCCGCCGGTCGGGGCCGTGCAGTCGGCGGCCATGCAGCACGACGCCGCCGCGATGCAGGCGGTGCCGCAAGCCTTGAGGCCGGGCTGGCAGGCGCCCGAGCACGCCATCGCGTCGTCGATGCACGCCCCCTGACAAACCTTCTTCCCGGTGGCGCACGTGGAAACGCACGACATACCGTCGCACCCGACGGTGCCCCCGGTCAGCGGATCGCACGGCGTGCAGCGCACTCCGCAGGTGGCCACGTCCATGTTCGACACGCAGGCGGTCCCGCACAGGTGGCTGCCGGTCGGGCAGCCGGTCGGAGTGACGTCAGTGGCGGCATCGGCGGCATCCGCGGCCGACATCGGCGCATCGTCGCCGATCGCCCCATCAGGAACTGGCTGCGGAGCATCCACTCCCACCGGGCTGTCCGCGAGCACATCTGATGCGCGGGGCAGGTCGGGTGTCGCACCGACATCAGGCGGCCTGCCGGCCTCCATGTCCATGATCCCCGGGCCGTCGGCGGTCCCCATGAGCGGGACCTCGCCAGCAGCTCCGTCGCGCGCAACCGCCCCGTCCGGCAGCCGGCCGCTTCCATCCATGGATATGGCCCCCGCCCCATCGGGCGCGGGCGGCTTCGCGTCGACCTCGGTGCCTCCGTTGTTGATACGGGGGATCTCTGGCAGGCCCGTACAGGCTTGCACGACCATCGCAACAAGCCCCAACAGCGCCAGGCGATGACCCGCAATCCTGAGTTTCATCAGAAGTTCCCCCCGCACGCCACGCCGGCGGATCCGATCTGCGGCGCGCATGCCAGGCGAAAGCTACGGCCGGCGACCGAATTGGTCGTGGCCTCGCGGCCCACCAACCAGAACAGCGCGGCGCCACCGC
This sequence comes from Myxococcales bacterium, assembly GCA_031431215.1. Classification (GTDB taxonomy): domain Bacteria; phylum Myxococcota_A; class Polyangia; order Fen-1088; family Fen-1088; genus JANPCZ01. The sequence continues at coordinate 4,242 of JANPCZ010000250.1, forward strand.
CCGCCAACACCGCCGCGGCGGAATACCCGACAATGCTCAACACCTGTGCACTCTGGACTCTGTTGTACAGATGGCGACAGTCAGCGCCGAGATCAAGGTCGGCGGTGCCGCATCCGGCAGACACGAAGTCGGCGGCCTTCCCTTCGCGCGAAATGTGAAACACCACGCCCGCCACCAGAGCGACCCCGCCGCCGATCATGGCACCCAAGCCCACTTTCTTCTGCCACGACCACGGTCGTCCTTCCTGCGCGCTGGTTGATGCTGCAAGGTCGGCGGTCGCGGACGTCGACGTCGCCGTGTTCGGAAGCGAAGGCAGCGCGGCTGCCGGCGGGACGACGGCGGTCTGCGGCGGGGTCCTGGCCAGCTCGGCCTCGATCTCGATGATGTACTGATCGGCGTCCTTCACCGCGTCGGCAAGTCGCTTGACGTCGTCGCCGGTGGCGTCCCTGGCCTTGCGCCTGAACTCCTTGAATCGGTTGACCGCCTGCTGGCCCTGGCCATTCTGTTGAAAGCACCGGCCCTGGTTGAAGATCCAGATGGCATCGTTGGTCTCGGTGAACAGCTCGGCCAGGATGCGCACGCCCTTCTGGGTATCGCCCGAGCCACACGCGATCTTGGCATCGGCCACACGCGTGTCGTTCTGCGCGTGCGCGGGCCGTCCGAGCGTCAGGTATCCCATCGCAACGGCGGCGGCCACCCAGAGCCAGGCAACGTGGGCCCTGGGTTCTTGTCGGGTCTTGAGCATCAGAATTTCTCCGATTGGATCTTGGGCTTGGCGGGCGCCGCCGGTGGCGGCGAGGTCGCCGAGGGCGGCGGCGAGGTGGGGAGACTCTTGAGCTGCGGTGACGGCTTCGGCGCGGCAACCGCGGCAGCCGGTGCCGAGGCCGGCGCCATCTTGACGAGCGCGGCGGCCTTCGGTTTCTTAGGCTTCTGCGCCACGGGCTTCGCCTTCGCCAATTCGGGCGCGGGCGCCGCGGGCGGCGGGGACTCGGCCGGCGCAACGGCAGCCGGTTGCGCCGCAGGTGCGGCCGTGGGTGCGGCTGCTGCCGTAGGCGGCGCGGGTACCGGAGGCGCGGCCACCGGCAGCAGCTGCGCGGGCGCCCCTGCGCTCGCAGCACCGGACGGGGGGACCTTCTTGCCTCCGGTCAGACCCATCATCAGCACGACTGCCAGAAACACCGCGGCGGCGACACCACCGACTATCAAGATGCCGCGACGACGGCCCGGCCCCGCGATGATCGCATCCTCGTCTGCCACAGTGCCGTTCGTGGCCGAGAACGTGGTCACCTGCCGCGCGCCAGTGCCGGTGGGCGCTGCGGGTGGCAGAGTGCCCCCCGTGCCGCCGGGCGCCGGGGCCAGCGCGCCCGGCCGCGACGAAAACGTCGCCGGTCGCGGCGACATCGTCGCGGGCCGGGTCGATACATCCGCCGCGGGCACCGAGCGCGGTGGAAACGTCCCTGTCGCCACGCCGAGTGCCAGCTGGAACTCCGCCAGATTCGCGAAACGCTCGTCGCGCTTCTTGGCCAGCGCCCTGAGAATCGCTGCCTCGACGTGGGGCGGAATCTCGGGGTTGTGCTGCGACGGTGGCACCGGCACCTGGGTCATGTGCTTCATCAGCACCTCGCCGAAGCCCTCGCCGACGAACGGCGGCCCGCCGCACAGCATTTCATAGAGGATGATCGCCATCGCGTAGATATCAGTCCGGTGATCGATCTCGCCGGTGATGCCCATGCACTGCTCGGGCGACATGTATGGCGGCGTCCCCATGATCGAACCGGTCTGCGTCTTGTACGATCCGCCCGACAGTTCCTTGCGCAGCTTCGCGATGCCGAAATCGAGTACCTTGACCCGATCGAGGCCCGGATTCGCCGAGTCAGGCACCAGGTACAGGTTGTCCGGCTTGAGATCGCGGTGCACGATGCCGCGTGTGTGCGCCGCCTCGAGGGCGCCAGCGGCGCCCGAGAAGATCTGTAGCGCCTCGGCGACCGACAGCCGGCCGGCGCGTTCGATCCGCTTCGACAAGGTCTCGCCGTCGAGATGCTCCATCAGGATGTAGGGCAGGCCGTCCGGCATCAGCCCGACGTCGATGATCTCGATGATGTTGGGGTGGCGGATCGAGCTGGCGGCGCGGGCCTCGTTGAAGAAGCGCTCGACCAGCGGTTTGTCCTCGGCGAACTCGCGCTTGAGGAACTTCACCGCCACCTTGCGGTCGAGCACCGGATGAGTCGCCGCATACACCGACCCCATGCCCCCCTGTCCCAGAAGAGAAACTATCTCGTAGTTATTGACCCGCTGACCAATCACGCTGAACCTCCGCGATCAGATAGGGTTCGATGGGTTTGGTCAAGAACTGCAACCAGGGATCAGCGGGCTTCGTGTGGGTGTGCCGGCCCGGAACGACCACAGGGACAACGCCAGGTGGGTGTACCATCGGCCGCAAGTCATGCTCTGGGCAGCGGCCGGGAAGACTTTTGCGGCGATTTCGCTGGTGCTGGCGGGCACCGTCGCGTCGTGCGCCCACCGCCCCTGGGTCGAGCCCGGCGACCGCTGGAAACAAGTGAGCAGCGAGCACTTGTCCGTCCTCACCGACGCCGCGATCGATGACTATCGGCCGGTCCTCGACCGCCTGGAGGACGTGCACGAGGCCCTCGGCACCACCTTCTTCGCCGGGGTGCCGGCGCCGCACGCCAACGTCCTGCTGTTCGCCAGCGGCGGTGACTTCCGCGGAGTGGCGCCGAAGGACGCCGCCGGCTATTTCATCGGCGGCTTCGGACCCGACAAGTCGGGCCTGCTGGTGTTCCCGGCTGACGGCGAGGACTTCGACGAAGTGGCGTCCATCGCCGCGCACGAGCTCGCGCACCGGTTTCTCCATGCGCTCTCCGATCGCGTGCCGGCGTGGCTGCATGAGGGCTTCGCCAAGTACGTCGGCGCGGTCCAATTGTTGGGCGATCAGGTCATCTTCGACGCCGCTCCGATCCACGGGGGCTATGTCTACTTCGCCGATCCAGTGCCGCTTGATCAGCTGCTCACGGTCAGCGGAGGCGACTTCCACCGCTCGGACGCCCTGGCCCACTACATGACCGCGTGGATCCTGGTGCGCCAACTGTTCGGCAACCCGCAGCCGGGCGCGCCCGAGCGTTTTCGCAAGCTGGTCGAACGTTCCGCCGCTTCGCCCGACCAGGCGGCGCAAACCGCCGCCATCAGCGAGGCCTTCGGCGGCGTAGCGGTGTCCGAAGTGGAACAGCAGATCCGCGCGTTCCACCACGCCGTGTTCATCGGCGTGGGCCAGCCGGTCTCGCGCGGCGCGATCGCAGCGCGGCTCAGCCGCGAGCCGCGGCCCCCATTCAAAGTCGAGCCCGCCGATCGCGGCAGCGTGAGGGCTTTGTGTCAGGCGCTACGAGCGGGGCGCTAGGTCTGTCGCGAGCAACGCCTCGATCACCATCCGGTGCACCACCGGATCCGAAACCAGCGCCGCGTGCTTGCGCGGCGGTGCTGCCAAGATCCGCCCGCTGGGTAGGCCGGGCACGCCACGCAAAGACAACTCGGTCAACTCGCCATCGCCAGGCTGATACATGATGGCCGCGTACGAATCGCCCTTCGCCGGCACCGGCAGCGGCACACGCGCGCGCGCGCCGTCGACCAAGATGCGGGCGGGCGTGGGCAGGTGGGTCGTGCCGATGACCAGCGAATCGGGCAGCGGAAGCGCGGCCGTCCGATCCAGCGCACGCCACAGCCGACGTGCCCGATCGAGGCGGCCGGTCCAGCCGGGTACGGCGCCGCAATCGCCGAGCGAGAAACGCGCCCAGGTCAGCGGATCGAAGTGATCGATGGGCAGCGGCTCGCCGTCGCGTCCCACGAACAGACGCTCGTCGGGATGCGGAAGCGCGTCCCACGCGGTCTGACACGCCCCGGTTTCGGCGGCCGAGAAAGTCTTGCCACCCGGCGCGAATCGAAAGCCTCGATGCAAGCAGGCGAGTGAATCGAAGCTGCCCTGCTGTGCGGCGCACACGTAGATCGCCCGCCTGACATGGCGTGCGCCCGCACCGGTCGGCGCGGGACCGATGCCATCGATCGCGCCGTCCGCGGCCAATGGATCGGCGCCGCCAAAGCCCAGGTACGTGCGCACGACCAGCCCGGCCGTACTGATGGCGACGAGATCGACGGAATCGTGGCCCAGGCCGCGGATGCGGTCGACCAGGTTCGCAAGCGCCGCCGCCGCCGCTACCACGCCCGCCCGCCAGTCGTACGCGAGCACGAACAGATCCTCGTCCTCGACAAACCCGGCGCGACCGAACGCGCGAACGAACCCGCCGAAGATGTCGTACGCAAGCAGGCCCGGTACCAGCCGCAACTCGCGCAGCAGCCCGGCCACTCGCAGATCGCTGCGCGCCGCGAACGGGCCGCCGACGTAGAGCCGCGAGGTGGTGCCCCACACGAAACGTCCCCGGCCGTCGGTCAGCCTGCTGCCGCACATGCCCGGCACCAGCACGACGGGCCGCCGAGCGCCCGGCTCGCGCCCGCGCCGCGCCAGCCGCCGATCGGCTGACGACAGCGCGCGCACGCCCTCCCACAAGCGGTTGAGCAGCATCAGATCCCACTCTACGTCACGCTGGGCCACGGGCGGCGGGTTGGGTAACATGCGCGCGGCAGTAGCGGCCCCGCGCGCGGTCACCCAGCGAACAGCGACTGCCGGAACTCCTCGATAGCGAGGATAGCGTCTGCCGCCAGGGTCACGGGATCTAGGCCCGGGTGGTCGACAGTCATTTGCGAAACGTAGGCGCGCGATCCCTGCGCGTCGGAGCTGGCGAAGTTGGCGCCAAGGTCGTCAAGCGCCGTGCGGACTCCTGTCAGTTCACGATCGAAGCGCTTTCTGACCGCGTGTGCTGCTGCGGCCGGCCCTCCAGCCTCGTTGTGCAAGATCACGAATACAAGATCGTACCAATCCTTCGCCTTGCGCCGGGAGAACGCAGCTGCTGTCTTGGCCAGCAGGAAGCCTGCAAGGCCTGTCACCTTCACCTCGACCTCGTGCCGCACACCCCCGATTCGGGCGGACAGCCGCCGCACGACAATGTCGCGCGCAGCGAAACCCGTGCCGCGCAGGTTGACGGCGCCGAGATTCTTGCATCCGTCGAATGCGATTGTGCTCGCGCTCGGGACGTCCTCCAGATCGGCGAGCAATTCGAATTTCACAACCGTCCTCGGGGGGCCGTGCTCGGCAACCCACCGCCAAACCCGCTCGCTGTCCGGCTCGAACTCGGCGTTGCGCAGCGCCCGTTCCAGCCGTGCCGTGTTCACGGCCCCGCAGGCGATCTCGAGATCAACCTGCACATCGACGTCGGTGGTTCCCGCATGGGTGAAGCGGCTGCCCCGGCAGAGCAGGTCGGGTACGAGGCCCCCCAGCACGACGAACTCTGGCTGTGCTCCATAGTGGTGGGCGACTCGCACCAGGGCCCGCTCGGCCGCCTGGCGCGCGGGGCGGGATCGAGGCTCGTCATCGACCATGGCGAAACTCCCGCAGATGCTCGGCTGCTTCCTCACCCCGGACGCCCTCGGTACGGAGATCGGCATATACACGCGGCCAGGGCGCCAGGCGAAGCCCCGCCCTCTCTTCAGCGAGCAGCCGTGATGTCACCGTTGGGAAAGGACGCAGCGTCAACCTCCCGCCCGCGATCGGACGCAGCTTGGCCAGCGCCGCGACGGCCTCCAGACTGGCCACGGTTTCGACATCGACGTAGACATCCGCGCTGGTTACTTCCGTGAGGTAGGGAGCGATCACCGACGCCGCAACCGCGCCGGTCGCGGACCAGACCATGCCCGCCCTTTTCCAGGGTTTGCCGGCTTCAACCAGGCCGGCAACCATATCTCGCCACGTCACCCCGATCCGGACGCTGACCTCCGACTTCACCGTTGCGGCCGCGGCGTAAGCATCCAGAAATCGGTTCACCTCAACGACGTTTCGGGCCGAGTTGCGCCCGCGGGCTGCCCCTGACGAAAGCAGTCCCATCTGGGTCAGAACCCGCAGAGCGTGCGTACAGCTGCCCGATGACAGTCCGGTGGTCTCCTGCACGGCCGACACGGTTGCCTTCGTGCCGCACAGGAGCGCCTCGGCCACAGCGAGGGCGGCTGGTGTCCAGCGCGGGGCCTTCTCACGGTCGACTTCAGCGCGTGCGCTGCGCGACACGATGATCGACCCCAGCGCGATCTCCGCAGCCCCGGTCTCATCCACCCAGCCGATGCCGGCCTCCGACAGGGCCTCGCGAGCCCCTGGAGACAGACGACGGGCGACCACGACATCCGGACGACCGCGTGAGTGGGAAAGCATCTCGCGCGCTTGCCGCAACCCACCCTCGCTCAACCATCGGGTCCGAGCGGCTGCTCCGTTCACCAGCATTTCTAGCTTCGATTCATGCCCTCCGATCCGGAGCTTGACGGCGCGGGGCAGTACCGCGCGGACAGCGGCTTCTGCGCGCTGGGAGATGAGCGTCCGGGTGAACTGTGACCGTGCCATTAATACCTCAGTCAAACACTATACCTCATCGCCACGCTGATGTATTCACGTCAAGCGCTTATTTCACGCTGGGCCGCGGGCGGCGGGTTGGGTAACATGCGCGCCGTGAAAAAGCTCGTCTGGGTAGCCAGCCCCGCTCTCGCCACCTTCGTCCTGTGGGCTACCCTCGCTGCCCTGGCGCGCGCCCAGGGATCGCAACGGCCCATCGTCGACACGCACATTCACCTTTACAAGGTCACCCGCCCGGGCGGCGTCCCGTGGCCGTCGCCCAAGAACAAGGTCCTGTACCGCGACGTGCTGCCTGCGGAATACAAGGCGCTGGCCAAGAAGCACGGCATCGTGTCGGCCGGGATCGTCGAGGCCAGTCCGCTCTACGAGGACAACCAGGCGGTTCTCGACATGGTGAAGGGCGATCGCTTCTTCGCGTTCCTGGTCGCGCAGCTGGAGATCGGTTCGCCGGATTTTCTCGCCAACCTCGACAAGCTCGCCCTGGACCCCCGCGTGGTCGGCATCCGGGCGTTCTTGTGGGCGCCCAAGATCACGCTCGACGCCACCCAGCTTGCGCACGTGCGCGCGGTCGCCGCCAAGGGCATGACCCTGGACATCGTCAGCGGCGGCGCCTTGAACCCGAAGGATCAGGTCTCGGCGCTGGCATCGGCGGTACCCGAGCTGCGCATCATTCTCGACCACCTGACCGGCGCCAAGGGCGCCAAGCCCAGCCCCGAGTGGGAACTAGACCTGCGCCGGCTCGCGGATCGGCACAAGAACGTGTTCGTGAAGTTCTCGTCGTTCTTCGACATGTACAACCCGGTTGCCAGCGAGGACGAGGGCTGGAAATCGCCCGCGACGCTTGAAGCCTACAAGACACACTTCGACGTGCTCATGAGCGCCTTCGGCGAGGATCGCCTGATCTGGGGCAGCAACTGGCCGGTGTCTGACCTGGGCGGCGACTTCGGCAAGCAGATCGAGCTGGCCGAGGAATACTTGAAGGCGTTCGGTCCCAAGGTTCGCGACAAGGTCATGTTCGGCAACGCGCGCGACTTCTACCGCCGCAAGCCGCCCGCCCGCTCCGCCCGCTAGCTCACGCGGGCTCGCCGTCGGTATCGACGTACTTGAACCACACCAGATCGTCGATCTCGCGGCGACCGGTGGGCACGTTCCAGCGTGGCGGCGCGGCGGCCCATCGCGCGCGCAGGCCGTCCGCGGCGGCGTGCGCTTCCTTGAAGTAACCGGCGCGCGCGACGCGCAACTGTTGTTCGGACAGCGGCCCCTCGGGATCGCCGGCGGCGAAGCTCTGCGCGGCCTCGGCCAGCGCTGCCACGGTCAACTCCAGCAGTGGCACATCGGGCACCGCGTTTTCGCCGTGGCGCCAGACGCCGTCGCGCCAGCCCAGGCGATAGACCGGCACGAAGGCCTCGCCGTGTGAGGCGACGAACTCGACCGCGGCCAATAGAAACTCGACGTCCTCCTCCGACGCATAAAACGGCAGCGTCAGGCGCACCCAGCCGGGCTTGACGGCCAGATTGCCGCGCGCGATCTGGCGCCGGTAACTATCCGACACCGCGCCGTCTATGCCCAGCAGCCGATGCCCGTAGGGCCCGGCGCAGGCGCAGCCGGCGCGGTTCTGGATGCCGAACAGGTGATCGAGCAACCCTGACACCAGATCGTGGTGCAGCCCGACGATGTTGAAGGACAGAATCGCCAGGCGCGGCTTGTCGACTGGCCCGAGCACCCGGATGCGCGGGTGTCGCGACAGCCGCTCGATCGCCCGCGCCGCCAGCGCGATGTCGTGCTCCATCACGCGCGCCGGGCCCAGCATCTCCTTGACCAGGAACGCCACGCCGGCGCGAATGTCGCCGACAATCGCCGGGGTGCCGCCCTCCTCTCGCTCCTCGATCCGGTGGCTGTAGTCGACCGACGCGCGCGCGACGCCGCCGACGTAATCCACCGTGCCGCCGCCCGGCCGCTCGGGCACGGTGCTGCGGCACAGAGCGCGGCTAGTCACCAGAATGCCCGAGGCTTGCGGCCCACCGACAAACTTGTGGGTCGACAGCACCAGCGCGTCGATACGCTCCGCCGGATCGGCCGGGTGCATGTCGATGGGTACGTAGGGTGCAGCAGCCGCGTAGTCGAACACGGCGTATGCGCCCGCAGCGTGCAGGATGCGCGCGACCGCGGGCACGTCGGTCAGCACACCGGTCACGTTCGAGGCCGCCGAGAAGGATCCGATTTTCAGCGGCCGCGTGGCATGCGTGGCAAGCACGCGTTCCAGATCACCAAGGTCAACGCCCCCGTCGGGCGACAGCGCGACCTCGACCACATCGGCCACGGTCTCGAGCCAGGGCAGCTCGTTCGAGTGGTGCTCGTACGGGCCGACCAGCACCAACGGCCGCTCGGCGGCTGGCACCGCGCGGGACAGACCGTAGGCGCGCTCGAGCGGCTCGGCCACGCGCAGACCGATCATGCCCACGAGCTTGTTCACAGCGGCCGTCGCCCCGGCCCCCGTGAACAGCACCACGTCATCGGGGCCGGCGTTGACCGCGCGAGCGACCACGCGCCGGGCCTCCTCACGCAGCTCGGTCATCATCCGTCCGGTCGATGAGATCGCCGTGTGCGTGTTGGCGTAAAACGGCCGCAGCCGCCGCACCCACGCCTCGACGAAGTGCAGGAACCGCCCGGTCGCGGTCAGGTCCGCGTAACACAGGAGCCGCCGCCCATACGGCGTGTCGATGACCGCGCGCCGACCGACCTCGTTCTGGCGCACGAACCGCGCCACTTCGTCGAACGTCGTCATGTGCGCAAGCATTGTCGACCCGGTTCCGCCGCGCAAACCCCGCAGGCTCCTGCTCAGCATGCTCTCGGCACCACCGCAGCCTTAGATTTGATGTAGGGTGCGCCACCATGGCGAAATCCCCCTGCCCAATCTCCAAGACTCAGTTTCTCGACAAGGCCGAGGCGGTGAAGGTGACGATCGGTGGCCAGGAAGTGCTCGCGGACCGGCGCGAGTTCTCGACCGGCTCGTTCGGCTGGTACTTCAACGGCAAGGTCAGCATCATGGTCGACGGCAAACCGCTGTCGGTGCAGGTCGGCCTGAACCTGACGGTGGTCGGCAGCAAAGAAGCCGAACGCTAGACCGTCGGTCGCTGAGCGCGGCCGACGTCGTCCTAGTCGACCGTGGCCTTGGTTGCACCGGTCGAGATGCCGCCATCGACCAGCAAGGTCTGCCCGGTCACGTACTCGCTAGCATCCGACGCAAGGAACACCACGGCGCCGTCCAGATCGTTGGGCGTGCCGGGCCGCTTGAGCGGGATGCGATCGCACAGGTACTCGACCCATTTCTGGTTGTCGTAGAGCACCTTGTTCTGATCGGTGCGGAACCAGCCCGGAGCCAGGCAATTGACCGTGATGCCGTGGCGGCCCCACTCGTCAGCCATTGCCATGGTCATCTGGCGTGCGCCGCCGCGGCTGGCGGTGTACGGGGTCAGGCCCGCGTAGCCGAACACCGACGTCACCGAGCCAATGTTGATGATGCGCCCGCGCTTGCGCGGGATCATGTGCCGCACCACCGCCTGCGCGACGAAGAAGCTGCCGCGCAGGTTGGTGTCGAGCACCTTGTTCCAGTCATCCCAGGTCACATCGACCGCCGGCTTGCGCACGTTGCAGCCGGCGTTGTTCACCAGCACGTCGACCTGCCCGAACGCCGCCTGCGCTTCCTCGCCCATCTTGCGGATGCTGGCCTCGTCGCGCACGTCGAGATCAAGACCGACCACCCGGCGACCCAGCGCCTTGATCTCCGCTGCGAACGCGTCGGTGTCCTCGCGTTTGCGCGCGGTGATGATCAGATCCGCGCCGGCCAGCGCCAGCGCGCGGCCGAAGTACTGTCCCAGCCCGCGGCTGGCCCCGGTAACCAGCACCACCTTCCCGGTCAGATCGAAGAAGTTTTTCACCATGGTCGGTTTCCTCGGGTTGAAGGGAAGTTCACGCGTTGGGCTTCAGGACGACCTTCATCAGGCCCGGTTCGCGTGCATACAGACGGTGAAACCACGACCCACCTTCGTCAATCGGCGCGGTCGCCGAGATGAACGGATCGACGTCGACCTGCCCCGAGCCGATGAGCGAAAGGCACTCCGGGTACTCACCCGCCGACGCGCACGTGCCCTGCAGCCGGATCTGCCGGGTGACCACCGATTGCAACGGCAGCGATACGTCCTTGGCCAGGTTGCCGATCAGAGTCAGAGTTCCACCCTTGCGCACGCAAGCCACGGCCGTGCGAACCGTCGGCTCGATTCCGACCGCCTCGAACACGACGTCCGCGCCGCGTCCTGCCGTCAACCGCTTGACCTCGGCGGCCACGTCCGCGGTCTTCGAGTTGAACGCGTGCGTCGCGCCCATGCCCAGAGCTGTCTGCAGCTTTGCGTCTTCGACATCGACAGCAATGATTTGCGACACCTTGGTGTTCTTCAGTACCTGCACCATGACCAGCCCTATCAAACCCGCACCCACCACCAGCGCGGTGTCGCCGTCCGCGATGGGCGTCAGGTTGCGCGCGTGCACCGCGATCGAGACTGGCTCGACCAGCGCCGCCTGCTCGAACGTCATGCTGGCCGGCATTCGATAGAGAATGTGCTCCGGCACCGCGACCAGCTCGGCGAACGCGCCGTTCTGCCGGTAGTCGTCGCACGACACCCCGAGCACGCGCCGGTCATCACACAGGTTGATCATCCCTCGGCGCGAGAAGTAACTGTCCGGGTTGTAGATGGTGGAGTCGAAGGTCACACGATCGCCAACCTGGTAGCCCGCCACGTCGCGCCCGATCCGGTCGATCACGCCCGACGCCTCATGGCCCATGACGATGGGTGGCTGCCTGCGCCCGGTGCTACCGTCCATGCCGTGCACGTCGCTGCCGCAGATCCCGCATGCCGCCACCCGCACCAGCACGTCTTTCGGTCCTGCCACGGGCTCGGGCAGGTCCTGGAGTTCGAACTTCTTGTAGGCCGTCATGACCAGCGCCTTCATGCCGCTCGTTTACCATTTTTTGGGTGGTGTGATCGATGTGCTTGACACTCAGATACAGTCGGGTTAACAGCGGCAAGGAAAGTGGAGGAATCCGTCATGAAGAACATATCTACTTATTTCTATGGTTCCCTGGCCCTGGTCGCCGTTGCTTGCGGTGGCGGGACGACCCGAAGCAACGTGGACGCGCCGGTCGATGACAATGGGGGATCAGGAGGCGGCGCGGGCATGAGCATGACGACGGGAGGTCGCGGCGGCGCTGGCGGCAGCAGCCAGACTGGCGGCGCGGGCGGCAGCAGCCAGACCGGCGGCGCGGGCGGCCGGGCTGGCGCAGGCGGAGGCGGCATGGCTGGAGCTGGCGGAGTCGGCATGGCTGGCGCTGGCGGCATGGCCGGCCGTGGCGGGTCGACGGGTATGGGGGGCATGGATGCGGGCGCGCCGGACCGTCAGCCGATGGACATGATGCCGGACCGGGCGGCGCGGGAGGCTTCGCCCGAGGTCAGCATGATGTCCGCAGACACGGCCTGTACCGCGCTGGCGGCAAGCCGCTGCGCCAAGATCAAGATGTGCACTACCGGCTTCGTCATAGACCGCGACTACGGTTCGGACGCGAACTGTCTGGCCGAGTTGAAGGCCGACTGCCTGAGAGGCGCCTACTATCCCTGGACTGACAGTCCTCCGACCCGAACCATGGCTTGTGCTACGGCCCTGGCGGCCCAGCCGTGCGCCGACTGGTTCGCAGGCGTGGTCATTCCGACCTGCGCGACAGGCCCCGGCGGAATCGAGGACGGTGGCATCTGCCTATCGAGCCGGCAGTGCGTCAGCGGAGCATGCCAGATCGCAGCGACGGCACTGTGCGGAAGCTGCCTGCCGAAGGTGGCCACGGCTGGCGCATGCATGACGACCGACCAATGCCCTGACGGTGAAGTCTGTGCCGCCAACGCTTGCGTGAAGCCACTCACCACGGTGGGCGCTGCGTGCGGCGCGGCCAAGCCGTGTGCCAGTGACCTGAGCTGCGTGGGCGCGGTCGGCGTGGTCGACGGCGCTTGCCAGAAGCGCCTCGTGACCGAAGGTGCCGACTGTGACGCATCACTGGCCACCAAGCCCGCGTGCGAGAGTCGCCTCGGCCTGTTCTGCAAGGTCGTGGTGCCGCCGTCGGGAGACGGGGGCGTGACCGACGCCGGCATGACCGACGGCGGCGTCATCACCGTGGGCAAGTGCACCAAGCTGACCCTGGCGGCAGTCGGTGCGGTTTGCGGCACCACCATGCCTGACGGGACCTCGGTGGGTTGTAGCGCCGGCGCGCGCTGCGTCCGACCGCTTCCCGTAGGATCGAATATGCGTCCGCTCACCGGCACCTGTGTGGCAAACGTAGCTGCGACGGTGGCGTGCAATACCAACGGCGCGTCGGGCGCAGGCTGCAACTTGGGCTTGCGCTGCGTCGCCACGGCGGCTGGCATGACCACGGGCACCTGCGTCGCGCGCGTCTACTCTGCCTGCCCGTAGATGTAGCGGGCCACGGCGCGCAAATCCCGTCCCAGCACCGCCGCCCTCGACGGGGCGTCGGTGTAGGTCGGGCCGGTCAGGCCAGGCCGGCGATCTTTTTCACCACGGCCACCGCCTGCGCCGGCGCCTCCGACGCCCGGTGTTCCATCCCGACGTAGCCCGCGAAATCCAGTTCGCGCAGCACAGCGAAGATGTTTGCGTAGTTGGTCTCGCCGGTGCCCGGCTCGAACCGTCCGGGCACGTCGCCTATCTCCACGAACCGGATCCAGCCGTTCTTTATCCCTAGGCGCAGGTTGTTGATGATGTTCCCATCGCAAAGCTGGCGATGTTACATGTCGTAGTCGATGCGGATGCGAGGGTGGTTGACGTCGCCTGCGATCTTGAACGCCTCCTTGGTCGTGATCATCGACATCTGCGGTGACTCGACGCTGTTGAGCGGCTCGAGCGTGATGTAGACGTCGTGCTTCTCGGCGACGTCGGCGGCCTTCTTCAGCCCTTCGAGGATCTGCTTGTACTGGACGTCCCACGGCGTGTCTTGCTGGACCTTGCCGAGGAAGGTCACCAGATTCTTGCAATGCAGCCGCCGCGCGATCTTGGCGTTCTCCTCGATGTCGGCGAGGAACTCCCCCTCAGCGCCGGTCTTCGTGAGGCCGGTGCCCCACCCGGTCTTGCCGTTGCCGCACATGCTGCCGCACACGACGCCCAGTTTCGTCGCCGTCTTTTCAATGGCGACGAGATCCTTGCCGGCCGCGTTCCAGAAGCTGTAAGCCTTCACGCCCTGCGCGGCGGCTATCTCGATCCGGCTCGCGTGCGGCATCTCTTTCGGGAACATGAGTTCGAGGTTGCAGGACAGGGTGAACTTCGGCGGCTTCAGGCCCGGCTCGGCGCGAACCTGCGCTTGCCCCTTGCCCGGCAGTGCGGCCGTGCTCACCGCCACGGTTGCCCCAAGTAATGACCGTCGCGTCACCTGCTTCATGGTTTGCCTCCTGGAAGGGCCGCTGCTATAGGCGGAAGTCGCTTGCCAACGAACAGGTCCGATGGCGCCGGTCACAAGAGGAGACACCGGTCTTGAAACCCATCCTTTGCTTCTGCTTGGGTCTTTCTCTGTTGAGCCGAGGTGCTAGCGCAGCCGACGATCCTGCGATCACCGATCCGGCGCACGCCGACGCGGACTTTCTCCTGCAAGGCGAGTACGAGGGAGCTGGCTCGGCGGGTGGTAAGCAGCAGAAACTGGGGTTGCAGGCGGTAGCCCTTGGTGCCGGGAAGTTTCACGGCGTTCTCCATCTCGGCGGGTTGCCCGCGACAGGAAACCCGCGCCCACCGAAACAGGAGACCGACGGCGAGGCGGCGAGCGATGGGACGGTCGCATTCAAGCACCCGGAGTGGACGATCAAGATCAAGGGGTTGACGGCAAGGCTGACCCGCCCCGACGGCAGGCCGGCGGGGCAACTCAAGCGAGTTGAGCGCAAGAGCCCAACCCTGGACGCCAAGCCTCCCAAGGGGGCCATCGTGCTCTTCGATGGAACCGGCGTCGAGGCCTGGGAGGATGGCGCCAAGGTGGACCAGCCCACCTCCGGCGGTGACAAGCTGCTGGTCCAGGGTGCCACGACGCGGAAGAAATTTGGCAGCGCGCGGATTCACGTCGAGTTCCGCACCCCGTACAAACCGACGGCCCGCGGGCAGGCGCGTGGCAACAGCGGTGTCTACCTGCAAGGACGTTACGAGGCGCAGGTGCTTGACTCGTTCGGCCTCGAGGGCAGGAACAACGAGGCCGGCGGGATCTACGAGGTCAAGGATCCGCTGGGAAACATGGCCTTCCCGCCGCTTTCCTGGCAGACGTACGACATCGAGTTTCACGCCGCGAAGTTCGACGGCGCAGCGAAGGTCGCAAGCGCCCGCGCGACGGTGAAGCTGAATGGCGTCGTGGTACAGAAGGACACCGAGATCCCCGGACCGACCAGGGCGGCTCCGGTAAAAGAATCCGCCGAGCCGGGCCCCATCCACCTGCAGGACCACGGCAACCCGGTCCGCTACCGCAACATCTGGCTGGTCCCGCAGCCCTGACGATCAGCCGCGGGTCCAGGGCGCGCGGTACGGGCGATCGAGCATCTTGTTCGCCTCGTCGTCCTTGACGAACTTTTCTTTCTTGGGGTCCCACTTGAGATCGCGCCCCAACATCATGGCGATGTTGCCCAGGTGCGCGATGGTGATCGATCGGTGGGCCACCTCGCACGGTGCGATCGGCTCTTTCCGGGACCGCACGCAGTCGATGAAATTGCGAAAGTGGTTGCTGCTCTCGTAGAGGTGGATCTCCTTGGGTCCGATGACCGAATCCCAGATCGACGTCGGTTCGGACGACCCGCTGCCTCGGGTGACGAAGACGCTGCCCTTGCTACCCTCGAACGTGACGCCCATCTTGAACTTGTCTGACACTGCGAGAACGACGCCGTTGGCGTAGACACACTCGAAGCTGAACTCGGTCGCCGTGTTCCACAGATCGGTGCGGGGCGGAAAGACGCCCTTCGCGTTCCTGATCGCCACCGGACCGGTACGTTCGGTGTCCATGCCCCAGTGGGCGATGTCGGGGTGGTGCCCGCCCCAGTCGGTCAGATTGCCGCCCGAGTAGTCGAGGTTCCAACGGAAGTTCACGTGGCAACGGGCGGGGGCGTAGTCCGCCTGCGGGGCGGGGCCCAGCCAGACGTTGTAGTCGAATCCCGCGGGCACCGGCTCGGGCTTCTTGCGATCGCCGGTCTTGCCGAAGTCCTTGTGCCCGCCAGGCAACCCGACCTTCACGGTTTGAAGCTTGCCGATGCGGCCATTGCGTACCAGCTCGCACGCGCGGCGGAAATTTACATCGCTACGTTGCTGGCTTCCGGTCTGCAACACACGCTTGTACTTCTTGACGGCATCGGCCATCGCGCGACCGTCGGCTACCGTCAGTGACAATGGCTTCTGGCAGTAGATGTCTTTGCCGGCCTTGCAGGCATCGATGACCTGCAGGGCGTGCCAGTGGTCCGGCGTGGCGATGTGCACGGCGTCGATGTCCTTGCGGGCGAGCAACTCGCGGTAGTCCGACAGCACGCCGCAGCCCTTGTAGGTGCCCGCGGGGGTGTTCGCCGCGTAATACGCCTCGACGATTTTTCGCGCCGGCTCGCGGCCGGCGACGGCACCGTTCCAGTACCCGGCGCTTTCCCGGTTGACGTCGCACACCGCCACGATCTGGACGCGTTCGTCCTTGATCATGGACTTGAGGTCATTGGTGCCCTGGTTGCCGGTGCCTATGACGCCAACATTGATGCGATTGCTGGGCGCCACGGTGCCATTCTTGCCCAGGGCCGAGGCCGGGATGATTGTCGGAAAGCCGACGGCCGCCACACCCGCGGCGGCGGCGCTCTTGATGAACCGTCTGCGCGAAAACCTGATCGTCGTTGGCATGGTGCCCGAACTCTAGCGATGGAGAAAAATTGAGCAACGGAGATCTGAGCCTCCGCCGGCCTGCGGCATCGGGCTCGGTGAAGGTGGGCGAGAATCGCAGCAACCGGTGTACTATTCCGGCTGCTGCTCGGTCGAAGGCCGGCGGCAACCAACGGAGGCGGTCATGAAGTCACGAACGTTGTTCCTTCTCGCACCGGTGTTGCTGCTGGCCTCAGCCCCGGCATACGCGCACTTCAAGCTAATGGCGCCCGCAGACTGGATCGTGACCACCGCCCAGGGTGATCCGCAGAAGATGAATCCGTGCGGCACCACCGGTGGCATGCCCACGAACATGGTGACCAAGGTCCGTCCGGGTTCGAAGCTGAAGGTCCAGTGGATGGAGACAGTGGGGCATCCCGGGCACTACCGGATCGCGATCGCGGCCGATCGGGCACAACTCACTGAGCCAGCGACCGTTGTGCAAGCCAACGACTGCAAGAGCGCCGCGATCCAGGCCACTCCGGTCGCACCGGTTATCGCCGACGGCCTGTTCGTGCACGCAGCGGGCGCGATGGGAATGATGTACGAGCAGGAGATCACCGTCCCGAACATGATTTGCGACAAGTGCACGTTGCAGGTGCTCGAATTCATGTCCAGCCATGCGCCGCCTTGCTACTACCACCACTGCGCCAACCTCCAGATCACTAACGACATCGGAGACGCAGGGACCGGGACCGCAGGCGACGCGCGCGACGCGGCGGCCGGCGGCGGGGGCGGCGCGCGCGACGCGGGGGCAGGCGTGGGCGGCAGCGGCGGCTCGCTCGGCGTGGGCGGCGCCGGAGGCGCGATAGGCTCAGGTGGAACGCCCGGCGGCGGTTCGGCTGGTAGCACAGGCGGCGGCAGCACGGGCAGCGCTGGGTCGAGGGGCGGCAACGCCGGCTCTCCTGGTGCTGCTGGCGGCTCGGCTGGCACGACCGGCGAGGCAGGGATGTCAGGCACCGTCCCCATGGCGAAGGACGAAGCTGGCTGCGGTTGCCGACTTGGCGCTCACACGTCGTCGTCGCAGCCAACCGCTCTGGCCGCTCTCGTCTTGGCCGCGATGCTGCTGCGGCGTCGCCGCCCAAGGTGACCGCGCACGCGAAGTTGTTCGCCACGGCCGGGTAGCGGCGTGTTGATATTGCCCCGAACGGCGCTGTCGCGCTGACCTCGCGGCGCAGGTATGCGAGTATTCGCGTGATTTCGCCTTGACGGGCTGGCGGCGATGAGGCATTTTTCTCCACCGCTTGAATGGGGGCGTAAGCGCCCGGACAAGTTTGATGCGGGGTGGAGCAGCCTGGTAGCTCGTCGGGCTCATAACCCGAAGGCCGCAAGTTCAAATCTTGCCCCCGCTACGAAAGAGAATCCGCCGGTCCCCACATGTGGACCGGCGGGATGCTCTTAGCCCCCCATCAAGAAGATGGGGAACACAGAGGAAGCTCGACGGGTGCAGTTTTGGGGATCGGTGCGCCACCCGTCGATTGAAAAGGCAACGGCCGAAAAGCGCGAGTGATCCTGCAAGGGAAGAAAATGGGCAAGCGATTGTACGTAGGGAACCTGTCATTCACCGCTACCGAGCTGGACGTCCGCGACCTGTTCGCGCCATTCGGATCTGTGGCTGACTCCAAGCTGATCACCGATCGTGACACCGGCCGGCCGCGCGGCTTCGGCTTCGTGGAGATGTCGACCGACACCGAGGCGAGCGCGGCGATCGAGGGCCTCAACGGCCGCGAGTACCAGGGACGCGCGCTGACGGTCAACGAGGCGCAGGAGCGCTCGGGTGGTGGCGGCGGTGGCGGTGGGCGTGGTGGTGGCGGTGGCGGTGGCGGGCGTGGCGGCGGCGGCGGCGGCCGCTGGTAACTGGCGTCTAGCTGGGCGGGGCCGTCCCGGATTTTCGGGCGGCCCCGGCAGCGAAGCCTCGAGATTCAGCCCGATTTTAGGTGGGCCCCCGCTCCGAAGATCTGCTGGCCTGAGCCAACGCTGCCGCCGGCTCCCAGCATTGCAGCGCAGATCTGCGCAGCGCAGATCTGCGACCATAGCGACCCGTTAGGCCTCCGTTAGGCCCCCTGTCCGGCTGCTGCGCTGCCAGGTTGGCCGCGGCCCCGAATCAGGAAGCCGGGGACGCCGCTGCTGTTTGCGCGCTGGCCGCGTACTTTGCGACCAGACGGCCGATGCGCGGCACCGCTGCCTCGACGTGTTTCTTGGCAGTCGGCCGCAGCCGCTCGTACGCCGACTTCAAGGTCATGTTCTTGGCCCGCTGTTTCCGCTCGTCGGTGATCGACAAGAGTGCCTCGGCCACCTCGCCGGTTCGCGCATTGAAGTACGCGGTCACCGGCTCGCCCTTGGTCGCCGCGGCCTGGTAGACGGGGTCCAGCTTGCTGCAGAAATCGTCCAGCATGTGGTCGATGACCTCGGGCACGAACCCGGGCTTGATCGCCTTGACGACCATGTAGGCCGCCTTGATCGGCAAGCCCATCAGGCCCTTCGAGGACACCTCCTCCTCGATCAGGCGCTCGCAGTCGGTGATCACATTCTTGCGGACGCCGGGCGCCGCGAGGATCTCGTTCAGAGTGCTCATGGGGGCAGGACTTTACCTTCTGATGCCACTTCGTGGTACCCACTTCTCGTGCCCGGACCGGACCGCGCCACCTCGACCCTCACCGTCCTGACGGCGCTCAACTTGCTCAACTACATGGACCGCTACCTGGCGGCTCCGCTGCTGCCACTCATCTCGCGCGATCTGTCTCTGTCCGACGCGCAGGCGGGATTTCTGCAGACATCTTTCATCTTCGTCTACGCCCTCGCCTCACCGGTCGTCGGCTGGTTCGGCGATCGCCGTCCACGCATGCGCCTGGCCGCCGTCGGCGTCGCGGTGTGGAGCCTGGCCACGTTCGGTTCGGGCCTGGCCGGTAGTTTCGCAGTCCTGGTGTTCGCCCGCATGCTGCTGGGCTTCGGAGAAGCCGGCTATTCGGTGGTCACCCCCTCGATCATCGCCGATCTATACCCACCCGACCGCCGCGGCCGCGCCTTGTCCTGGTTCTACGCGGCCATCTCGGTCGGTAGCGCGCTTGGGTACATCGTAGGTGGCCAGGTCGGCGCGGCGTTCGGCTGGCGTCCGGCGTTCTTCATCGTCGGCGCGCCGGGGCTGGCGTTGGCTGGTGTTCTGGTCCTGATGTCCGAGCCGCCGCGCGGGCGCTTCGATCCGCCCGCGCCCCGCGGTGCCATCGCCCTGCCCGCCGTGCTGTTAGCTTTGCGCGCGCGCCCGAGTTACTTCTTCAACACCATCGCCCAGACGATCTATACGTTCTCCATGGGCGGCCTCGCAGCCTGGATGCCGACGTACTTCTACCGCGAGCGACATCTGCCCCTCGAGCAAGCGGCCACCATCTTCGGAGCCATCCTGGTGGTCGCCGGATTTCTCGGGACCATCACCGGCGGGCAACTTGGCGATCGGCTGGCGCGGCGCCTGCCAGGCGCGCAGTTCACCCTGTCGGGCGTCGCACTGGTGGCTTCATTCCCCTTCACCCTGATCGCGATCCTGGCCAGCCGCCCCGCGGTGTTCTGGCCAGCGATGTTCGTCACCCTGTTCTTGCTTTTCCTCAATACCGGACCGCTCAATGCCGCGATGGCGAACGTGTTACCGCCCGCACTGCGCAGCACCGGCTTCGCGCTTTATTCCTTCTCGATCCACGTGCTGGGCGACGGGCCGTCACCCTGGCTCATCGGCCTCGCCTCGGGCGCGGTCGGCCTACGCTGGCCGGTGCTCGCCACGGGCTTGCTGCTTGTACTTTCGGGAATTGTCCTGCTCATCGGCCGTCGCGCGTTGGCGCGGGATCTGACAGTGGCCGTGCCATGAATGATCTTTCGCGTGAGCTCGATGTCGCTTGCCGCCTGGCCCGGCAGACCTCGGCGCTGGTGCTGCGCTACTTCGGCACGGGCGTGCGCGTCGATCGCAAGCCCGGCGACGAGCCGGTCACCGAAGCCGACCACGCCGCCAGCGCGATGATCGTCGCTGGCCTACACAGCGCCTTCCCGGACGACGGCATCCTTTCAGAAGAGTTGCCCGATGACGGTGCACGCTTTCACAAGGACCGCACCTGGATGGTCGATCCCATCGACGGCACGAGCGACTTCATCGCCGGCGATGATGGCTTCGCGGTGATGATCGGGCTTGCCGTCGCGGGTCGGCCGGCGTTGGGGGTGGTGTGCCAGCCGACCTCCGGCAATCTGTGGGCCGGTTGCGGCGGACCGGGCGGGCCGGCGTGGAAAGAGGCCGCCGACGGCGCTCGGACCGCACTGCGCACCTCGGCGCTGGCCGAGCCGCCGGGCATCCGCCTGGTGGCTTCCAAGTCCCACCGCACGCGCGACGTGGACGACTTCCGCCGCGCCCTCGGCATCAGCGACGAGACGAACGTCGGCGGCGTCGGCCTCAAGATCGGTCTGGTGGCTGAAGCAAGCCGCGATCTCTATGTCTACCCGGGTGACCGCACCAAGATCTGGGACACGTGCGCACCCGAGGCCATCCTGCTTGCCGCCGGTGGCCGTCTGACCGACACCTTCGGCGAAGTCCTGCGGTACACCGATCCCGATCTCCACAACCGGCGCGGCCTGGTGGCATCAAACGGCACCCTGCACGACCTCGTGCTGGCAACCCTGGCCGAATTACGCGCGCGCAACCCGCAACCGTCTCGCCCCTGAGGCCCCGCCCCCGATGGCCGCGCTGCCGATGGCCGTCACGTCCCGGCGACGGTCATCTTGGCCACGCGGAACGACGGGCACTGGGTCGACGACCGGGTGTCCAGATCACGGCCCAGGCCATCGATGCCCTTCCACAGATCGTCGAAGTTGGCCGAGATGGTGACCTCACTGACGGGAAAGATCCGCTCGCCGCCCTCGATCCAGAAGCCGTTCGCGCCCTGCGAGTAATCGCCGGTCACACCGTTGAATCCGAACCCCATCAGGTCGGTCACGTAAAGGCCACGATCGACCTTCTCCAGATCGCGCGGGTCGGTCGTGCCCGGACGCAGGATGAGATTCGAAGTCGACACGTGCGGACCGCCGCCGACCCCACGCGACGCCGAGCCGGTCGACTTGCGGCCAAGCTTGCGCGCCGAGAACACGTCACACAGGAAGGTGCGCAGAACGCCCTCGGCGACCACAATGTTCACCCGGGTGGGCAAGCCCTCGCCGTCGAACGGCCGTGAGCCCGGCCCCCTGCGTATCAGGGGATCGTCCACCACCGTCACCAGCGGCGATGCCACGGCCGTGCCCTCCCGCTGCGCCAGGTAGCTGCTCTTGCGCCACACCGCGCCGCCCGAGCTCACGCCCGCGAGCTGCCCGAGGATGCCGCGGCCGGCGTCGGGCGAGAAGATCACCGGCACCTCGCACGTCGTGACCTTGCGCGACCCCAGCTTGGCCAACGTCCGCCGCGCGGCCTCCAGCCCGACCTCCTCCTCATCGAGCAGCGCCGACCGAAAACGCGCTGAAGTCCAGTGGTACCCGTTGCGCTTCTTGCCGTCGGCGTCGTCGCACACCGGCTCGACCACGAACGAGACGTTGGTGCCGCGGTAGGAACCCACGAAACCCGCGGACGATGCGAAGGCAGAAGCGCCCACCACACGACCGAAGATAGCGCCCTCCGAATTCGTCACCCGCGGGTCGAACTTCAGGGCCGCGGCCTCGCCGCGTTTCGCGCGCCTGATCGCTTCGGCGACATCGATTTCCAGAACCGCGTCGTCCCACAGATCCAGATCGGGAAGCTCGCGCGCCATCTCCTCGCGCCCGGGCAGATCCCCCGTCGGCTCAGGCTCGGCCAGCCCCGCCAGCTCGACGGTCTGGCGGGCCAGATCCTGCAACGCCGCCGCGCCGAAGTCCGAGGTGTAGGTCACCGCGGCCCGGTGATCCTTGATCACACGCAGCCCCAGCGCCCGGCTGCCCGCCTCCTTGACCAGTTCGGGCTCGCCGAGCCGCACCTTGACCTCAAGCTCGGTGCCATCCCGCACCACCACCTCGGCCCCGTCGGCGCCCGCGCGCAGAGCATAGGCCAGCATTTCCTCGGCGAACCGCTGGCAGGTCTGGGGATCGGGCTGCGGTCGCTTGTCCATGATGTCCTCGGTTGGTAAGGCAGCGGTCGCGCGGTTCAGCCGGCCCGGGTGCCGCCGACCGTGATCTCGGCAATCTTGACCGTCGGTGTGCCGATGCCCACCGGCACCGACTGTCCGTCCTTGCCGCAGGTCCAGGTCCCGTCCGACAGCTGGAAATCGCTGCCAACCATCGTCACCTTGCGCAGCACCTCGGGCCCGTTGCCGATGAGATTCACATCGCGAAGCGGCGCCGTCAGCTTGCCGTCCTCGATGAGGTAGCTCTCGGTCAGCGAAAACACGAAGTCGCCGTTCGAAATGTTGACCTGCCCGCCCGAGAAGCGCTTGGCGTATACGCCCCGCTTCACCGAACGAACGATGTCTTCAGGCGCGTCCTGCCCGGCCGCCAGCAGTGTGTTGGTCATGCGCGGCAGCGGCTCGTGACGGAAGCTCTCGCGCCGTCCGTTGCCCGACGGCACCGTACCGAAGTGGCGCGCGGAAATCCGGTCCTGCATGTAGCCGACCAGAATGCCATCCTCTATGAGCACGTTGCGCCGTCCCGCGAACCCTTCGTCGTCCACGTTGATGGAACCGCGGGCGCTGGTCAGGGTCCCGTCATCGACCACCGTGCACAGCTCGGAGGCGACCCGCTTGCCAAGCTGATCGGTGTAGTTCGAGGTCTTCTTGCGGTTGAAGTCGGCCTCCAGACCGTGTCCCACCGCTTCGTGCAGGAGGATGCCCGACTCGCCCGGCCCGAGCACCACTTCCATCGGTCCAGCCGGCGCTTCGTGCGCGTGTAGCATCGCGACTGCCAGCCTTGCCGCCTCGCGGCCGTGATCCTCGGGGCTCTGCCCCGCACGCTGGAACTGCTCCATCCCGCGCCGGGACGCGGCGCCGGAGCGCCCGCCCTGCCGCTTGCCGCCATCCTCCGCCACAGCGTGGACGCCCAGCCGCACCATCGGCTGTCGATCGCGGGTGAGTCGCCCGTCGGAGCTCACCACCATGACCTCGCGCCATTCCTCGGACAGCGAGGCTTCCACCCGCACGATGCGCGGGTCGAACGCCCGTGCCGCCTGATCCGCCCGCCGCAAGAGCGCAACCTTGTCTGCGCCCGGAACGTCCAGCGACGACTGCAGCACCGGGTAGAAGTCCGGCACTGACAGGGTCTGGATGGCCACCGGTCCTGGCGTTGCCACGCTCGCCGCGATCTGGCCCGCGGTTCGCGCAGCCTCCTGCATCCGTGCGTCGGACAGTTCCTCGGTGTACGCATAACCCGTGGCGTCCCCACGCAGCACCCTCACCCCGAGCCCGAGAACCACGCCGCGGCCGACCGTCCGCACACGCCCCTCCTCGAACACATAGTCCGCCCCCGATCGATGTTCGAAGTACAGGTCGGCGTAGTCGCCCCCTGAACTCAAGGCAGTCGCCAGCAATTTCTCGGCAATGGCGGCGTCGATCTGGCCCAGTGGCCCTGAGGTTAGGGCCGGCGCGACCAGTGAACTTTCAATCATGCGAGCCGTACTATGGCCGAAAGCCGGTCTGCCGCGCCAGCCGCTGATCGAGAAATCGCGCCGGCTTGCCCACCCTAGTCGGCTACCGCGGGGCCGGCGTCGGAATGCGCCCTGCCAGATCGTCGCCACTGCGCGCGCGAATCTTGGTCAGGCCTCTGACCTCGACCTGCCGGATGCGCTCACGAGTGAGGTTCAAGATGATGCCCACCTCTTCCAGGGTCGTTCCACCCCGGTCCGCCACATCCAGCGAACACGTCTCGGCCATCTCCCAAACCTCGAGATGCGGAAAGTTCAGCTTGATGGCGCCGCTTTCCGGGTTGACGTCCAAGTACAGGTGGTGCGAGCAACTGACGAACGGGCACGGCCGCGGCATCGACAGGCACTCCTCGCGCGTCGGCGGGCGGTCAACATCGTCGGGATAGGGCAACGCCACGGCCAGCCGCTTCTCATCGCGCGTAAGCCGCTTGGGCGCGATGGTCTTCGATCGCACCCGCTCGCTCGGATCGGTGAGTTGCGAAAGCCTGGCGCGAATTTTCGCAACTTCCGGCTGTGGTTGATCGTCGTCGGCGAAGTTCGTCGTCTCCCTGGGCATATGTAGACCTCCTGTTGGTGCGGGGGATCGGGCCCCGCTAGAACAAATGCGCACCGCTCCCGACGGCGGATCCCGGGCGTGAATCGCTATCCCGGGTAGAAAGCTGTCGCTCGAGCCCCGCGATGCGCCGGATCAGTTCGCCGGCGGCTCGCTTGGCTTCCGTGATCTCCTGCTCGATGTCGCGGCGTCGCCCGGGCTCCACGGCCGGCGCCTTGGCCTGACGCTCGAAGCCGGCCATCAGCTCGCGCACACCCTTTTCGATGCGTTCGATGTCGTCCTTGAAGCGGGCGAACGATCGCTGGATCTCCTCGATGGTCAGGTTGTCCGCCATCATCCCCTTGACCAGATTCACGCGCCTGACGGCTTGGACCGGATACATCCCGCACGAACCCTGGTGCTTGCCCTTGCGTCCGATGCGGACCGAACGCGGCAAGAGGCCAAGCTGCACGTACTTGCGCAGCGTCGCCTCGGAGAAGCGGATTCCGCGCCGCTCGAACAGATCGACGATCTGACGGCAGGTCAGGCCATGAGGCCACTCGCGTTCGATCTCGGTCAACTCATCGTCGTTGAGCAGTGCCACCACACCGTGCCCACCCGGCGTCGCCTCTGCATGCGTGACCTGTGACTTGATCCGACTCATTGAACGAATGCGACTGTAGTCTATTGAGTAGATTCTCTTCAACGTAAAAATTGAACAAGAACAGGTAAAAATGCCTAGCTCTTTGTTCAGGTGGGACTGCCGCCCACCACCGCGACCAGCGACAGGCCTTGCAGCACTTGTCTGTGACAGCGACGGGATCTCCGTCGGGAACCGCCGACGCTAGCGAGTTTCGATCGTTGATCGCGCGCGATCGCTTTCGCGCGCGGAACCGGTCACCCGCCGTTGGTCACAGGGCCGAGTCGCCGGCAACGGTCGCTTCGGGCGCGACAACATCGGCGCGCGAATGTGCCGCCACGTCCAGGTCCACGTCGATGGCCGGTGGCGGATCGCTCATGTACTTCCAGTGCTTCTTCCACCAGCGCTGCGGACCTATGTCGATGCAGCCGAGTCGCCGGTCGCCCGGATCGCAGAACACCCGCACGTGCATGTGATCGTCGTGTGGCTCGGCCCCCACTGGCTGCCGGAACAGCGCCGCGGCCACCGCCAGAACCGCCGCCGGATCCCCCGCTCGCCGGCCCTCGCGTAGCAAGAGTTCTGCAATCCCCTGCTGGATGAAGATCCACTGCACCTTGACGCTCGCATCAACGAGCAGCGCGCGCACCAGTGCCCAGGTACGGGCGGCATCCAACACGGCATGCGGGAGCGGCTCGGCTATTCTCAGCCCGGGCACCGGCGGCGACCAAGCCCTCGCGCGACCGTCCGGAGTGTAGTGAATCATCGCCGCGCGCGGCCGCATCGGGTGATGAGATCTGTCCTCGGCATAAAAGAAGATGTCTATGTCGCGGCCGCTTTCGTGCGATCGGTGGCGATCATTCGCCCCGCCCGAGCGCCCGGATAAATCGCCAACAGCCGCGACGCCCCCGGGCAGCTGATCGTGCACGGTGCGGAAGGCGCTGGTCAGCCAGCGCACGACTTCATCGGTGGCGTACCCGCGGTCGCGGGTTCGCCAGGCCGCGGGTACCTCGTAGCCGGCGCCCTCGGCAGGCAGCGCCACGGCGCGAGACAAGCCACCCCGCGCGGGCCCGCCCCAGGACGAACTGGAACCATCATCCGCGAAAACCCCCGAACACCCGGACGCGCTCGCAACCAGCGCAACGACGACCGCGACGTAGTGGCCTGACTTGCGCCGAGCGCCGGTCAGCCGTACGCCTTCTCGATCCGTTCCTGGTCCTCTTTGCAGCGTATGCACAACGTGGTCTCGAGGCGAGCCTCAAGGCGCTTCATCGAGATAGGTTCGTCGCACTGTTCGCACAACCCGAAGGTGCCAGCGTCGATTCGCTCCAGCGCGTGGTCGATCTTCTGCAGGAAGGTCTTCTCGCGTCCACGCAACCGAAACGTGAATGACTGCAAATACTCCGATGACGCCAGATCCATCTCGTCCGGGAGGTCATCCGCCTCCAGCGTCATATCCTCACTCAGCGTACGCTGAGCATTCCGCAGAATTTCTCGCTTTCGGCTGAGGAGAGTTTCGCGAAACCGCTTGAGATCCTTCTTTTTTAGTCCAGTCCCGTCCATATGTCCCCTGGCGCTAACTTAGCCGCAGGTTTTTCTTTCGTCTAGCGTTCACTTGTCAAGGGACAGCGAAAACCCGTCGGGTTACGCAGTTCTTTCCCATGTGGGTGCTTGACAGACCCCACAAAGGCTGACTAGATCGCGGCGGCCAGCTCGTACGCCTGACACTCACGGAGGCTCCATGGCCGGGTCCGACAAGAGGAAGCAGAGTCTTTATTTTCCCGAAGAGATGCTGAAGGAAATTCAGGAAGAGGCGACGCGTCAGGATCGCTCGCTGTCCTGGATTGTCCAGAAGGCGTGGAAGATCTCACGCAAAGACATCATGAAGTATCCCTCGGTGAACGAATTTCCCGGCGAGGAAGACGAGCGCGGCGCGAGCGAGTAGAGCCGCCTCGGCGCGAGTGGTCTCCGTCCGCCGCGGGCTTCCAGCACCGGCCCAGCCGGCGACCGCATAGCCCGTCCGGTCCTTGGTGAATGGCGGACTATTTCATTGTCGCCGATCGGCTATTTCCTCTGTCCTCGGAGGATGCCGGTAGGCTCGCGTTCGGGTTGGGTCGGGGCCTTACCGCCCACGGCCATGGTGTGACCGCCCTGTCTCTGGCGTCGCCGGCTGCGTGCGCCGCGGTGCCTGGGCTGGCCCGGCGCCTTCGTCCAGTGCTGGTGGATCAAGGCGGCACCAAGCGAGAGTTCACTCTCTTCGAAGGCCGGCCGTCGCAATCAACTGCGCAGGTTTACGTTCTGGCCGCCGACGCTTCCGACCTGCTGGATTGCGCGGCTCTACTGGCAGGAGCGACGGCGTCGCTGGTGCGAGACGAGATCGTCAAGCCGCAGATCGTCGTTGGCTGGGGCGAGGCATCGGCAGCGGCATTGGGCGAGGTGCCCGCGGCGTTCAAATTCTTCGCGCTACCAGAGGGCGCACCGGTGTCGGCGGTGCTCGCCGCGGCCGGGACGCTGGCGTCCGATGCGCTGGTGACGACCAGCGCGACTGCTGCCCGCGTCATCGAGGCCGACCCGGCGACCGGCGCTCGCGCGTCCGACCAACCGATTCTGGTCGCGCGCATGGGGTGCGACGAACCGCCCAATGATCCAGGCAGCGATCCCAGTCTCGCACAAGTGTTCTCGGCCCAAGCGCCGTCAGGAAAGCGGGAGTGCCGCAAGGCTCTGGCGCGCCGCCTGGCACTGTCACTGGGACCGCAGACGCTCCTGTGCGCAACCGGCCCTCTGCACCATGGGAACGGGGGACGCGAGATCGTCGCCGCCCTGCCGAAGCTGGTCGGCCTCGATATCGTCGTCGCGTTGTCAGGACACGGAGATCCGGCGTTGCTCGACCAGGCGCGGGTGGTAGCGATCGAGCACCCGGGCAGAATCGCAGTCCACCCCGACGGCGGCGAGGACGCCCGACGGCAAATTCTCGCCGGAGCGGACGCGCTGTGGCTGGCCGGCGGCGAGGATCTCACCGGCCGGGCGGCCGGGCTTGGTCTACGCTATGGCGCACTCCCGGTCGTGCCCGCAAGCGGCGCGTTCGCTGATTTTTTGGTCGACTTCGATGCCGGCTCAGCGACCGGCAACGCGCTGCTGTTCGCTCCGGGGGACGAGTTCGAGATGGTGGGCGCGCTCCGGCGCGCGATCGCCTTGCGGGCCGAGGTTGATCAGTGGAACGCTGTCGTGGTCACGCTGATGCGCACCGCTCCGATCTGGGCGGACCCCGCCGGCCGACTGCACCTCGCCACCGAGAGCGCGGCGGCCTCGGTTCGGGCGGCCTGATTCGGGCGCCCTGAAGCGTAGGCCAGCTAGCGCAGCAGCTCGGTCACGCGCACCCCGAGCTCGCCGTCCACGTTCACCAGCTCGCCACGGGCCCAGGCGCGATCGCCGACCCGCAGTGTGACCGCGTCGGTGCGACGGATTCCCAGCGGCAGCACGGCGCCCGCCAGAAAGCCGGCCAGCTCGTCGGCTCTGACCATCAGGCGCCCGACCTCGGCGACCACCTCGACCGGTACCCCAGCCAGCGCGGCTGTAACCGCGGCGGTCGGCGCGGCATCCCTGTCCTTGCTCATGTTGACCGTGGCCTCCACCCCGTGTGCGTGCTGTTGCGTGACATGCAGTCCGCCTTCTGCATCGAACCGGGCCAAGACGCAAACTGAACCCAGTCGCGTGCTGACCGGCCAGTCTTCGGCGCCACCGCCAAGTGCTGGTGAACCGGCAAAGACAATGGCATCGCCCGGCGCCGCGCTGGCCACGTCCATCGCAGACAGCGTGGTGCGGCTGACCTCAGTCACCAGCGCGAGCGAAAGGTCCGCCAGTCGCTCGCTGTGCAAGCCACCGGAAATACCGTCGAGCTGGTCGGCCATTAGCTCGACCCGGACCAGGCCCGAAACGCCCGCCGCCCGAACATCTAGGTCGGCCGCCACGACCGTGGCGTCGGGGCGCGGACCGGCCCCCGACGGCTCATTGAAGGCAACACGAAAGCGATCACTGCCTGCAAGTGCCCTCATGACCTGCCCGATCAGCGCGGCCAGAACCCCGCGCTCGGTGCCGCCGAGGGGTCGCGCGAACAAAGGCTGGCGCAGGCCAAGCGCCGCCGACACGACCGCGCGCGCCAGCGCCGCGTCGATGGTAAGCCGCAACGAGCCGCCCGACTGGACCAGCCAGACCTCTTCGACGGCGATCCGGTCGCGAGCCGTATCAGCAGCCCCCTCACCGGTGTGGGCCAGACAGACACGCGCGGCCCGCAGAACCACCACGCCGACCGCCCGCAGGGCCACCTGCAATTCGCGAGGATGGCGCGCCACCAGCCGGGCGAGCGGGCGCCCGGCCTCGGCCAGAGCGCGGGGCACGTCTGGAAGATCCGCCAGCCGAACCGGGGCGACGTTGCTCATCGAGCCCCGTCCTCGTCACCGCGGTGAGATCCGTCGTCCGCGGAATTTCCCGCGGCCCGTGGCTGGTGCGCGCCCACCGCCAACCGCAGTACATGACCCTTGCCTTGCAACCGGCGCGCGACTTCTTCCATGGCCGAGATCAGCGTTTGGCGCGAAGACTCACTCTTTGTCAAGACCGCGGCGTCGAGTCCGCCGGCGCCCTCGCGGACTCGGATCTCGGAACCGGCCAGCGGTCCGTGCCCGATGGCAAGCCGCGCTTCGGCTCCACCGGGGCCCATGCCAAGCAGCAGCCGATCGGCGGACGCGGGCGCACCCGGCGGACTCGACAGCGAGGGCGGCGAATCAGGGCGGCTAGGTCTTGCCGGGCCCTCCGGACGCAGGTGAGCGGCGAACGAATGCGGGACCGCCAACCCAGGCGGAAGCTGGCCTCCGGCATCGGTGGCATCGCTGGAACCGCGCGCGCCGCGCGGACCGTCACCAGTCCTGTGCTCGAACTTCTTGTGCAGCAAGTCCCGAAATCGGGCGCCCGCTTCATCGCGCCTCGCGGTGCCAGCGAGCAGGCTGGGCTTGCGCGTCGCTGCCGCCCCTGACTTGTCGGTTGGCGGGCCCTTCACCGCCGCGGTCGCGGCGGCTGGGGATGACGGAGGTGATGAGTCGATGCGTCGCACCGGCGGGTTATCGGGCGCGGGGCGAGTTGGTTGCGCGAAAGCTGGTTGTGCCAAAGCGCTTCTGCTCGGCTATATTCCGTGCGCCTTGCGGTTCATGCGCCTTTGCGGCCGATGAAACGAGGGGCAGGAGGAAATCGGACGCGTGAGTGTTCATCCTGGGAATGAATGGCTGAACTGCCAGGAGTGCGTGGACTTCTGTCTGGAGTATCTGGAAGGCAGCCTTGCCGAGCGAGAACGAGTCCTGTTCCAGGGACACCTCGATCGTTGTCCCGAGTGCGTGACGTTCTTCGAAACCTACCGGCGCACCCCTGAGATCTCCCGCGAAGCCATCGCGCTGCATATGCCCAGCAACGTGCGGGACGCGGTTCGCAGCTTTCTGCGCGAAAATTACTGAGGGTACCGGCCGCGTGTGAGCGCGCGGACGGCGGAGCCGGTGCATTCCCCGCCGGTGCTATCCTGCCAGGGTGCGCCGCCAGGTCCGCTGGGCCGTCCTTGTCGCCATTTGGTTGTGCGGGACGGCCGCCAGCGCCGACTGGGAGGTCAAGCGGCGAAGTGGCGCCGGCCTACACCAGCAGGCCGTGCGCGCCCTTGTCGCCAGCCCGGATGCGCCAGGACTGGCCGCGCGCGTCCTGCGTGCAAGCGGCGCTGGCGATGCAGCCGCCACCATCGCGCTGCTGCGCGCCGCTGCCGCCAAGAGCCCGACGAGCTACGGCCCGGTCGAGGCGTTGGCACAAGCGCTGCGAGCGGCCGGGCGAGACGATGAGGCGGCCGAGGTGTTCGCTCGGGCGATGCTCATCAAACCCGCGGCAACGGCCCCAGCTCTTGGCCGAGCCAGGGCGCTGGCAACGGCGCGGAAGACCGAAGCGGCCTTCACGGCCTACGATGCAGCGCTGACCCGCAGCCGCGGAAACAGCGAACGACGTGTGGTCCTGCAAGCGATGGTAGCCCTGGCCACCGGCGCCGGCGATGGCGAGCGTGAGCTGCGCGCGCGACGCGAGCTGGCCCAGGCGAGCACCGCCGACCCCCAGGCGACCCTCGATCTGGCAGCCGCCCTTGCCCGGGCGGGACGGCCCGGTGAAGCGGCGCAGATCATCGAGCAGCAGCTTCGCTCTGGTGAGCGGCGTCTGACAGCCTCGCTGCGGGCCCGACTGATGGTCGAGGCGGCGATGCATCGCCAGGCAGCGGGCGACGACGAGCCCGCCGAACGCCTGCTGCGCGAGAGCCTGGACGGCCCGCGGCCCGACGCAGAGCGGGCGGATCTCTACCGGCGCCTGCGCGAGGTGGCGAGACGGCGAGATACATTGCAACTGCTTGAGGGCACGCTGGAGGCGCGACTGGCGCGGGGCGGAAGGGGTATGGTCGTCGAATGGCAGGCGCTCACCGACGTGCGCCTGGACCTGGGCAACCTCGATGGTGCCTTGGCGGCAGCACGCCGAGCGCTGGCGGCCGATCCGCACGCCACCTTTCTACGACGCAAGGTGATTGCCCTGCTCGATCGACTGGGGCGCGATCGAGAACTGATGGAGGCCTACGACGGTGCTCAAGCTGGATCGTTCGCCGACCCTGCGCTCACGATCGACCTCATCGAGCGTAAGCTCCGCCGCGGCGAGCGCGACGATGCCCGGGGGCGCTTCGATCGGGCGCTGCGGTCCTTCCGGGGCAGCCGGGAGGACCTGGCCAAGCTGGCCGATCTGGCTTCGCGCTGGTCGGAGGACGAACGGGTGCTGGCGGCGTGGGACGCGGTCCTGGCGCTGGCGCCGCGTGACGAGCGCGCCATCGTCGGGCTGGGCGAGGCGCACTTCCAGCGCGGACGGCGCGAGCTCGCCCGCAAGACCTGGTACCAGCTGCTGGCCGCGGTCCGGCCGCGCGCCCTTGCGCATGCGCGTCTGGCCGAGCTACTGGGCGATCACGATCTGACTGACGAGGCCGTGGTCCAGGCCCGTGCCGCCCAGAACCTGGCGCCAGGCAACCCGCAATACCACCGCGTACTCGCCCGGGTTCTCGAACGTCGCAAGGAGTACGACGGCGCCGTGTCCGAATGGCGATCGGCGTTGGAAAAATCGGCCGGCTCACAACAGGTGGCAGAGCGCCGCGAGGCCCGATCGCGCCTCGTGCTGCTGCTGGCCCGCGAGGGGCGCAGCAAGCTGGAAGAGGAAGCCAGGGTGGCACAAACCCATCTGGCAAGAAGCCCGGGCGACCGCGAGATCACGCTGTTCCTGACCGAGGTTTACCTGCGGCTGCAGGACCCGCAGCGTGCCATCGAGACCCTCGCCGCCGCCACCGACAGGGCACCCGACGACCCCGAGATCGTGATGCCCCTGGTGCGGATGCTGCGGCAGTCGGGGCAAACTAGTTCGGCCATTGCGCGATTGGAAACCCTGGCCCGAGCAACGATGACGACGGCGCCGAGCCGCGCGCGCGAGGCGCTGCTACAGCTGGCGGAAATCCAGTTGCCGCGCTTCGAGGACGCGCAGACCATGGCGACGCTGGACCAGGTGGCGGCGCTGGCGGCAGACGATCCGGACACCCTGGTGCGAGCCGCGGGCCTGCAGGAACGCATGGTGGCGACGGAGCAAGCGTCTTTGTCCTACCGCAAGGCGATCGCAACTTCGCACTCGACGCGCGCCGCACTTGCGCTTTACCGCCTCATGGTGCGCCGGGGCGACGGCGAGGCCGCCGCCGGTTTGCTGCGGCAGACGGCGCGCCAGGCCACCGACGACGAAACCCTGGCCGATGTGCTCAAGCAGGACATCGAGACCCGTGAGTTCCTGGGCACGTTGCATGAGTTCGACCGGCACATGTCGACGTTTCCGTCGAGCGCGGCCGGATCGTGGCGCAAGCTGTGGACCGATCTCCTCGACCGCCTGGTCCCGCCACTGTATGAGGCGACCTTTTCCGACAGCGCTGCGGCGGCGCGGCTGGCCCGGTTGAGTCGGCGCGGCTTGCGACCGCTGGTCGATCTGTTGACCGACCCGGACGCGGATCCGGACCCGCATCTTGTGGAACTCGCCGGCCTGCTCGGCAACCGGGACGCCGCGCCGGTGCTGTCGCGGCTGGCGGTCGCCGCCACCGCACGGCCGCGCGCACCCGCCACTTCAGCAGCGCCGATGGCGGTGCAAGCCGCGGCGGTGGTGGCACTGGGCCGGCTGCGCGACCCACGGGCGTTGACCGGACTCAAGGCCCTGGCGGTATCTGCCGAGCCGGACCTGCGCGCGGCTGCGGTGTGGGCACTGGGGCGCCTGGGCCTGCCGCAGGCGATGGAAAGCTTGCTGGCAGCGGCGAGCGATCCGCGACCGGATGTGGCGGCGCTGGCGTGTGTCGGGCTCGGGCGATTGCGCAGGATCGATGCGGCAGGGCCGCTGACCATCGCGGCGCTGGCGGTCGCGCGGCCTCTGGTGGTGCGCCGGGCGGCGGTGCTGGCACTGGCTCTGTCGGGCCAGGGCAAGGATGCTGCTGTCCTGCTGCCGCTGCTCGAGGCTTCGGATCCAACGCTCGTGCGCGGCGCCATGCTTGCGCTCGGTGCGACCAGGAACCGCCGAGCCCTGCCGGCTCTGCTGGGGCGAGCCATGTTCGGCACCACCGATGAGGCTGCAGCCGCGCGCCAGGGCCTGGACCTCTTCGCGGGCGCGGCGACCTTCTCTGACGACGCTCGCGCCGTGCGTGGCTATACGGTCGACGCGGGTGCCGTGCTGGAAGCGCTGGCCACTGTGCCGCCAGCGCGCACGAACGACACGAACAACAGCGAGGATGCGCTGCTGGGCGATCACACCGACGATCTGGTCGATATCCTGGCTCGCGCACTCGACGGCACCGGACCGCCAAGGCTGGCCGCGCTGCAAGCGCTCGACAGCGGACCGCCAGGACAGCCGGGTATCGCGCTGGGCAAGCTTTTACCCTCGTACGAGCCTCTGTCCCCTACCGGGGAACGAATGCTCGACGAGATCGGCGGCCGGCTGCGTGACCGAATCGCCGCCTCGCTCGACGATCCGGATCCGGGAGTGCGCCTGCTGGCGTTGCGGCTGTCAAGCCGGCTTGCCGATCCGCGCGTGACGGTTTCACACGTGGTGGCGGCGCTGGCTGCGGCAGAGCCCTGGACGACAGGGAAACCAGATTCCGGCGCCGAGGCCACGGCCCGGTACGCAGCACGCATCCACCTGACCCGCGGAACCTTTGCGGCAGCGGCACTGGCCGCGGCGCTGCGCGGGGAGTTGCAGCACCCTGCCTGGGAGCGCCGATTGTCGGCCTACCACGTCCTGGCGCTGGGAGGGGCGGCGGTACGGCTTCAGATCGTGCGGGGCCTCGACGATCCGAACGCGTTCGTGCGGGCCGAGGCGGCGCTGGCCCTGGCCGACGATCCGGGCGCCCTGGCTGAAACCGAAGCGGCGGCAGCGCTCGAACGCGCCACCCGGGATCCGGCAACCGCCGTGCGCGACGTGGCCACCCGCGCCCTGGCCGCACCAGGAACCGGCGCCCGCCCGCGCTGAAAGGCCGGTGCCCGGCGACGTTGAAGGCCCGGCGCCCGCGGAGCAAAGCTGGTCGGCGCCCACGCGACTATTGACAGACCGGCCGCGGACGGCAGAATCGCTGCCCGAATGTCCGTCGGTCTCGTCTGCCCCGCATGTGATCTGCTGATGGATCTTGGGGCAGACCGGTGCTTGTCTTGTGGTGCTGCCCTGTTTGATGCGGGGTCCGCTGCAACGCAAGCGCCGGCGAAAACGGGAACCCCGGGTCGGATGGAGGCCAACATGTCCATGAAGAACTGCCCCACGTGCGGCAATCAGGTACCGGTCGACGATCGCTTTTGCGGCAAGTGTGGCGGGCGCTTTGACGGTGGCGGTGAGGCGCGCCCGTCGGCGGCGTCGAACACTAGCGGCAAAACCATGTTCTTCTCCGGGGTGCAACTGCCTGGGCGGGCCAAGCTGATCCTGGTCAAGGGCGACAGCCTGGACGGCGTCTCGTACCAGTTGAATGGCACCGAGCACGTGGTCGGCCGCAGCGAGGGCGCCATCTTGTTCCCCGAGGACCCCCTGATCTCGCCCCGCCACGCGAACTTCGTCTATCGGGATGGCAAGCTGTTCGTTCACGACGAGGGCTCGCAAAACGGCATCTACATGCGCATCAAGAATCCGATGCCGATCGAATCGGGCGGGTTGTTTCTGGTCGGTGAACAGTTATTGCAGGTCGAGGCTTCAGCGCCTGACTTCGGCCCGCAGCCGGACAGCGAGGGGACGTACTTCTACGCCAGCCCCAAGCGGGCGTCGAAAATGCGGCTGGTGCAGAAGCTACGGGGCGGCGAGATCGGCATCATCTTCCGGGCGCGCGGTGACACCATCACCATCGGGCGCGAGGACAACGACGTGAACTTCCCCGACGATCCTTTCATCTCGGGACACCACGCCCAACTCAGCATGGCCGCGGATGGCCGCTTCACGCTGACAGATACCGGATCGAAAAACGGGACGTTCTTGCGCATGGGAGACGACTCGCCGCTCTTGCACGGCGACTACGTGTTCATCGGCCAGCAGCTTCTACGCGTGGAGATCTCGTGATGGCCGTGGGCATCATGGGATATGTTGGGCTCGCCACCTTCGGGGGAATGACGTGATCACCTGTTCTCGTTGCGGCAAGGATAACCAAGACCACTACAAGTTTTGTTTGGGGTGCGGAGCCAAGCTGGAAGCAGCGGCGCCCAAGCCCAAGCCGGCCGTCGTTGCACCGATGACACCGGTTGCGCAGCCAGTAGCGCCCCTGCCAGCCCAGATGGCGGTGCAGCCTGATGCGAGCGACCGGCCCCCGACACCGCTCGGGACGGCCAAGACGGCCGCCCCCCCTGACCCGACGTCGTTCGCCAAGCCGGCGGTCGCAGCGACCCCACCGTCAGAGGCCGCCAAGCGCGCCACCAACGTGGCAGTCGCATCGCCGATATCGCGGCCGTCCGTGGTGGCGGTGGCGCCCGTCGTGACGGCGCCGGCGGCAGTGGCTGCGCCCGCGCCCGTGGCGAAGGCCGTGCCGGTCGCGGCACCTCAGATCGCGCGTGCCCCCGCACCGGTCGCCGCGCCCGCCCCGGTGCACCATCGCGTGCCCACCCCGGCGGTCACGCCCATGGGTGGGATTGCAGCGCCACCGTCAGCGGCCGTGGCCGCCGTGGCCCCGGCTTCCGCCGATCCGGGCACGGTGATCTGCCCCGGTTGCGGCAAGCGCGTGGTGGCCAACTTCGCGTTCTGCGGCTCATGCGGCTACAAGATCAAGGCACCAGGCGCGGCGGCACCGGTCGCGGCACCGGCGGTATCGGCCATACCCAAGACGATGTTCATGGCGCCGACGCCGGTCAAGGCAGCGCCGCGCGGCCATCTGACTCTGATTCGCCCCGACGGGACCGAGGGCGGCATGCACCCCCTGCAAGAAGGCGACAACCTGATCGGCCGGGGCCAGGGTTCACTGTTCGACGCTGACCCGTATCTGTCGCCTCGCCATGCTGAGTTCATGCTGACGGAGGACACACTGGTGGTGCGAGACCTCAAGAGTCTCAACGGCGTCTTCGTGAAGATCGCCCAGGAGGAGCGCCTGGAGTCAGGTGACATCTTCCGCATCGGCCAGGAACTACTGCGCTTCGACGTGATTGCGCCGCCGTCGCCGATGGAAGACGGCACCGAGATCATCGGCACGCCCAATCCGGGCTACTGGGGGCGTATCTCGGTCATCGTCGGCCGCGATGTCGACGGGCCGGCGTTCCCGCTGTACGACGAGTCCATCGTGCTCGGGCGGGAACGCGGCGACATCCTGTTTCCCGAGGATGGCTACGTGTCGGGCACGCATACCCAGATCACGTTACGCGACGGGGCCGTGTACCTGTCGGATCTGGGGTCGTCGAACGGGACTTTCTTCCGGATCTGCAGCGCCCGCACCATCGCATCGGGCAGCCTGCTGCTGATGGGACAGCAGCTTTTCAGGGCCGCGTACCGCTAACCTACTTCTTGGCTTCGGCGGGCTTGCCCGAGAAGAAGGCCTTGCGGGTGTCCTCGCCGACACTCGACGCCAGGAAGCGGAAGCCGTTCGCGATCTTGAAGGACCCACCGTTATCGAAGTTGAGTGTGATGTCCACGGGCCCCTTGTCGCCCGGTGGAGTCACCACCGCGATCTTGCCCGCGGATGCGATGGTGACGCTCTCGCACTTTCGGCGGCCGAAATAGACCTCGACCTGGGTCTTGCCGGGGATGAACCCGCTGCCGAGGATGGTGACCTGATCACCGCCGCCGGTGATGCCCTGGTCGGGCTCGACCTTGTCCACCTTGAGGGGCCCGCCCTTCTGGTCGCAGCCAGCTGAGGCCAGAGCCACAGCGAAGACAAACACCGACGCGGTCAGGGAAAAAACGCGGTTCATGGGTTCGCCTCCGTTTGGTGGCGCCGAAGATAGCCCGCTCGATCAACCAGGTCAACGGCGGTAAACCCCCGCGCATGTCTGCCGAACCACCCCTCTCGCTGCAGGGCGCGCTGGTCGCGGTCGAAAAAGCTCTGGCGGCCCCGGCCGGCGTGGTGTGGCTGCACGGAGGGGCGGGGGCACTTGGGCCGGCGGTGGCCGCGCACCTGGCCGGTCGACGCCGCCTCGCGGGGCCAGTCTTGTACGTGGTCGCCGACGAGGATCGTGCGGCCGCGGCTGCCAGTGACCTGGAATTCTTCTGTTCCACCGGGGCGCCCCGCGACGATCCCGCTGCGCCAGCCGCCGTCCTGGCACTGCCAGCCCCGGACAGCTCGCCGTACGCTGACATGCAGCCCAACCGCGCGACCACCCTCGAGCGTATGGCGGTGCTGTTCCGCCTTGCGCGCGGCCCGGCGCCCCTGGTCCTGGTGGCATCAGCCGCTGCCCTGGCCCGGCGGGTGTTGCCGCCGGACGAGTTTGCCCGGCTGTGCTTCTCGATCGAAGCGCGGACGACCATTTCACGGCAGGACCTGCTGGCGCGGCTGGTCGCCGCCGGCTACAGCCGCGCTCCGGTGGTCGAGGACGCCGGAACCTTCGCGGCCCGTGGCGCGGTGATTGATGTGTTTCCGTCGGTGTACCGCCACCCGGTGCGGATCGAGCTGGACGGCGACCAGGTCGAATCGCTGCGGCTCTACGACGGCCAGACGCAGCGGACCTTGCGCACCGTCGAGTCAATAGCGATCCACCCGGTGCGAGAGACGGTTCGCACCAAAGGCGCCGCCCCGCGCGCGCGTATCCTTGCGGCGGCCGACGCGGCCGCGGTGCCGTCGTCGCAGACGCGCGTGCTGCTCGAACAGATTGAGTCAGGCGAGGAGTTCTTCGGCATCGAGGCGCTGGCGCCGGCGTTTCACGCCACGATGGCGTCGCTCTTCCAGTACCTGCCGCCGGGGGCCCCTGTGGTCGTGGAGGATCCCGAGGCGGTGATCGAGGAAACTGGGCGGCAGTTCTCCCGGCTGCACGCAAGCGCCCTGCGGCGGCGCGACGAACACCGGCTGGCGCTGGATGCCGAGGAATTCTGCCTGGACGCCGACCAGGCCCGGACGCTGCTGCAGGCCCGGATCCGAGTCGAGTTGCGGCCGATCGAGATCGAACCTGTCCGGCACGCTGACCAGGAGGAAGGGGCGGCGCCCACCGCCGTGCGCGTGCGCATCCATACCGAGGCCAACACCAGCTTGCGGGCCGAGTTGCAGCAAGCCCGCGGCGAGCGCGGCGCGACGGCAGATCTGGCCCAACCGCTGCGCGATCGCATTGCGGGCTGGTTGGCTGCCGGCCAGCGGGTGCGCCTCGTGGCGCCGAACCGCACCCACGGCGAACGCCTGTCCGGGCTGCTCAAGGCGTGGGATTTGGCCCCGGTGCTGCGTCCGCCGACGCGGGACCGGCCGATGGACCTGGCGCAGCTCTTGTCGCCGCTGGCGGATCCGGATCCGCTGGCGGTGCTGGTCGGGCCGCTGGGGCAAGGGTTTCGCTCGCCGGCTGATGGACTGGTGCTGGTGGCCGAGGAGGAAATCTTCGGCCCGCGCGCGCACCGCGAGGCCAGGGTCGTGCGCGCGCAACCGCTGGGATCACTGGGCGAGATCGGCGAGGGCGATCTCGCGGTGCACGACGTCCATGGCGTGGGCCGCTACCGCGGACTCAAGAAGCTGCCCTTCCGCGGCATCACGCAGGACTTTCTGCACCTCGAATTCGACGGCGGCGCGGTCTACGTGCCCGTGTACCGCATCGGCCTGGTGCAAAGGTACGTGGGCGGCTCGGGCGATGCGGTTCGGCTCGACAAACTGGGCGGCAAGACCTGGCTGGACAAGCGGCGGCGCGTGTCGGCCGATGCGCGCAAGGTGGCCGAGGAACTGCTGCAGCTCTACGCCCAACGACGCGCCCTGCCCGGCCACGCCTTCCCCGCGCCCGACGTCATGTTCAGCGAGTTCGAGGAGACTTTCCCGTTCGAGGAGACCCCTGATCAGGCCAAGGCCATCGCGGCGGTCCTGGCCGACATGCAGACTGCGTTGCCCATGGACCGCCTGGTGTGCGGCGACGTTGGCTACGGCAAGACCGAGGTCGCGCTGCGGGCGGCGTTGCTGGCGGTGCTGGGCGGTCGGCAGGTGGCGGTGCTGGCGCCGACCACGGTGCTGACCGAGCAGCACTTCCTGACTTTCTCGGAGCGCTTCCGTGATTTCCCGGTGACCGTCGCTTCGCTGTCACGGTTCCGGGCGCGCAACGAGCAGAAGGACATCGTGGCCAAGCTGGCGGAGGGCAAGATCGACGTCGTGGTCGGGACCCACCGCCTGTTGTCGCGGGACGTCCGCTTCCACAACCTTGGCCTGGTGGTCATCGACGAGGAGCAACGCTTCGGTGTCACCCACAAGGAGCGTTTGAAGGAACTGCGCTCGCAGATCGACGTGCTCACGCT
This sequence comes from Myxococcales bacterium, assembly GCA_031431215.1. Taxonomy (GTDB): domain Bacteria; phylum Myxococcota_A; class Polyangia; order Fen-1088; family Fen-1088; genus JANPCZ01. The sequence continues at coordinate 44,500 of JANPCZ010000250.1, forward strand.
GACGGCAACCCCGATCCCGCGCACGTTGCAGATGGCGATGACCGGACTGCGCGAGATCTCGATCATCGCGACGCCACCGGCTGATCGGCTGGCCATCAGGACGTTCGTATGCCGCTGGGACGAGGACCTCTTGCGTGAGGCCTTGCACAAGGAGCTTGGGCGCGGCGGCCAGGTGTTCTTCGTGCACAACCGGGTCGAGGACCTGCCCGAGTGGGTGGCGAAAATAGCGACCCTGGCGCCCGGGGCGCGCGTGACGGTGGCGCACGGCCAGATGGCCGAAGGTGAGCTGGAGCAGGCGATGGTCGACTTCGTCGATGGCAAGTCGGACATCCTGTGCTGCACCACCATCATCGAATCGGGGCTGGATATCCCACGCGCCAACACCATGATCGTCAACCGTGCTGACCGCTTCGGCCTGGCGCAGCTGTACCAGATCCGGGGTCGCATCGGCCGGGCGCGCGATCGGGCCTACTGCTACCTGGTGGTGCCGCCGGAAAAGCAGCTATCGGCCGATGCCAAGCAACGGCTGGCGGTGCTGCAACGGTTCACGGAACTGGGGGCCGGCTTCCAGGTCGCGACCCACGATCTCGAGATCCGCGGTGCCGGCGAGCTGCTCGGCGAGAAACAATCGGGCGCCTTGGCGGCCGTGGGCTTCGACACCTACGCGCGCATCCTGGAAGAAGCGGTGGCCGAGCTGCGCGGGCAGCCGATCAAACGCGAGCAGGATCCCGAGTTCGCGGTCGATGTGCCCGCGTTCTTGCCCGACGACTACATCCCCGACACCGGGCAGCGCCTGGATTTCTACCGACGGCTGGCGCAGGCCGAGGACGAGGACGGCGTGCGCGAGGTGGTGGCCGAACTGGGCGACCGCTACGGCGATCCGCCCGAGGAGGCAAAGTTGCTTGCCGAGGTCATGGTCGACAGAACCCTGGTGCGAAAGATAGGCGCGCGCGGCTACGAGCTGTCGGCGGCGCGGCTGGTATTGAACCTGGGCGACCAATCAAGACTCGCAGCCGCCAAGGTGGCGAAGTTGCTGCAACCGCACGCCGCGGGGCAGGCGAGTCGGTGGAAGGCGACGGCCGACATGCGGCTCGTGTACAGCTTCGACGAGCGAGAGCGTCGCTCCCACCTGGCGGCGGCGCGGCTGCGCCTGCACGAGGTGCTGGCGTGCCTGGAATGAACACCGGCGCCGGCGAGCGCGCGGTGTATATACGGGTCTTCCAACCAACAGGAGCATCACATCATGAGCAAGAAAATCATCGCGGTCACGGGAGCAACGGGCGCGCAGGCTGGCGGACTGGTTCGCGCAATTCTGGCCGACAAAAGTGGTGAGTTCGCGGTTCGCGCGATCACGCGGAAACCCACCGGCGAGAAGGCGCAGGCACTCGCGAAGCTGGGCGCCGAGGTGGTGGCCGCCGATCTCGATGACCAGGCGAGCCTCACGAAAGCCTTCACAGGAGCGTACGGCGCCTACTGCCTGACCAATTTTTGGGAGCACTTCTCGGGCGAGAAGGAGACCACGCAGGGCAAGAACCTCGCCGAGGCGGCGAAGAGCGCGGGCATCAAGCACGCGATCTGGTCCACATTCGAAGATACCCGCAAGACCTTCCCGCTTGGCGACGTGCGGATGCCGACGCTCAAGCAGAAGTACAAGGTTCCCCACTTCGACGCCAAGGCGGACGCCGACCACTTCTTCCGCGACCTCGGTGTACCAACGACCTTCTTGCTGACGTCGTTTTACTGGGAGAATCTGATCGGCATGGGTGCCGGGCCGAAGAAGGGCGCAGACGGCAAGCTGTCCTTCGTGCTGCCGATGGGCGACAAGAAGCTGCCCGGAATAGCCGTCGAGGACATCGGCAAGTGCGTGTTCGGCATCTTCAAGCGCCCTGACCTGATCGGAAAGACAGTCGGCGTTGCTGGCGAGCATCTGTCAGGCACCGAGATGGCCGCCGCGCTTGCCCACGCGCTCGAGCAACCGGTCGTCCACGGTGCAGTCTCCCCCGACGTCTTCCGCAGCTTCGGCTTTCCCGGCGCCGACGAGATGGGGAACATGTACCAGTTCAAGGCCGAGACCGAGAGCGCGTACCGCGGCGCCCGCGATCTAACGCTGTGCCGCTCGCTCAATCCCGAATTGCAAACCTTCGCCAAGTGGTTGTCGCGGCACAAGTCGGAGATTCCACTCGGCTGATGGCATGCCGGCAGCGGCGAACACCGGGTGGCGGCTTGCGAGGCGAGCGGCGCTGTGTCATCAGTGGGGCATGCGCGTGGGTCTTGCGGCTGCCGCACCAACGCTGGTCCTGTCGATCGTGGTGAGCTGTGGTCTCGCGAGCTGTCGCGGCGGGGCGACCGCGCGCGGACCCGTCGATCCCGAGCAGGTCGCGGCGCGCATCGGGGACCAGATCATCACCGTCGCCGACGTACAAGCGCGTCTCGACAAGCAGCAGCCCTACGTCCGAGCCCGCTATTCGTCGGCCGAACGCCGCAAGGAGTTCTTGGAGAGTCTGGTGCAGTTCGAGGTTCTGGCACGGGCCGCGCGCGAACGTGGCTACGACCGCGATCCCGAGGTGCTGCGAGCCATGAAGGACAACATGGTGGCCCAGCTCATCAAGCGCGAAATCGACGACAAGTTGAAGCCGGCCGATGTGCCCGAGGCCGAGGTCAAGAAGCACCTCGACGCGCACCCCGATCTGCTGGTCAAGCCCGAGGAGGTGCGCGTAAGCCAGATCCTGGTCAAGGACCGGCAGAAGGCGAACAAGGTCCACGATGAGGCGCGCGCCGCGCCCGCGCAGGACCAGAAGGGGTTTCGCGAGCTGGTGACCCGCTATTCGGAGGACGAGGACTCGAAACAACGCGGCGGTGATCTCACGTTCTTCGACCGGGCCACCACGATGTACCCGAAGGCCATCGTCGAGGCGGCGTTCGCGTTGGCGCAGGTCGGCGACGTGTCAGCGCCGGTGCCGCTCGACAAGGGCTTTGCGATATTGAAGCTGACGCAAAAGCGCCCCGGCTTCACCCGCACGCTTGAGGAGGTGAAGCCGACGGTTCAGCGACAGCTGTTTCATGACCTGCGGTCACAGAAGATGAAGGAATTCATCGCGCAACTGCGCAAGGAGACCAAAGTGGAGATCGACGAGGACAACCTGCGCAAGCTGCTGGTCGAGGACAAGACCGGGGCCACACCATGATCCGGCGCGGGTTTGTGGTGGTGGCGATTTTCGCGATGGTGCCGTGGGCGACGCGGCCTGCGGCGGCACGGGTGGTGGAAAAAATCGCCGCGGTGGTGGGAGACGAGGTCATCCTGGACAGCGAGGTGCGCGAGAAATCCGAGCCCTTCATGCAGGAGATAGCCGCCATACCGAATCCGCAGCAGCGCACCGCTCGGGTGGCGGCCTTGCGGCACGAGATCCTGGACCGCCTGATCGATGACCACCTGATGGTGCAGCACGCGACTGAGATGAAGCTGTCGGTGACCAGCGAAGAGATCGATCGCGCCATCGAGCAGATCAAGAAGCAGCAAGGCTTCAACGATCAGAAGTTGATGGAACTGTTGCGGCAGTCGGGCACCACCATGGCGGCGTACCGGCAGGACCTGAAGCGGCAGCTGGTGTCGTACAAGGTCGTGCAGATAGCTGTCGGGTCCAAGGTCAATGTCAGCGACACTGACGTGCAGGCGTACTACGACCGCCACCTGAAATCCGGGGCGAACGTGCAGGTGCGAGCGGCGCACATCTTCCTGGTCATCCCCGAAAACGCCGACAACGCCGTCGTGCGCGAACGCGAGCAGATCGCGGCGGGACTGCTTGAGAGGGCGAAGAAGGGCGAGGACTTCGCCAAGCTGGCGAAGGAGTTCTCGGAAGACCCTGCGACCCGCAACGAGGGTGGCGACCTGGGCTACTTCGGCCGCGGCATGCTGCCCAAGCCCATCGAAGAGATGGTGTTCGCCATGAAGGTGGGCGAGGTGCGCGGGCCGGCACGGGCTGATCGCGGCTTCCACGTCATCAAGCTTATCGACCGCAAGGAAAAGGAAACCGCCCCTCTGACACAGATCCGCGAGGAGCTGCGGGCTCAGCTACGGGACAAGGAGCTTGAGCGACAGCGGAAGATCTACTTGAACGAGCTGCGCAAGAAGACCCTGGTCGACATCCGGCTATAGCCGCGCGCGCGCCGCCGACTAACCTGGCGGCCACGACAGAGACCGGCCAGCCAGGACATGCAGGTGGACGTGGAATACGGTCTGCCCGGCGTCGGCGCCAGCGTTCATGACGACGCGGAAGCCGCCGTCGGCATGGCCGGCCGCGCGTGCCAGGTCCGCGCCGGTGAGCATCAGCTTGCCGAGTAACTCGGCGTCCGCGGGCGCCGCCTCGGCCAGGCTTCCGACGTGGCGGACCGGGATCACCAGTTGATGGAACGGTGCCTTGGGTGCGATGTCGCGGAAGGCGACCACGTCATCGTCGCGGTGGGTGATGGCGGCCGCGATCTGGCCACTGATGATCTTGCAGAACAGGCAGTCGGTCGTGGGCATCGAAGGTCTCCTCTCATACCAGGGCCAGCAGGCGTGCGCGGGTATCGGCGAAAGCGCTCGACTCGGCGGTGCCCTGGCGCAGAAAGGCGTTGATCGCGTCGATCTTGCCGAGGGCCTCGTCGGTGCGCGGATCGCTGCCCTTCTGGTAGGCGCCGAGCAGGATGAGATCGCGCTGCTTCTCGTAGGTGGCCATCCATTCGCGGGCGCGGCCGGCGGCGCGTAGGTGGTCGGCATCCGCGACCAGGGTCATCACGCGCGACAACGACGGCAGCACGTCGATGGCGGGCCAGTGGTTGCGCGCGCCCAGATCCCTCGACAGGATGATGTGCCCGTCCAGGATGCCGCGGACCTCGTCGGCAATGGGTTCTTCCATGTCGCTGCCCGCGACCAGCACGGTGTAAAGCGCCGTTATCGAACCGCGGTCCGAGTTGCCGGTGCGTTCGAGCAGGCGCGGCAACAGCGCGAACACGCTGGGCGGGTAGCCCTGGCGGGCGGGCGGCTCGCCGGCGGCGAGGCCAACCTCGCGCTGAGCACGCGCGAAGCGGGTCAGCGAGTCCATCATGAACAGCACGCGCTTGCCCCGATCGCGGAACCACTCGGCGATGGCGGTCGCGACGAAGGTGGACTTCAAGCGCACCAGGCTGGGCTTGTCGCTGGTGGCGCACACCACGACGGATCGCGCGCGGCCGGCCTCGCCCAGGGCGTCGTCGAGGAACTCCTTGACCTCGCGGCCGCGCTCACCGACCAGGCAGATCACGTTGACGTCGGCATCGGTGTTGCGAGCGATCTGACCCATCAGCGTCGATTTGCCCACGCCGGCACCGGCGAACAGGCCGATGCGCTGCCCCTCGCCCACCGTCAGGAAGGCGTCGATGGCGCGCACGCCCAGAGCCAGCGGGCGCTCGACGCGACGGCGCGACAGCGGATCGGGCGCCGCGCGATCCACCGCCCAGTCTTCGGTCGGGCCGCCGATGTCGCCCAGACCGTCCATGGGCGCGCCCAGACCGTCGACCACACGGCCAAGCAACCCGGTGCCGACACGGATGCTGAGCGGCTTGCCCGTGGGACTCACCAGCGCGTCGGGCCCAATGCCGGCGATCTCGCCCAGCGGCATCAGCACGACCTCGTCGCCGCGAAACCCGACCACCTCGGCCTGCAAACGCCCCGGTGACGCCAGCCCCGCCATGGCCCCTCGCTCGGTCTGCATGTCGATGTAGACCAATTCGCCAACCCGGATGCCGGGAATGGTGGCACGCACCACCAGCCCGGTCACCTCGGACACGCGGCCCGACAACCGCAACGGGTTGACCAGATCGAGCGCCGCAAGCGCTTCCCCGATGTCAACCAGAGATGGGTCGCGGTCGGTCATCAATTGCCGATCATCGCGCGCCGCCGCCACCGGAGGCCAGCGCTTTCGTCAGGGCGTCGAGCTGGGTGTCGAGGCGCGCGTCGAGGCGGCCCACGGAAGTCTCCACGATGCATCCGCCGCGATCGATCTGGGGATCGGCGACGACGTGAATCTGGACGCCCGCCGCGACCGCCGCCAGACGGGCGCGCGCGGCTTCCACAGCCGGCAGATCGAGGGCGCTCACTCGCAACGTGAGGACACCGGCCCGGGCCCGGCTGGCGGCCAGAGCCTGCGCGACGATGTCGGCGATGGTGTCGGGTGACAGCTCGACGGCTCGGCCCACGATCCGCTCTGCCATCTTGCGGCCGAGCGCCAGCGCCGCGTCCCGGGCCCCGACCCGGGTGCGGTCGGCCTCTTCGCGCGCCGCCGCCAGCAGTTCGGTCACCTCGGCCAACGCCGCGTCCCGCCCCGCCTGGTGTCCGGCCGCGAAGCCGGCGCTCTCAGCCTCGCTCCGCAAGGCGTCGATCGTGCCACGAAGGCTCGCCGCCGATGCCTCGGCAGCCGCGACGATCTCGGCCGCCTGCTCGCGCGCGGTCATCACCGCTGCCGGCACCAACCGGCCCGGTCCTTTCACGAGGCGCCCCATTGGATCGTTCACGTTCAGGGCAGCGTCTGGGTCGACCCCGTGACTTCGACCGACCCGGTGACACCGTTGGCCGCGCTGGCGTATTTGTGATTCTTGCCGGGCTGACCACCGCCGACGGCCACCGTGAACCTGCCCGCTTCGACGATGCGCTGGCCGTCTTCGTTGACGATGCTCAGCTGGCGCGGCGTGAGCGTGAAGGTCACCACCTTGTGGGTTCCGGCTGCCACCGGCACCCGACGAAAACCCGCCAGCGATCGCACCGGCACCGGGACCGACGCCTTGTCATCACTGACGTAGAGCTGCACCACCTCGTCGCTGTCCACCTTCGACGTGTTGTGCACGTCGACCGAGACATAGGCAGTCTGGCCAGGTTGCAACCGGGCCGGGACGATCTTGAGGCCGCTGTACTTCAGGGTCGCGTAGCTCATGCCGTGCCCGAAAGCCCACAGCGGCTCGCCGGTGAAGTAGCGGTAGGTGCGGTTCTTGAGCGAGTAGTCCGAGAAATCCGGCAACTGCTCGGCCGACGCATAGAAGGTTACCGGCAAACGTCCGGCCGGGCTGGCCTTGCCGAACAGCACCTCGGCCACCGCCGCGCCGCCCTCCTCGCCCGAGTACCAGGTCATCAGGATGGCCGGCAGCTTCGCTTTCGCCCACGGAATGCCCAGGTTACTGCCGCCGGTCAGCACCAGCACGACCGGTTTGCCGGCCGCGACCACCGCCCGCATCAACTTGTCCTGAATGGCTGGCAACCCGATGTCCTTGCGGTCGCCCGACGGATTCAGTTTGTTTTCGCCCTCCTCACCCTCCTCGCGCGGTGTCAGGCCGAGGACCAGCACCACCAGGTCGGCCCATTTCGCCGTGGCCACCGCTTCGGCGATCTTGCTGTCGTCGGCCTGCATCACCGGCGAGCCCTGCGCGTAGCTGAACTGCAAGCCGCGCGCGGCCACCTCGGCCTTGACGCCATCGAGGATGGTCACCTGTTGCGATGGCGTGCCGTTGTAGTTGCCCAGCAGCACGTCGGCGCTGTCGGCGGTCGGTCCGATCACCGCCAGTTTCTTCACCGATGGCTTGATGGGCAGAAGGCCGCCGCGGTTCTCCAGCAGGACCATCGCCTCGCGCGCCGCCTGGCGAGCCAAGTCGCGGTGTTCGGGCGCATCGTTGCGCGCGTACGGGATCTTGCTCCATGGCACCATGTCGGGCGGATCGAACATGCCCAGGCGGAAGCGCGCCAGAAACAACCGGGTCACGGCGCGATCGATCTCGGACTCGGTGATGAGGCCCTGCTTGACCGCCTTGCCCAGATTCTTGAACTCGCTACCGCACTCGATGTCGGTGCCCGCCTTGACCGCCGCTGCCGCCGCTTGCTCGGCGGTTTCGACCTTCTTGTGGTTGCGCCAGATGTCGCGCACGGCGCCGCAATCGGTGACGACGTAGCCGCCGAAGCCCCAGCGCTTGCGCAAGATCTCGTCGAGCAGCGTGTCGTTGGCACTGGCCGGCTTGCCGTCGATGGCGTTGTAGGCGCTCATGAACGAGCCTACTTTCGTCTCGCGCACGACCGCCTCGAAATGCGGCAGATAGGTATCGTAAAGGTCGCGCTTTGACACGCGCGCGTCGAACGCGTGGCGATCCTTCTCGGGCCCGCTGTGGACAGCGTAGTGCTTGGCCGTCGCCAGGGTCTTCAGATACTTCGGATGCTCGCCCTGCATGCCCTTGATGAAGGCGACGCCCATGCGCGCGGTGAGAAATGGATCCTCGCCGTAGGTCTCGTGGCCGCGGCCCCAGCGCGGGTCACGGAAGATGTTGATGTTGGGCGAGAAGAAGGTCAGCCCCTGGTAGCGGCCGTGCTTGCCCTCGCGGAGAAACTGGTGGTACTTGGCGCGCGCTTCGTCGCTGGTCGCGGTGGCGACCCGCAGCATGAGGCCGTCGTCCCAGGTCGCCGCCAGGGCGATCGCCTGCGGGAATACCGTGGCAACGCCAGCGCGCGCGACCCCGTGCAGCGCCTCGTTCCACCAGCCGTACTCCGGCACGCCCAGGCGCGGGATGGCGACGGCCTTGTCGATCATCTGCGAGATCTTCTCGTCCAGGGTCATTCGGCCGATGAGATCGGCGACGCGTACGTCAAACCCCTTGCCGGCATCGAGGAAGGTCGCATCGGCGGGCGGCCGGTCAGGTTGCTTCGGCGGTGGCGGCAACGGCGCG
>JANPCZ010000251.1:0-10343 GCA_031431215.1 Myxococcales bacterium
CGTGGCCGAACTGGTCACGTTGGCCAAGAGCACCACGTTGAAGGGCCGGCGCTTGATCGTCGGCACCAGCTTCCGCGGGGGATCCGTCGCCACGGATCCCGTGGTCGCTGCATCGGACTACCTGCTCCTCCATGGCAACAGGGTCAAGGAGCCCGCCCGCATCAGCAGCATGATCGTCGAGACGCGCAAGCTGCCGAGCTACCGGCCCATGCCCCTGGTCTTCAACGAAGACGATCACTTCGACTTCGACAAGCCCGAGAACAACATGATGGCCGCGGTCGCCGGTTACGCCGGCTGGGGCTACTTCGATCCAGGCAAGAGCGACTACGCCGACGGCTACCAATGCCTCCCGGTCAACTGGGGCATCAACAGCGAGCGGAAGAAGGCGTTCTTCGGCAAGCTCGCGGAGGTCACGGGCGCGGCCGGAGGCACCACGCCCGATAAGCGACCAGCGGTCGGGCGTCGCTAGCGCGACCCCGGCCCCGACCGGACCGCGCGAGGGCGAGGCGCGCGGCTTCCGCGCAGCAGCACGACGCGCTCGTGGCCGCGCGACACGGACCCTGAGGCCTGCACCCGTCCTGGCCGTCCCATGTCCCCTCAAGTGATCGCCAGCTCCCGGATCAACCGTGGCAGCTCGCCGACCAGATAGAAGGGGACCGAGAGCAGACGGAACCTGCGCTTGTCGGGCAGGGTTGTGGTGACCTCGTTCAGGTGCAGGGGCTCGGAGCTGACCCGCACCGCCACGTCGAGGCGCTTCTCGACCACCATCATGTGCAGGCTGCGCAGGGCACCGGTCGCGCCCGCCTTGACCTCGACGGGGACGATCTGGTCCCCGACCTGCAGGACGTAGTCGACCTCGGCGTTGCTGTTCTTCTTCTCGCGTACCCACGTAAACAGGCCCGGTTCCTGATTGAAGGGACGGCAGGCGCGTAGTTCCTGTCCGACGAGTTGCTCGGCGATCTGCCCCCCGTGCACCAGCGCCAGATCGCCCTGGACGACGGTCGACGGGTCGAGCCCGACCAGCGCCGCGTAGAGGCCAGTGTCGAGGAGGCAGACCTTCTGGTACGACTCGTCCACGTCGGCTCCCAGGGGAATGCCGCTGGCGCGCGTCCGCCGCACGGGCGTCACCAGCCGCGCCATCGCAAGCATGGCAAACGCGTCCTTGAGCGCGAGTGTCTTCTCCTCACGGTCGACCTCGGAGGGTTTGAACTTGCGGCCCACGAGTCGCGGCAGCGCCGCAAACACCTTGGCGATCCGGGCCGTGTTTGCGTTGCGCCGGTATTTCGCAAAGTCGTCTCGCATGGTCTGCAGGAGATCGCGCTGGACAGCGGCGGTACGCAAAAACGATTGGTGCTGCAGCCAGGAGGCGACCGCTGCGGGCATCCCTCCGACAACCGTGTAGATCCGGGTCAACTCGCTCAGGCGCGTGTGGAGCGCCTGAGCAACTCCGTCGCGAGGGGTCGCACCGCGGATGACGGCCAGCAGGCGTTCCTCGCCGCACGCGACCAGGAACTCGGCGAAGGTCATGGGGTCGAGGTGTCCGTATCCGATGCGGCCGACCGGCATCGAGTACGTGTGATCCGCTAGCGCGAAGTCGAGCAGTGATCCAGCAACCACCACGTGCAGGTCCGGCAACTCCTCGGCAAACCACCTGAGCTTGCCCAGGACCTCGGGCGCGGCCTGAACCTCGTCGATGAACAGCAACGTCTTGCCGGGAACGATGGTTTGTCGCAGCCGCGCCTCCAGGAGCGCCACCACCGCCCTGGGATCGTTCGGGGTGAACAACGACGCCAGGTCAGGTTCGCGCTCGAGATTGACCTCCGCGATTCCTGCTTCAAATCGCTCGGCGAGGTGCCGTACGGCCCAGGTCTTCCCGACCTGTCGCGCACCGCGTAGAACAAGAGTATTTCGGCCGGGTTGGAGGCTCCAGTCCTGAAGGTAGGCCTCATAAAGTCTGAACATGGGTCAAAATACTACCGTATTTTAGCCCATAAGTTCTATCGTACGAACGCGGGGATGCAGGCAGGCGACACGAGGGGCCCGAGGCGGTCACCGCTCAGCGGCGAGAAGCGACCGCGGCTAGGAGCATCCACCAGGTGAACGTCAGGACGAAGTACCTCTCGGCGATGGTGACCAGCACATCTCCCACAAACAGGTTGCGGAAGTCAGTCGACGCGAACAGGGGGTGCTCGGTGAGCGCGCGGGGCAAGGGCACGGAGTTGCGATGGCACCATACAACAAGCGCCGCCGGCTACGCGACGAGAGCCGGTGGGCTCCTCAGCAGCCCCACGCCTGCTTCGCCAGTGGAGCCGCGTTGAGTTCGGCGCGGCGGCGACGCCAGGTCGGCAGATGGCGGTCCATGAGGCCTCCCGCGCCGCAGTAGCGCCGAAGGCGCCCCCTGGCGGCCTCGGCGTTCCAGAGCTTGATATCGCCGAAAATGCCGGCTCTGCCGGGGGACCATCCGTCCGTGACCAGGCGTGTGTCAGCGGCGCCTGGAGATACGCTCGCGATACCGTCGCTGGCGATCGGCCGCCACTATCGCACGCCCCGAGATGGGGCGACCGCGGCCCGCGCTGGGCTTCGCGATCGCGAGGCCACGAAGGCTTTCTCGGGCGCAATAGTCGAGGACGCCGTAGGCCAGCAGCCCGACCGCAGTGAGCGCCCGCGCGCGCGCCTGGGCTGGCGGTACCCCGAGCCACACCTCGGACAGCGGCCCCGGTGCGCGGATCGCGCGCAGCACCGAGGCCTCACCCAGGCGCACGCGGCGCTCGGCCGGAGCACCGGTCACCCGACATGCCACCCCGGCCAGGCCGCACAGCTCGCGCACGGTGAGGCCTTCGCCCGCAGGCAGGGTCGCGGCCACTTCAGCGGCGGGGAAGAACACCGGCAGACTCATGGTTCTATTATCGTAACAGTCACGTTAATATGTCGCCATGGACGAATTCCAGAGGATCCTGGGCGAGGTGGCGCGAATCGCCGAGGAACACCCCGGGCATGTCTTCATTGGCGGCGTCGCGGTGTACTTGCACGCAATCAACAACCCCCGCACCAAGGAGGGCGCCGAGGCCAGTCACGATGCCGACTTCATGTTGGCGCTGTCCGAGTTCGCCGATCTGCGCGATACCGACGAGGTCGTCGCCAACCGCCGCTTGAGCAAGCACCAGCTTATCCGTCGTGGCGTGGAGTTCGATGTCTACGTGGAGCGCCAGAACAACCTTCTCGTGCCCTATGACGAGGCCGCCGCGCACGCGGACGCCTACGGCCCGATTCGGGTCGCGTGCCTGGAACACCTGGTGGTATTGAAACTGGAAGCCTTACGCGACCGAATGAATTCAGCCAAGGGCGACAAGGACGCCCGCGATCTGGTGACCATCGCCAGGGTCTCTGGAGGCAAGATACGTCCCGCGCTAGCGTCGCCGTTCGTGCGCGACGAGCACATGGATCTCCTTGAGCGCGTGGCGAAGAGCCACGTGTTCACCTACCTCACGCGCGGCAACGCGCACGAGGCCAAGGCGTTGCGGAGACTGTTCACGGACTTCGTCTCCGCTCTCACCGCTGAACGGGCCAGTCGTCCGGGTGGCGGAAAGGCCCGGCGAGCACGTCGCTAGCTCATTCAGCGGCCGGTGGGCGGTCGCGCTTCAAGACAGAGGATTCCAGCGAGCTATTCGTGTTTCGCTCGCCACCTAGCCAGGGGTGAAGACCGTATCCGCCCCGCGTGCAATGGGCGCCGTGCTTGGTACCACGCTGGCGCTCGCCTGCGCACCGCCCTCGGCGGAGCCGCTCGACGACGGCGCGGGTGGCGCCATGCGCGCTACAGGATCGAGGCCCGGCGCGGATCATTCGCCACGCCCTGCCGGGAGCTTGCCTGCGCCTGACGTGGCTTTGGGCGCGCCGAACGCCGCGCGCGACGACGCCGCCAACCGAGCACCGCCCCAGGTGGACGGGTTCGGGCGCTGCACTTGCAGACTGTCGCCGTGGCGGGCCAGGTATTCCGATGGCGTGATGGTCTCGAGGTGACGAGGGAACGACTCGGTCGCCGCCTTCGCTTTCGGCGCGGTGCCCTTCTCGCATGGCGTCGCCACTGAGATTTCTTGTCGCCGCCCCAGGCGGAGCATGAGCGCAAGCTGCTGTACCAAATCTGTGTACCAAGCGACGACGCCACATGTCCCCTCGCCCGCCCCGGATGTCTTCTGAAGGGGTTGTAACTCCGCCTGCCACCATCGACATATGGTGCGCCTTCAAAATCCCCTGCCGCGCAAGGGGCCTGTGGGTTCGAGTCCCGCCCCCGGCACGACGGAAATCGCGAGGGAATCGACCGTTGGCGGTGCCTCCCTCCGGGGGCTCGGTCGCGCTTTGTGCTGGCCACCTCCAAGGCCCACAGGCGGGTCAATCTGCGAGGAGAGGGTGGCAAGCACGGCACGCGAGCGACGAGGCGTGTCCGCGCTACCGATTGATCTCGCCGAGCTCCACGTCGACGCTATGTTCCTTGCTGTCGTCCCACAGCGGGATCGTCCGGTCGGGCTGCTCGGCGCCATCGCACACCACGCGTGTGACGGCTCGCTTGCCTGTGCCGGCGCCCATCTTGCGAATGTGCAGGTGGTAAACGGTCTGGTGGTAGCGGTAGTGGATGTCGAACGCTTGCCATGCCTCTGGCATGAGGGGCTCCACCCGGAGCCGGTCTCGCTCACGGCGCACACCCAGCAACGACTCGGTGACCAGCCGGTACATCCACCCGGCCGATCCGGTGTACCAGGTCCAGCCACCGCGGCCGGCGTGCTGCGGGTTGGTGTAGACGTCGGCGGCGACCACGTACGGCTCGACCTTGTAGGTCGCGATGGCCGCCGCGCTGTCGCCGTGCTGTATCGGATTGATGAGGCCGAACAGCTCCCACGCTCGCTCGACTTCACCGGCCTCGGCGAACGCCATCACGGCCCACACCGCCGCGTGCGTGTACTGGCCGCCGTTCTCGCGCACCCCCTTTACATAGCCCTTCACGTAGCCCGGTTTCATGTCCGAAGTATCGAAGGGCGGGTCGAACAGCTGGATGAGTCGGAGGTCGCGCCGGACCAGTCGCCGATCGAGCGCCTCCAGTGCCGCGCGCGCACGTACGTCATCACCGGCGTGCGACAGCACGGACCAACTTTGTGGCAGCGAGTCGATCTGGCACTCGGGGTTCAGCTTCGAGCCCAGAGGCTCGCCGCTGTCGAAGTAGGCGCGTCGGTACCACTCTCCGTCCCAGCCGTGTTGCTCGATGTTCTGGCGCAAACGCGCTGCCTGCGACACGCACTCTTCGGCAAACCCGCCATCCTCGCGCAGGCGAGCGATGTCAGCGAAGCGCACCAGCACGTCATGGAGGAAAAATGCCAGCCATACGCTCTCGCCTTTGCCGTGATCCCCCACCAGGTTCATGCCGTCGTTCCAGTCGCCGCTGCCCATGAGCGGCAGGCCGTGCCCTCCGAAATTCAGGCCGTGCCTGATCGCACGCACGCAGTGCTCGTACACCGTCGCTGACGCTTCTGATCGGGCGGGCAGATCGTAGTAGCTGTCCTCCTCCGGCTGCACCGGGCGGCCTTCGAGGAAGTGCGCCTTCTCGTCCAGCACGCCGGTGTCGCCCAAGGCGGTGACGTAGCGGCAGACCGCGTAGGGCAGCCACAGATAGTCGTCGGAGATGCGCGTGCGCACACCACGGCCCATCGGGGGATGCCACCAGTGCTGCACGTCGCCCTCATGAAACTGCCGCGATGCCGAGCGGACGATCTGCTCGCGCAAGACCGCCGGCTCGGCGTGGACCAATGCCATCGCGTCCTGAAGCTGGTCGCGGAACCCGAACGCCCCGCCTGATTGATAGAAGCCGCTGCGTCCCCACATGCGTGATGCCAGCACCTGGTACAACAGCCAGCCATTGGCCAGGAAGTTCAGCGACGCATCGGGCGTCTGCACGTTCACGGCGCCCAGCGTCCGGTTCCAGTACGACCACACGCCTTCCAGCGCCGCGTGGGCCGGTCCCGTGCCGCGGAAGCGATGCAGAAGTGTGCGGGCATCGGCCAGATCCCGTCCCGAGCCAAACGTGAAGGCGATCTCGCGTTCCTCACCGTCCGCCAGATCCAGCATCACCTGCATCGCCAGGCAAGGATCCAGGCCGGCGCCCACGCGGCCCGACAGGCGCGCTCTGGTCATGCACGCGGGCCTGGCGGCGGTGTGGTTGCGGCCGATGAACTCGGTGCGATCGCCGCTGACCGAACGCAGGTCCTCGCTGCAATCCAGAAACGCGACCCGCGCAGCGAACTCGCTGATGTAGGCGTTGCGCGCAAGCAGGCCTCCGGTTCCGGGATCGATCTCGGTGACCACGTGGGGCAGGTTCGCCGAACGGCTGGCGCCCAGAACCAGTTCGAAGAATCCGGTCAACGACAGGCGTCGTGGTCGGCCGGATCGATTGCGAAACTTGAACAGCATGAACTTCAGCGGCGCATCGGTCGCCACGAAGGTGCGCAACTCGGTTGCGATGCCGTCCTCGGTGTGCTCGAAGACGCTGTAGCCGAACCCGTGGCGCGTGGTGTAGGGCGTGGCCCCGCCGGCAGGCAGCGCCGTCGGCGACCAGTAGCGTCCGTCGACTTCGTCGCGGATGTAGAACGCCTCGCCGCTGGCGTCGCTGACCGGATCGTTGTGCCAGGGTGTCAGGCGGTAGCTATGCGCGTTCTCGCACCAGGTGTAAGCGCCACCACTCTCGCTCACCACCGTGCCGAACCAGGGATTCGCCAGGACGTTCACCCAAGGTGCAGGCGTCCTCGAATCTGCCGTCGTGGTGATCACGTACTCGCGGCCATCATGTGTGAAGCCGCCCAGGCCGTTGAACGCGGTCAGGTCGGGTTGCTCGACCTTTGCTGCACCCGACGCTGTGGCAGCCGGTGGCGGTGCGGAGTCGCTGCGGCGATCCTTGCCAGGGAACAACGGGGCCGGCATGTCGACGTGCACGCGCCGCTTGATCTGGTCGGCAAGTGGCCCGTCGGAATCGATGACGATGAGCCGGGCGACCGTCTGCATGAGGATCTTGTCCTCTTCGGACATTTGATCGCTCCGGCGCACGAAGATGCCACCGGGTCGATCGAGGGCGCTGCCTTCGGTCGGCGCCCCGACCACCCCCATGATCTCCTCTTGCAGAACTTGCCGATAAGCCGAGGTGTCCTCGTTCAAGATGACCAGATCGGCGGCCAGGCCCTTGAGCCGCCAGTACCCGTGAGCCTTCACCATCTGCCGCACCAGGCTCAGGTGATCGCGGTCGGCGATCCGCACCAGCGCGATCGGCAGGTCACCGGAGATGCCGTAGGCCCACAGCGCGGACTGGCCGGCGCGGTTGCGGATGATGATGCTCTTCGGCGCTCGCAGCGTGGGGTTGGCATAGAGGATGTTGCTGGCAAGCCGCTCGTAGAGTTGCGTGTCGGCCTCGCTCGCATCGAGCTGCCGGAGCACCACCTGACTGTGCGTCCATGACAGATCGAACACCCGATCGGCGGCATGACGATCGCTGTACTTCTCGACCAGGTTCATCGCCGCGTCGCGGGTCTCGGCCACGCCGGTCACGATGTGGATCCGCACGGTTTCGTCGGGCTCGATGACCACCGTGTTGCGGATCGCTGCCACCGGGTCCAGCACCGAGCCCTCGCTGTCGGTGAGCGACTCGCGATGCATCGCCGCGGGATCAGTCGTCGAACCACCGCGCCCGATGAACTCGGAGCGCCCGGTCTCGTACGACGTCGCGCGTACCTGGGTGCCCAGAACCGTCATCACATGCAGCATCCAGGGCGGACGCTCGCCGCCCGAGCGCGGCCGACGGGTACACAGGATCGCCTGGCTTGCTCGCAAGATCTCGGTTTGCACGAACAAGTTGCTGAAGGCTGGGTGTGCGGCGTCCGCAGCCGGCGGTGACAGCACCACCTCGACGAAGCTGGTCAGCTCGATGGTGCGTGCGGTCCGGCCCAGGTTCGACAGGCTGACCCGGCGCAGCTCGATGTCATCCTCGGGCGAGATGCTGATCTCCACGTGGGTATCGATCTCGCCATCACGGCGGCGGAACTCGGCCCGACCCTGCGAAAAGATGGCCTCGTAGCTGGTGGCTCGCTTGAGCGCGGGCTGGTGCGCGACTGACCAGAACGTTCCATTTGTGACGTCGCGGACGTAGCAGAAGCTGCCCCAGCAGTCGCGCGTCGGATCCTCGTGCCAGCGCGTGACTGCAAGATCGCGCCAGCGGCTGTAGCCGCCGCCGGAGTTCGTGATAGCGACGTGGTACGAGCCGTTCGACAGCAAGTGCACCGCGGGTGCCGACGTGCTCGGCGTGGTGAAGACGCGAAGGTTGCTCTCGGTGTCGGAAGGCAGCTCGCCGGCCGCGGAAACTTCCGCCGGATGGGGATAGATGGCGGGCGTCCGGGGTACGCGCTCTTGCAGCAACAGATTGGTAGCGCGGAAGGCGGGGTCGGCATCGAAACGACGCTGCATGGGCTTGTCGAGCAACAGGTACGCCAGCGACAACAGCGACATGCCCTGGTGGTGCGCCATGTACGAACGCACGGTCACCCGCACCTTGCCACGGGGCAGGCGGGCGGGTGTGTAGTCGACTGCCTCGTAGAAACCGTAGGCGCCGAGCACGCCCTCGGCTGCTAGCTTGCGCAGGTTTGCGCACGATGCTTCGGGCTCGACCATCAGCGCCATCGCGCTGGCATAGGGCGCGATCACAAGATCGTTGGCGAGTCCGCGCTTGAACCCGAGCCCGGGAACTCCGAAGGCTCGGTATTGATAGTTGAGCTGGGCGTCGGTCTTGTAGTAGCCCGACTCGGACACTCCCCACGGCACACCGCGCTCGCGGCCGTAAGCGATCTGTCGTTCGACCACGCCTCGGTACGTGTCATCAAGGATGGTCCCGTCGTAGGTCGGCATGACCAGCAAGGGCATCAGGTACTCGAACATCGATCCGCTCCACGACAGCAGCGACGGGCGGCCGGACGATGTGGTCAGGAGCCGGCCCAGACTGAACCAGTGCTCCTGCGGAAGCTTGCCCTGGGCAATGGCGACGAAGCTGCCCAGGCGTGCCTCCGAGGCCAGTAGATCGTAGAAGCTAGGGTCTAGCCTGTGATCGGCGACGTTGTAGCCGATGGCCAGCAAGTGCCGCTCGCGGTCGTAAAGGAATTCATACTCGAGCTGACTGACCTCGTCGCAGCGGGTGGCCAGTTGCCGCAGCTCGGACAGCCGGACCGCCGCGCGCTCGGCCGCGAGCAGCACCGCCGCACGCAGTTTGGTCAGCCAGACCGTGCGGCCGTCGGGCGAGGAGGTAACGGCCGCGGCCACCAGCGCGCTATCAAGCGCGGGCACGACGGTTTGGGCGAGTCGCGCGGTGGCTGCCAGAGTGGGCGCCTGGTCGAGCCGCAACAGCGTGTCACGCAGGTCGCCGATCTGGATCTCGGGAACGCCTGGCACGTCCGCCCACGGTGCCATGTGTCTCATGTCATCCAGGGCACGCTGGCATTCGGTCGCGAATGCTCGCACCCACCACAGCAGTTCGTTGCGGAGGTCCTGATTGGCACCTGGTCTGACGACGGCCTCGATCACGCGCTCTAGCGCGCGTCCGCCCGAAATCAGGCTGTCGAGCAGGACGTGGCAGCCGGACAGCGTCGTCGGCACCATCCCCAGGTGCTTGCGCAGAAGCTCGAGTTCAACCAGCTCTCTCGCCGAAGCGGACGGCGACAGGAGGTCGGCGAGCACGTCAAGGGTGTCGAGCAGACCGGCGAAGGTCTCCACGCGAAAGATCTTCCGGCCCGCCATGTCATGCAGCCCTGCGGCCAGGGTGATCAGGTGGCCGGCGAGATTTCCGCTGTCGACGGTGGAAATGTACATCGGCCGCAAAGGCTCGAGCGTGCGGGTGTCGTACCAGTTGTAGAAGTGGCCGCGGTACCGTTGCAGCTTGTCCATCGCCTGCAGCGTCGCGGTCGTCCGAGCGATCACATCCGCGGTCGACAGATAGCCAAAGTCGTACGCGGCCAGGTTGGACATGAGCGCAAGGCCGATGTTGGTGGGCGAAGTGCGGTGGGCCGCGCCGCGCTGGGAATCTTCCTGGAAGTTGTCGGGCGGCAGGTGGTTATCCTCCGGC
This sequence comes from Myxococcales bacterium, assembly GCA_031431215.1. Classification (GTDB taxonomy): domain Bacteria; phylum Myxococcota_A; class Polyangia; order Fen-1088; family Fen-1088; genus JANPCZ01. The sequence continues at coordinate 10,136 of JANPCZ010000251.1, forward strand.
CCGACGAAGATCTCGAAGTACCGCCACGTCCTGCGTGCTAGGGTTCGTAAGAAAGTCAGATCCTGCGCATCCAGGCGGGGCGACGCCGGGCGGATCGGCCGACTCAGCCACCACGCGAAGCCTGGCACCAGCACCCAGGCGACCAGAACCGGAGCGGCCACCGCCAGCGCGTCGAGATTCTGCTGGGCGAGCCCCAGCGCCGCGGCCG
>JANPCZ010000252.1:0-16967 GCA_031431215.1 Myxococcales bacterium
TCCGGGTGGCACAAGACCTGGTCCTTCCACTCGGCGGGATCGTGAACGTCGCGATCTTCAGGCGCGACGTTGAAGTCGCCGCACAGGACTAGCGGCTCCGCGACCTGCCCGTGCGCGCAGAGCCAGGCGCGACAGCGTCGCAGCCACGCCAGCTTGTACGCGAACTTGTCACTGCCCACCGCCTGGCCGTTGGGCACGTAGAGGCTGGCGATGCGCACGCCCCGTACGGTTGCCGCAATGAAGCGCGCCTGCTCGTCGGCGACGCCGTCGTCGAACCCGCACGTGATCTGGGTCGGCTCATCACCGCGCACCAGGATGGCGACGCCGTTGTAGGTCTTCTGTCCCAGCAAAGCGATGCGATAGCCAAGACGCTCGATGTCCTCGCGTGGGAACAAGGCATCCTCGACCTTGGTCTCTTGCAAGCACAGCACGTCGGGTGCGTTCTCGGATAGCCAGGGCAACACGCGCAGCAGGCGCGCGCGGATCGAGTTGACGTTCCACGAAGCAATCTTCATAGAAGCGACCTTCATAGATGCGATCTTCACGCGCCGACATTCGCACGAAGCCGCGCACGCCAGCATCTCTTTACACGGGGGTGGCTAGCTGACATGCTGCGCGCGCCGTTGACGGTCCACTTCAAGGGAGCCTCTCCGACGTGAAGATCTACGCGGGCAGCGATCACGCAGGGGTAAGGCTGAGAGGCCGGCTCACCGATCACCTGCGCCGCCAGGGTCACGAGGTGGTGGACATGGGTCCCGACGTCGAGACCGCGTGCGACTACCCCGGTCAGGCCGCGATGGTGGCGCGTGCCGTACGCCGTGATCCCGGATCTTACGGCCTGCTCACGTGCGGCTCGGGCGTGGGCGTGTGCATCTCGGCCAACAAGGTTCGCGGCATCCGGGCGGTGTCGCCGTGGAACGTCGATCTCGCGCGGCTGTCACGCGCGCACAACGACGCCAACGTGCTGTGCCTGGGCGAACGTCTGATCCCTGAGGCCGATGCGGTCGCCATGCTGGACGCGTGGCTGACGACGCCGTTTGAGCGCGGCCGGCACGTGCTCCGCATCGCCAAGCTGACCGGCGTCGAGAAGGGTGAAGGCGCGGCCTACGCCGTCGATGCTGAGGTTGCGCTGCTGCAACGGCGCGAGGTGCCTGGCCGCATCTGGAAGCGCGAGGTGCAGGTGTTCGTTCCTGACGCCAATGCCGGTACCGCCCGATCGATCGCCAGCCGCCTGGGCTGGCTGGACCTGTCCGAGCGCATGGCGGCCAAGACCGCCGCGCTGACCGAGTTTGCGCGCGAGGTGCAGGCGGCCGGGACGCGCGAGGTCGTCCTGCTTGGGATGGGCGGCAGCTCGCTTGCCGCCGAGGCCCTGGCGGCAAGCTTCCCGGGCGCGTCCGGGCTGCGCCTGCGCGTCCTCGACAGCACGGATCCGGCGGCTGTGACGGAGGTGCAGGCATCGATCAAGTTGCCCGAGACCTTGTTCGTGGTCGCGTCGAAGTCCGGCGCAACCATCGAAGTGAACGCGCTTGAGGATCACTTCTGGAATTTGGCGTGCGCGGCTCGCGGCGGCGCCAAGCAGGCTGCCACACGATTTGTCGCCATCACGGATCCGGGAACGCCGCTAGCTGCGCGGGCGAAGCAACGTCGCTACCGCGCTACGTTCCTGGGTGACCCGAACATCGGCGGGCGCTACGCAGCGTTGTCGTTGTTCGGTCTGATGCCAGCGGCGCTGCTCGGTCTCGACATCGAAGCGCTGCTCGCCAGCGGGCGTCGGATGGCACATGCCTGCGCGGAGCCGGCCGTGGCCAAGAATCCCGGCGCAAGCCTGGGCGCTCGCATCGCGGCGCTGTCCAAGCAAGGCCGCGACAAGCTGACGCTCGTGATATCGCCCGAGATCCAGACCCTTGGTGCCTGGATCGAGCAACTTGTCGGGGAGTCTCTCGGCAAGGACGGTCAGGGTGTCTTGCCGGTCAACCTTGAGCCGCTGGGCCCGCCCGAAATCTACGGCCCCGATCGCCAGTTTGTGGTGATTGACCTTGAGGGCGCCACGCCGGCTGCCTCCGAGCAACAAATCGAGGCGCTGCAAGGCACCGGGCAGCCCGTGCTGAGGTACGCCCTGCCCGACCGGTACGATCTTGGCGCCGAGTTCTTTCGCTGGCAATTCGCAACCGCGGTGGCCGGCGCGGCTCTGGGCCGGAATCCCTTCGACGAGCCCAACGTCGCAGCCGCCAACCGCATGACCGGGCAACTTCTTGCTGCGCACGAGAAAACCAGCCGGCGCCACCCGAAGGGCAAGGCGAAGGCCACGGGGCGAGCCAAGGCGGCCAGCAAATCGGTAGCATTTGCCGCAACCCCGGGCATCTCGCCCGACGACGCCCAGGCAATCCTTGGCCACCTCGGCACGTCGCGGCCGGGCGACTACATCGCGTTCTGTGCCTTTTTCCACCGCAATGACGAGCGGCAGGGCCTTTTGACCGAGGTTCGCCTGGCCTGCCGAGATCGATTGCCCGCCGCCACGATTGTCGGCTTCGGCCCCCACAAGGGTGGGCCCGGCGCTGGTGTGTTCGTCCAGCTCGTGGCCGACTCCGCCACCGACATCCCGATCCCGGGCGCACGGTACGGGTTCGCGATCCTGCGCGATGCACAGGCGGAAGCGGATCTGCGCACGCTCCGCCAGCGTGGTCGACGCGTGTTGCGGATCCAGCTTGGCACTGATGTCGAGACCGGTCTGCGCCGCCTCCTGGGGTCGTTGCGAAACGCTGGGGCAACATCGGCCGAAACGCTCTGACGCCCCATGGGGACCGACACGGTTACAACCATTTCTCGTAGATGAAACCATGCGTTTACGCCGCATCGGTAGCATTGCCGTATGTCGTCATACGCGGGCAACAGCCGGCCGGTCTCTGCCGACGTGCTTGCTCGCAGCGCCCCGTCCCCGAGGGCACTACTTGCGTGCCTGAGCTTGCGGCCACGAACCGCCAATTGCCTCAGGCGTTTTGTCGCGCATGGAGATCCGGCGAGCTCACCCTGGACGTTCGGCCAATTGCTCTCGATCCCGGGCTTCGGTCGTCGCTGCCTGGTTGACGTGCTCGCCGCGATCGACAGCACCGCTCAGCCTGAAGCCACCGCCTGGGTCCCCGCGACCCTCGAGGACGAGCTGAGCCAGCTTCTGTCGACCCGACCGGAACGGCGCACCTCGCGTGGGGCGCTGCTCGATCGCGCAATCGCGGTCATCGCCGCCAAGCTGCCCGCCTCGGAGACCGAGGTCCAGCGCCGCTTGATCGCGGCACACCTTGCGCGTTCACCGGTCGAGCTCGCACGCATCGAACGCGCCGCCCGCTTCCGTGATCAGGCCATGCCGTTCTCGGTGCTGCGCCGGGATGGCATGACCGTGGTCCTGCCGCCGGCGCGGCTCGCGCTGGCGACGACGATCTACGGCTTGGCAGTCCGCGCCGTGGGAACCTTCGGTGTGGCGCTGGTGCGCCGGTTGGCGTTTCAGGCCAACAGCGAGGACCTCCCCTTCGTGACAGCGCTGCTGACGGCGCGTGACAGCTTCCGCTGGCTCGATCGCGCACACGGCTGGTTCTGGTTCACAAGCGAACGATCCGGTCTGCTGCGCGCAATCGAGAAGGTCCTGCACGTCTCGTCGCCGCTGTCGGTGCCGGATCTGTCGCAGGCGCTGTTTCGCCGCTGGGCGCCCGACAACGTACCGTCGCGACGCGCGTTGCTCGAGCTGTGCCGCCAGGTGCCGCGCTTCGCGATGAGCGGCACCACCGTCGCGCTAGCCGAGCCCAACAGCAGCGAGAGCCCCCTGTCGCAGCACGAACACACGCTGGTCGAGCTGTTCCACCGCTTCGGCCCACGCATCCTCGGCCACCGTCTGCACGAGATCGGCGCGGGCACGGGCCTGGGAAGCGGCCTGCTGGGCCGGTATCTGCGGACGTCGCCCTTCGTGCTCGAGCCTCAACCGGGAGTATTTCGCCTGGTCGGCAGCTAGAATGCCCGGCGCGATGCCGGCCATCATCGAAATCATTGATTCACACTGCCATCTCGACTTCGAGGACTACGCGACCGACCTGCCCGAGGTGCTGGCGCGTGCACGCGGCGCCGGCGTGGTCGCCATGGTGTGCATCGGTTCGGGGCGCGACGTGACGTCGGCGAAGGCGGCGGTCGCCCTGGCCGCGGTCGAGGCGGATATCTTCGCTTCGGTCGGCGTGCATCCACACGACAGCGCCCGCATGACAGCCGACGATTGGACCGTGCTCCACGGCCTGGCCCGGGCGCCGCGCGTCGTGGGCATCGGTGAGACCGGGCTCGACTACCACTACAAGCACTCGCCGCCCGACAGCCAGCAGGCGGCCTTCCGCGACTTCGTGGCCCTCGCACGCGAGGTCCGGCTGCCGGTGATCTGCCACATCCGGGATGCCCACGCGGACGCAGCGGACATCTTGCGTGACACCGGCGCCGCGGATGTGGGCGGCGTGATCCACTGTTTCACGGGCACTGTCGACGACGCGCGTCCCTACCTGGATCTGGGCTTCTCGCTGTCGTTCTCGGGCATCGCCACGTTCAAGAACGCGGGCGACATCCGCGCAGCGGCGGTGTTCGCGCCCATCGACCGGATCATGGTCGAGACCGACGCGCCCTTCCTGGCCCCCATTCCCCACCGCGGCAAGCGCAACGAGCCCGCCTACGTGGTCGAGACCCTGAAGCTGCTGGCATCGCTGCGCGGGATTTCGCTCGACGAGGCGGCCGCCGCAACCACCGAGAATGCGCGTCGGGTTTTTCGTCTGCCCGCGTAGACGAGGTTGCCTGCGAAAAAGAGATTGGCCCGAGCGGTTTGACGGCACCGGGGCCGCGGCAACATACTGCGGCCCCGTGCCTGATGGAGACGACGCCCCGGTTCGTGTGCGGCTGCGCTACCCGGACGTTGCCACGTTCGTGGAGCGCTTCGCTCCCAACGTGACCCGAGGCGGGCTGTTCATCGCCAGCCGCGAGCCGCGGGCGGTGGCTACGGTGTTTCGCTTCGAGCTGGCCCTGGCCGACGACACCCTCGTGTTTTCCGGGGAGGGTCGCGTGACCTGGGTCAAGCCCTTCAACCCGGCCGAGCCCAACAAAGCCCATGGCATGGGTGTGCAGTTCATCTACGTGGATCCGGACAGCCGCCCGATTCTCGAGCGCCTGCTGCAGAACCGCGATCCCGCCCGGCGACCCACCGGATCGGTTCCGGTGATCACGGCCTCGACCACGCCGCCCACTGGCACCGCGACGCCTGCTTACGCCCGCAAGACCACACGCGAGATCGCCGCGAAGGACGCGAAGGACGACACCTTCGACGAGTGGGTCGAGCCTTCGGTATTGCGACGAACTTTGGATCGAGCCCGCTTGTTATCGGCGCGCACAGACGATCTGGACGCTTTGCTGGCGCCCGACCAGGAAGAACCAGCCACGCTGTCGCAGGCACTGCAGGAATTGCCCCGCTTGCTCAGCCGCCGCAATACCGGCCTGATTCGCATCATTCCCGAGATGCCCTCAGGGGACGGCGCCGTTTCCGACGCGCCGGACGCGGCCGCGACCTCCGGCAACGGCGAAAACCGCTAACCGACCTGCTCCCGCCAGCCGATCAGCCGCGCCCCGGACGCAAGCGCGCGAGCATCCGCCCCGGGATGCGGGCCAGCTGGGCACCGCCCGAATGGCCGCAAAGCCGCAGCGCACCCATGTACAGCGCGAAGCCGATGGCAATGGTCGCGAACAGCAACGCCGCTGCCAACCAGCCGAGGCCTCGCGGTGACACACCCGCTCCAGCCAGATGGGCGAGCCACTGGCGAGCTGCCCACCACAATCCGGCTACCGCCACGCCCAGGGCGCCGCTGGCGATGACGACACGGACGGCGTCAGCCGTGGTGCCTGGCGCCGTGGCTACGCCCACGACGCGAGCGAACGACAGACGCAGCACCCCGAAGTTCACCAGCGCCGCCACCGTCGTACCCAGCGCCAGGCCCGGCGCCCCCAGGCTGCGGTAAGTTGCCGCGTTGAACAGAAGGTTGGCGGCGACCGCAGCCAGCGACGCCATCAGGGGAATGCGCGGCCGATCCACCGCGTAGAAGCCGGGGGCCAGCACCTTGACCAGGCTGTAGGGGACCACGCCCAGCATGTACGCCTGCACGATGGGCACCGTGCGCTGGGTGTCAGCCGCGCGAAAGTTGCCGTGTTCGAACAGCATCGTGACGATGGGCTCGGCCAGCACCAGCAAGCCCACCGCGCCGGCACTGGCCAGCATCCATACCGCGCGCGCGCCCTCGGCGGTGCGCGCCGCCAACGCCGCGCGATCGCCACGCGCAGCCTCCTCGGAAACCCGCGTCGTCACCACGGTCCCCAGCGCAACGCCGAACAGACCGATCGGTAGGTAGAACAACCTGAAGGCGTAACCCAGCAGTGTGGCCGGCCCCTCGCCCAGCGCCCAGGCGAAGCGCGTGTTGACGACGACGTTGATCTGAATCGCCGCCAGGCCAAGCACTGCCGGTGCCATCAGCCGCAACATGCGCCGGACACTGGCATCGCCCATCAGGCCGGCCAGAGTCGGCCGTGGCTGGAAACCCAGGCGCAGCAGCGGCGGTAGCTGGCAGAAGCACTGCACCGCAGCGGCCGCCGTCGTGCCGGCGCTGAAGATCAGCAGGCCTCGCCATGGGTCGGTCGGCGAGAGCACCAGGTACACCCCGACCAGAATGCTGACCACGTTGAACAATGCCGGCGCAATCGCGGGCACCGTGTGGTGCCTCTGCGCGTTCAACATGCCCATGAACACCGCTGACAAACTGACCAGGGTCAATATCGGCATCATGATTCGGGTCAGGGTCGCCGCCGCCGCCAGCTTGCCCGCACCGCCGTCGGCCCCCGCCACCAGCGCCACCAGCTCGGCCGAGAACACCGCGCCCAATATCGCCAGCACCCCGGTGACGACCGCGATGCCGGAAAGCACCAGGTTGCCCAGCCGGAAGGCGCGTTCCTTGCCTTCCTTGACCAGGGCCTCCGAGAACGCTGGCACAAACGCGCTCGACAGCGCGCCCTCCGCGAACAGATCGCGGAGCAGATTCGGAATGGTGAAGGCCGCCCGGTAGGCGTCGGTCAGAGCCCCGACCGGGAAGATCGCGGCGAACAGCGAATCCCGGGCCACGCCCAGCACCCGCGACGCCAGGATCGCGACGCTAACCTTGGCCGACGAGCGCAGAGTCTCGGACACCGCCCGACGTTAGCCCCCGTGGCCGCCGACGTCGATTTCCCCGCCCTGACGGCGCGCTACTGCGCGTAGTCGCCAGCTGGTGCGTGCCCCAGTGTTTGCATCGCGATGCCCAGGCCAAGCTCGGCGCGCAGACGCAGGTGGTGCTCGGACACGCTCCAGCGCAGCAGGTCCAGCGCGTCGTCCTGCGCCCGTCCCGCGTCGCTCGCGCCCAGGCGCACGAGCCGCAGGGCCACGTCGAGATCACCACAGCACAGGAGGCCCGCCCGCTGCGCCGTGCGCTCGACGGCCGTGCGCCAAGCCCCGAGATCGAGCCTGCCCGCCGCGACCAGCGCCGGCCCCACGATGGACAACTGCTCCAGCGCCTGCGGCCCCAGGGTCTTGCCGAACAGCGCCACGTACTTCTGGAACGCCACCGCGCTTTCGGGTGGCGGTGTGGTAGCCGAGTGAAACAGCCCCAGCGCTGCCAACACGATTGCCTCAAGCTCCGCGGTGGTCGCCACCACATGCGGCCACAGCGCCAGATGCTCGATGCGGGTGAGCGCCAGCGCGCGCCCGGCTAGAAACCCCATCTCCTTCTCGTTGCGCCGAACCATGTCGCCGCCGACGACGAACGACGGCGCCAGCGCATGCTTTTCAAGCACCGGGGCCATGTCGATATCACCCGAGACGTCGGGGCGGATGTAAAGCGCCGGCCGGCCTATGCCCAGCAGGCGCGAAGCGTAACTCACCACCTGCGCGATGAGATCGTCGCTAGCCTCGGGGTCCAGCCGATCCTGCTCGCGCAGGCCCCAGTGCTTGGGCTCCTTGCCGCGCACGGTGGCCACCGCCGGGGTGACCGCCGCCAAGACCTGCGAGATGCGACGGTCCACCGCCGGCGACGTCACCGCCCGCTGCCACGCTTCCTCGGTCAAAGCACCGCGCGGCAACAGCAGGCCCGGCGACGCGTGGCTCGACACGAACGCGGCTTCCTTGGGCGTTGCCTGCCCCAGCGCCGACAGCGCCGCGCACAGGTTGAACACACGGTCGTACTGCCCTTCCGAGTAGGCCAGCTTCCTGATGTCTCGTAGGTGTCTGGTCATGTCCTCGACACCAACCGCGCGCGCGAACAGGAGCGTGCGCTGCTCGATGGCGCGTGGAATCGCAGCGCCGCCCGCCAGCTCGAATATCTCGGCCAGGATCTCCGTGTAGCCCGGGTTGCCCGGATCGAGCGAGCTACACACCTCGAAAGCGGCGCCGGCCGCCTCGAAGTCCTGGAGGCGCGTTCGATAGATCTCCCCCAGGCCGCGCCACAGCAGAAGGTGGGTCGCTTTGCGCTCGGGCGTGTCGGGGTGAACCAGGCGCTTGAGCATGCGCCGGTAGTTGCGCGCCTCGTCCCGGAACGCTCGCTTCGAAGTCAGGATCTTGTCGATGCGCTCGAACGTCTTGAGATCGTCCGGGTTCTCATCGAGCACTTGGTTGTAGATCTCGATCGCCTCGTCGCTGGCGTGCAGCTCGTAGTGCAGAATGTTGGCCGCTGCCACCAGGAACTTGGCGCGGGTCTCTTTGGTCTCGCTGGCCGCCAGCATCTTCAGCACCTCGACTGCGCGCTTCCACTGCTTGGCCGCGGTCAAGAGATCCAGCATCGCGTGCATGGTGCCGTGGTCGTCAGGCCGCAGGGCCAGCGCCCCGCCGCAGGCCTCAAGCGCCGCCCGCTGATCCCCGATCACGTCGCGGCACAGGGCGACGATTCGCTGCAGGCACGCAAAGCGATGCTCCGCCGACGACAGACCCTCAAGCAGCGCCCGCTCCTGCTCAAGCGCGCCGGGCCCGTCGCCCGCGCGCGCCAGCGCCGCCGCCAGTTGCTCACGCGACGCCCGATCTTCGGGCGCTGCCGCCACCGCCTGGCCGAGTGCCGCGGCGGCTTGTGCCGGATCACCCTCGGCGAGATGCGCCTCGCCCACCCGGGCAGCGAGGTCGGCTCGCTCTTCGGTCGACAACCCGGCATCTGCTCGTGCAAGCAACGTTTCGCCGACCGAGCGCACGTCGTCCCGCCACTGCTGCGCCACCGCCAAAGCGACCCAGCGCCGTAGCGTCTCCAGATCGGAGGCGTCGGCCCTGCTGGCTTCGAGCAAGCATTCGCGGGCCCTGGTGACGTCGCCGACCTTCTCGGCGGCCTCGGCGATCCGGCACAGCAGCCGCGTTCGCTCGGATGGAGTCTGCGCGGCAATCGATAGCAAGTGCTCGAGTACCGGAAGCGCGCGCTTGAAGTCACCCTGCGCGGTCGTGATGTCCGCGAGCGCGGTCGCCGCGCCGACGTGACCGGAATCGATCTCCAGCGCGCGCGCGTACAGTTCAGCCGCTTGCTCCCGATCCGCAAGCCGCGTCTCGGCGATTTCAGCCGCCGCCAGCGACAGGTGCAGGCGGTCCGCCGGCTCGGCCGCGGCCGACGACGCGCGCACCAGATGAAGCTCCGCGCGCTCCCAGTCGCCCCGGCGACCGAAGAAATCCGAAAGCGCACACGCCGCCGCCACCGAGGCAGGATCCTGTGCCAGTGCCGCCACCAGCTTCGATTCGGCCTCGCTCTCGAAGCCCAGGTGCTGCTCCTGCCAGTCCGCAAGCCGTAACAGCAGCGCCACGCGCCGCGCGTCGTGCGGCGCCTCGACCGCTACCGCCTCGTACTCCTCCACCACCGCTGCCAGCCGACCAGTGCGCGCGGCCAGTCGCTCGATCTCGCGCGCGATGGCGTCGTCCGTGAAATCCTCGCTCCACGCGGTTTGCAGGATGAGCAGCGCCTTGTCGTCATCGCCCAGGTTGGTCTCGAAAATCTGCGCAACACGCGCCAACGTGGCGGTGCGCAGGGCGACATCCTCGGCAGCCTCGGCCCGCTCGATCAAGATGCCGGCCAGATCCTCCCAGCGCTCGTCCTGGGCATATTCGTCCTCCAGGGTCGCTGTGCTCGGTCGCACTCGCTCGCGTAGGAGCGCAACGGGCGTAGGGGTCGTGCCTTCAAGCATTGGTTCACCTCGCTTGGGGGAAGGGGACTTAAGCGATGGGGAGCGCCGAGGCTCCTTCTTTCAACCCGGTTCGAGCGTCTCGCCCGGACATTTGGGCTGCCTCGTCCGACGTGTAGGCGTAGGTAGCAGACTAAGCGTGACAGCGGTCAAGGTCAATTGCCATCCTTGCTCGGGGCCCATCCGCGGGCCCGTGCTACAAAGCGGGCATGCTGGAGGCGTTGCTGGGCCTGTTGCTGGCCGGGGGTGCGTCGCTCCTGACTGGCCTGCGTGTGCTACGCGAATACGAGCGCGGAGTGGTTTTCCGCCTGGGTCGCGCCCGGCCCAGCCTGGCAGGTCCCGGCGTCGCCTTGCTGCTACCGTTCGGGCTGGATCGGATGCGAGTTGTCGATACCCGCATCTCGGTCATCCAGATCCCTCCGCAGGAAGTCATCACCCGCGACAACATCTCGATCGTCGTCGGCGCCGTGGTTTACGCACACGTGGCCTCGCCGCGCCACGCGATCCTGGAGGTCGAGGAGTTCCTGCCCGCGACGTTGCAACTGGCGGCGACCACTCTGCGCGCGGTGGTCGGCAAGATGGAGCTCGATGGCATCCTGGCCAACCGCGACGGGATCAACAACGAGCTGCGCGGCATTCTGGACACCCGCACCGAGCAATGGGGTGTTGAGATTTCGGCGGTCGAGCTAAAGGACATCGAGCTGCCCAAGGAGATGCAGCGGGCGATGGCTCGGCAGGCCGAAGCTGAGCGCGAACGGCGCGCCAAGGTCATCGCCGCCGAGGGCGAGGTTCAGGCCGCCGTCAAGTTGACCGAAGCCGCGCTCATGATCGCCAAGGCCCCGGGCGCGATGCAGTTGCGCCTGTACCAGACGCTGGTCGAGGTCTCGGCCGAAGCGCGCTCGACCATCGTGTTCCCGGTGCCCATTGATCTGACCGGCATGGGCGTGGGGACGCAGCCCACGGCTACACCAGCCCAGTTGCAAGCGATGATGCAAAGTATGGTCGCCCTCGCCAGCAGCGAGGAGCAACGCCACGCCCTGGCCGCCGCGCCGGACGCGCATGCGTCGTCGAGCAGCGCGGGCGATCCGGTGAGCGCGCGGCTGCGCCGGTAGCGAAATTACCGTCGGCGACGGCGGCGAGCGGTAGATCCACGTCGAAGCGCAGCGGCGGGTTTGAAGGAACCGCTCAAGACGGTCCCACGCTGGACACTTGCTGGCGGCGGCGGTCGAGATCGGCACGCCTTGCATCGGGGTATCCCTCCGGTTTCCGTTTCCGAAAACAGGAGTGGCTCTATTGGGCGCCTACTTGAGCTGGGTCGCGGCTCGTCTTATTTTGATGGTCGGGTCGGGCTCGCTATCCTTTTCTTCTTTGTCCCCTGCGTTTTTCTTGGGGCCGCCCACACTGGGTGCAAAGGACGCTGGGAACAAACCTGCCAGCCGCGACTTCTGGGTGCGGATTTTGGGGTCCTTTGAAGTGGCGAGATTGGTCCACTGCATCGGGTCGTGCTCCATGTCGTAGAACTCTTCTGTTCCATCCTTGTAGCGAATGAAGTACCAGCGCTCGTCGCGCACAGAGGCATTGCCGTCGCCATTCACAGTGATGGACGGGTAGGGCCAAGGCATCTTCGGATCACGCAGCAGCGGCGCTACGCTCCGCCCGTCAATTTCAGGTCTGGCCGGCAAGCCGCACAAATCGATCAGCGTTGGATAGAGGTCCATCAGGTTTACCAGACGGGAAGAATCCGCACGCGCCTTCATCCCCGGCATCCGAATCATCAAAGGCAACCGAGTGGATTCGGCCCAAAGCGTGGCCTTGCGAAAACGCAGCTTCTCGCCGAGATGCCAACCGTGATCACCCCAAATGACGACAATGGTGTTGTCCTTGGCTGGACTCTTCTCCAGAGCATCCAGAATGTGACCCACGGAGTCATCCGCCGCACTGGAAGCTGCCAGATAGGCTTGCACTGCCCGTTTGAACAAATCTGGGTCCTGCTGCACCCAGCGAAAATCCGCGCTGGGCGAGAATTTGGCTTTACCCTTGCCGTCGACGATATCGCCAAGGTCATTGACTCGAAACTTCGGGATCTTGATTGACGCCAGGGGATGACGATCAAAGTATTCTTTCGGCACATACCAGGGAAGGTGCGGCTTGGATATTCCCAGTGCAAGGAAGAAAGGTTTCTTCGATGGTTTGGCCAGTTGCGCCGCGGCCCACTCGGTCGCTTTCCAGTCCTTGGACTCTTCTTTGGGGCCCTTGGTCGGTCCCCAGGCAAATTCCGTGCCGCCCTCACCATCGCCTCCCTCTCCGCCATCGTCTTTCATCGCGGGGAAGGGGGCAGGCTTGCCGTCAATCAAGTTCTTAGTTCGGGAGGTCAAATGGTTCGGGTCAACCTGCGAACCGCTCCCGCCTTGCTTCGGGAACCATTCATCAAATGCCCATGCTGCTAGGCCGCCGTGAAAAATCTTGCCCGTCGACAAGGTCCGGTAGCCGTTCTTGGAGAAATACTCAGGCAACGTGTAATGCGTCTGCACTAACTTGGAATCGAGCATGTTCTGGCTGTTGCCATAGACCCCGGACCGGTTCGGCATGAAGCCCGACAGCAAAGCTGAGCGCGAAGGATTGCAGACCGGACCGGCGCAATTCGCCTGTTGGAAGACAACCGCCCCGCCTTGGGCGAACTTGTCCATCTTCGGGGTGGCCGACTCCGCTTGCGGTGCCCCGCCAAAGGCTCCGACCCAATCGTTCAAATCATCAATGGCGATAAACAGCACGTTGTAAGGAGGTCGCGCGGTCTCGGCCGCAAGCACTTTGCTGGCGGGTGTCAGCAGAAGGATGGCTAGTATTTGTATGTATGGTTTCATGGTTGGGCTTCCAGCGTTTCTATACCTAATGGTAGAGATTATTTCACTGCCTTTGGTTATTTTCTGGCTCAGCGGAAAGTGCTTGCACGTGGGGTGCTCGACGCGACGTCGCGGCCGCGACCGCGTCTCCCCCCGGGGCGCCATCAACCGCCGTCGCGTCGCGTGGTTCGTATCTGGTTCGCTCCGGTGTCCCCCCGCGTGCGTTTCGGGCGCTCGGTGAACCTCGCCGCTCCCGTCAGCAGCGAGGAGCAACGCCACACCCTGGCCGCGGCGCCGGGCGCGCATGAGTCGTCGAGCAGCGCGGGCGATCCGGTGAGTGCGCGGCTGCGCCGGTAGCGAAATTACCGTCGGCGACGGCGGCGAGCGGCCAGTGCCGCGAAGCCCAAACTAGCAAGGCCCGACGCAAGGCCCGGATCACGCACCACCGGCACCGCCCGCGCCGCCGAGGCTTCCCGACGCTCCAGCCATGCCCGCCCCGGCTGTTCCGCCAGCGCCGCCCTGCCCACCTGCACGACCGCGCTCGACAGGCCGTGGCAGGAGCCTCGGCACACCGCCGCGCCCGACCTCGCCCAATGCCCAACGCGGCCCACGGAAAATGTGGTACCGGTAAGGGATGCGCTACCTTGCCGTTCTAGCGGTTCTTGGGTGTGCCTCGCAGACGCGCGTGCCCGAGGAGGCCGCCCCGGCCGTTGGCACCGATGCGGGCAGCCCCGCTCCTCCTGGCGAGACTCCCCGCGAGCCGCCCCCCGGGGCTCCGCCTAGCCCCGGGGCCTCGGACGCAGGCGTCGGGACCGGTGGATCTTCGGGGACCAGCGCAAACCCCGACACGAACCCACCAGCGACGGACGTTCGATCTGGTGGTGACACCGGCGCGAGTGACGGCCGCGAAGCGGGGATGAGCAACCAGGACGCGCCCGCGTTCAATCCGATGCCGTGCAGCAAGACGGCGGGATCGCTTCTGTGCGACGATTTCGAGAGCGGCATGAACCCCGCTTACCGCAAAAGCGGCGGCGTTGGTTCGACGATCGTCGTCGATGAGACGCGTGCGCGCAGTGGAAAGAAGTCCCTGCACGCACGCGCGCCGGCCGCGGCTGGCGCAAGTGCCGCGATCGCGATCGGCAGTCCGGTTTTCCCGACCGCCGACAACTCGTACTTCGTGCGGACGTTCATGTACTACGCGTCGCCGCCCGGGACCACCAACGTCCACATGTTCACGGTCTCCGGTACCATTCCTGGCACCAACATGCGGGCGCGTGCCCTGATTGGCGGCACGGGCTTCCCCTCCGGTATGCCGGCGGCGCCAGGATTCAAGGTGCTGCCGTCGACCGTCTATCACTCGGATATCCTGTCTGCGGATCACAAGGGCTACAGCAATCCGGCCAGTTCGGCGGTGCCCTTCGATCGCTGGGTGTGCTGGGAGCTTCAGGTCGATGGCGTGAAGGGTGAGTGGCGCTTGTCGCTCGATGGCGCCGAGCAGTTCACCATAAAATGGAACAAAGATCCGAACGCGGCATGGCTCGTGCCGCAGGTCTCACAGCTGAGTATCGGTATCAGTCACCCGCATCCCGAGCCGAACCCAATTGAGATTTGGTTCGACGACCTCGTGATCGGAACGCAGCGGGTCGGCTGCGGCCCATAGCCGCGACGGAGGTGCTACAGCGCGGTCCGTCGCTCAGAGCGCAGGGGCCCGATCGAGCCCCGAGTTTCTGATGGTCTGATGGCGGGATGAGCATGCGCCTCTGTTCCCTGCCCCGCGCCGGCCTACTCCTCGCCCTGACGTCAGCCCTCGCCGCGACGACCGTCACCACGCCAGCCCGGTTGGAGGCGATGGCGCAAAATATGGTCGACCTCGCCAGCAGCGAGGAGCAACGCCACCCTGGCCGCCGCACCGGACGCGCATGAGTCGTCGAGCAGCGCGGGCGATCCGGTGAGCGCGCGGCTGCGCCGGTAGCGAAATTACCGTCGGCGACGGCGGCGAGCGGCCAGAGCAGCGAAGCCCAAAATAGCAAGGCCCGACGCCAGGCCCGGATCACCAGCGGTGGAGCAGCCGCAACCGGAACTCGACCCGGTGCCTGGGACCATCTGGTCGCCGCCCTTGCCGCCGCTGCCCATGCCCGCGTCCAGCTGCGACGCCGCGGGGCTGCCGCCGGCTGCGCTGCCGCCGGTTGCCGAGCCACCGCGACCGGCCGTCGCAGCCACACCACCGGCACCGCCGGCACCGCCCGCGCCGCCCGCGCCGCCGAGGCTTCCCGGCGCTCCAGCCATGCCCCCCCCGGCTGTTCCGCCAGCGCCGCCCTGCCCACCTGCCCCGCCGCGTCCGGCGAGGCCACCCTGCCCACCGTTACCAGTCTGCCCACCGGCCCCGCCCTTGGGTGCGTCCGATGCCATGTCGTCGCGCCCGTCGGGCCGCGCGTCGGATGGCACGTCGGGCGACACGTCGGGTGGCGCATCAGGCATCGCGCCGGCATCGGGCGGTGCGGCCAAGCACGAGGCTGGGCGGTTCTTGGGGAGAATCCGCACGATGGTGCCGGTGCTCTCGACCGCTACGTAGAGCGCCCCATCGGGTCCCATGCGAAACGAGGACATGCCCCCGACGGTCGCGAAATTCGCGCGCGAATTCGCCGCGACGCCGCTGCGGTCGGCAGTCAGATCGAGGGTGGAAATTCGGCCGGTGCCGTGATCGCCGAAGAAGTACTTCGCCATGTACTCGGCCGGCCAGCCGCAGCCGTCGGGAATGAGTCCGCCGATGACACAGTTGTCACCGCCCTGGTGAGGATAGTCGAACGCGGGGCCGCGGCAGGAACGCCCCGGGGTCATACCGACGTTGCAATCTCGGACGGTTAGGCCGGCAAAATTCTGGGGCCAGTCCTGCGTACCCTCGTGAAACGGGTAGCCGTGGTGCTCGCCGGTGTAGCCAGGACCCACCGGGGAGCTGACCGAGATCTCCTCGCGCGTGCCTTCGCCGACATCGCCTACCCACATCCGATCGGTCATTGGATCGATCCAGAAGCGGAATGGGTTGCGAAAGCCCCACGCGTAGATGCGCTTCTCGGGCGGAGCGTCGGCAAAAGCTCCGCCGGGGCTGGCACACCCGGTGACCATGGCCTCGTTCGACAGCGGGTTGTCCGCCGGAGTGGTGCCGTCCAGGTTCACGCGCAGGATCTTGCCGTTGGCCCGGTTCAGGCAGCTGCCGTACTTGTTGCTTGGCGGCGACGCATTGGCGCCAGTGTCCCCCACTGAAACGTAGAGCTGCCCCTTGTGAATGACGAGACCGCCGCCGTCGTGATTGGCTGGTCCCTGCAGGTTGGTGTCGATGAGCGGCGCGGGAGCCCAGGCTAGGCTGTTGTTGTCGTCTGCCAGCGTCGCCCGCAGGATCTTGTGCTTGTTGAGGGAGTCGCTGCCGAGCGACACATAGAAGTAGAGCGCCTTGTTCTGCGCGAAGTCCGGATCCGCGACCACGCCCAGAAGGCCCTTCTCGGAGCCGGTGTCCACGTTTCCCGGCGGCCGCCCGACGTTCTGCTGAAGCATGCCGTTCGCGCGGCGGACGTGGATGTCGCCACCCTTCTGGATGATCACCCAGCGTCCGTCGGGCAGGAAGGCAAGGTCGGTAGGCTGTGACAAGCCTATGTGCGCATTCGTGAGATCGAACTTCATCGCCGGATCTCCGGCAGCTAGCTGGGCAGCGGCTGGTGCGGGCAGCAGGCTCAGAGCCAGGGCGCCCACCATGAAGGAAGCAAGACGGTAAAGCGGGTATTTCATCGGAACCTCCATCGCATGCCCGGAGTGTACAGGCAGCGGCTCGTTCTTCGCACCGCCCGGCCGGGTCTCGTTAGCCCAGCAGCGCGGCAAAGCCGGTGCGCCAGGCGTGCGACAGGG
>JANPCZ010000253.1:0-18370 GCA_031431215.1 Myxococcales bacterium
CAACGGCAACGGCAACGGCAACGGGCACGCGACCTACAACTTCATCGCCCGCAGCGATGCGCCGACCTGCTCCGAGTGCGGGTCGATCATGATCCCCAACGGCTCGTGCCACAAATGCATCAACTGCGGCACGACCAGCGGTTGTAGCTGAGGCAGTTGGCGATACCGGGATAGCGGCGGGCCGATGTGCCGGGGAACACCAAGCCCTGGCGAATCGCGGTGGTCCTGATGGCCCAGCGTCAGTTCTCTGAAGGACTCGCCGCGTCGGCTCGCGTGTCGGCGCGGCTTTCGTCACGGACCAGTTCTTGCCTGCGGGGCCGGCCATGAACCGATTGCTAGCCGTTCTCGCTATGGGATCAATCGTGGGGCTCGGGTGCGGAGGTGGCGGCCTGCCCGTCGAGGAGATGGGATCTGGTGGCACCACCGCCTCGGGTAATGCCGGCGCTGGCGGCGCCCCAGGAAGCGCGGGCAGTCCGGGGCGCGCAGGCGCACCGGGCACGGCCGGATCGATCGGGGGTGGCGGCGTAACCGGCTCGGGCGGGACGCCAGCCACCGCGGGCAGCGGCGGTGGGGGCGGCAGCCCCGCCGGCGGGCGCGGCGGTGCTGGAGCGGGCGGGATCCCCGGCAACGGCGGGGCTGGTGGCGTGAACGCGGCTGCCTGCGCGCAGGCCGGTGGCGTCTGCGGCTGCGTGGGCAGTTGCCCCGCCGGCTACTTTCCCATGCCCAGGTTGGATAACGGCTGCCCCCAGCCGCCGCCGCTGTCGGGCGCGTGCTCGATGGGCTGTTGCGTTCGCAACGTCGATGCGGGGACGTCGCCTGACGGTCCGTCGGGCGCGGTGGCGTGTCCTCCGCAAGCGCCGGCCTCGGGGACGCCGTGCGTGCGCCAGGGCCTGACCTGCGAGTACGGCGACGATCCGAGACGCGAGTGCCACACGCTGGCTACTTGCAACACCGTCTGGCAGATCACCTCGCCGAGGTGCGTGCCGCTGCCGGTGGTCACGTGTCCGGCCACGCGCGAAGAGGCTAACGGTAAGGCGTGCGAGGCCAAGGATGCCTACTGCAAGTACGAGCAGGGCCTGGTGTGCCGGTGCACGAACTGCCGCACGGGCGGCCCGGTGGATTTCTGTGGCGGCGATCCGACGTGGAGCTGCGAGGCGCCCAATCCGAACGCGATGTGTCCAGCGGCCATGCCGCTATTGGGCACGCCATGCCGGACCGAGGGTCAGAGCTGCGCGTATGGCTGCGGCGACGAGCGCGGCCGCGTGTGCCAGGGCGGCACCTGGCAGCGCGGCCGGGGCGGCCCGTGTCCGATATCAAGCCGCGAGGTCAAGCGCGACATCCGCTACCTTGACGACGCCGAGCTGGGCCGCATCGCGAAGCAGGTCGAAGCCGTGAAGCTGGCGCGCTACCGCTACAAGGATCCGGTCGCCGCGCGCCGCGAGCATCTGGGCTTCATCATCGAGGACAGCCCCGACATCGCGGCGGTCGATCGCGAGCAGATGATGGTGGACCTGTACGGCTACGCCAGCATGCTGGTGGCGGCCACGCAGACGCAGGCTCGGGAACTGCGTGAGCTGCGCAGCGCGGTCGATGATCTCAAGCGCGCGTTCGGGGCTGGCCGAACCATGCGTTCATCAAGCCGACCCGCGCGGGCGCCCTTGCCACCGCGCGACTGATCGGCCGCCAGTCGATCGGCGATGAATCGCAGGGAATCGACAATCTGGGGGTTTTCGTTGGCTGACCGTCGCGGTAGTTTGGTCACGGATGTACACGTTCGTTACCGGGGGCTATCGATCGGGCCGCTCGAACTACGCGCTTCGTCGCGCCGCCGAGCTGGGCCCGCCGCCGTGGCTCTATGTGTCGGCCGGGGTCGAGACCGACGACGCCATCCGCAAGCGCATCGAGCGGCATCGCAAGGACGCCGAGGCCATCTGGCGGACGGCGCTGATGCCGGCGGACGCGCGCGCTCTGGTCGCGCCCGGCGCGCTCGACGGTTACGGCGCGGCCGTCTTCGACGGCATGACGGCTTGGCTCGAGGCGCGCCTTGGTGCCGGGCCCAGTGATCCCGACGCGGTGGTCCTGGACGAGATCGCGGAGTTCGCCGATCGCATGTACCGATCGCCGGTGCCCATCGTCGTCGTGTCGGGCGAGATGAACATGGGTGGCCCGCCGGCGCGGCCCGAGCTGCTACGGTTCGCCAAGCTCGGCGCCAGCGGCAACCAGATCCTGGCCCAGCACGCCGCCTCGGTGGTGATGATGGTGAGCGGGTTGCCGTTGAAGGTGCGGTGAGCGTGGTGGCGCCGGGTCCGGGCGAAGCGACGCCGCGCCTGATCATCAAGACGTTCCCGGTCGGTGCGCTCGGCTGCAACTGCACCATCGTTGCGTGCCCCGAGACTCATGAGGGCATCGTGGTCGATCCAGGTGACGAGGCGCCACGCATCCTGCGTGAACTTCAAGCGCTGGGCGTGAACGCCGTCACGCTGGTGCATACGCACGCTCATTTCGACCATGTGATGGGCAGCCAGGAGCTCGCGGCGCACACTGACGCCGAAACCGCCGTTCACCGGGAAGATCGCTGGCTGTGGGACAACATCGAGATGCAGGCGCAGTTGTTCGGGCTATCGGCCGGGCCCACAGTCAAGCCGGCGCGCGAGCTACTGGGCGGCGAGACGCTGGCGTTTGGCCGACGCTCGGCGCGCGTGCTGCACACGCCGGGGCACACACCGGGATCGCTGTGCCTGTTCATCGAGCGTTCCGGCGAGCAGCCGATCTTGTTTGCCGGTGACACGTTGTTCGCTGGCTCGGTAGGGCGGACCGACCTGTGGGGCGGATCGTTCGAGCAGCTGGCGCGATCGATTCGCGGCGATGTGTTCGCACTGCCCGATGACACGCTGGTGATCCCGGGCCACGGTCCCGAGACCACGATCCTGGCCGAGCGCGAACACAACCCGATCGTGGGCAAGTTCGCCCGCTGAAGACCGCCCGCTACTTGCTGATGGTCGGCCCGGCGCCCAGGATCGTGCGGCGCTCGATCGCGACGTACTTGTTCTCTGATTCGGGATCGGGCGCTAGCAGCGACACCAGGATGCCGACTGCGAAGGCCAGCGGCACGCTGACGATGCCGGGGTTCTTGAGCGGGAAGATCGCGGCCGAGCGGTGCAGGATGTCGACCTGTACCGTCGACGACAGTGCGATCAGAAGCACCGACGCGATGTTGCCGGTGATCATGCTGGCCACGGCACCGGCGGTGGTGAAGCGGCGCCAGAGTAGCGACATGACCAGCGCCGGAAAGTTCGCGCTGGCCGCTATGGCAAAGGCGAGGCCGACCATGAACGCCACGTTTTGGCCCTTGAACGAGATGCCAAGCACCACCGCCACCACGCCGAGGCCAGCGGTGGCGATGCGGGCGACGCGCAGCTGCTCGCGCTCGGGCACGTCGCCCTTGCGCAAGACGCTGACCCACAGATCGTGTGACAGGGCGGCGGCGCCCGACAGGGTCAGGCCCGCGACCACCGCCAGGATGGTGGCGAAAGCGACGGCCGAGATGAAACCCAGCAAGCCGCGGCCGCCGACCACCTCGGCCAACAGCAGGGCCGCCATGTTGCCGCCCTTGTCGACGCCGGTGATGACCTTCTGGCCGACCAGCACCGAGGCGCCGAAGCCCAGGATGAAGGTGACCAGGTAGAAGAAACCGATGATGCCGGTGGCGTAGAACACCGAGCGTCGAGCCGCCTGCGCGTCGGGCACGGTGTAGAAGCGCATCAGGATGTGCGGCAGCCCGGCGGTGCCCAGCATCAGCGCGAGACCCAGCGAGCAGGCGTCGATCGGGTTGGCGACCTGCTTGCCCGGCGCCAGCATGGCGGCCCCGTTGATGCGCGCCGCCTCGGCGAACAGCCTGAGCGGGTTCATACCGAACTTGGCCAGCACCAGGACGGCCAGCATGGTCGCCCCGGACAGTAGCAACACCGCCTTGACGATCTGGACCCAGGTGGTCGCGATCATGCCGCCGAAGAGCACGTACAGGATCATCACGGTGCCGACGATCAGTACGGCAGTCTCGTACGACAGGCCGAACAGCGTCTTGATGAGGTTTCCGGCGCCCACCATCTGCGCGATGAGATAGAAGCTGACCACCGACAGCGAGCCCAGCGCGGCGGCGATGCGGATGGGTTTCTGCTTGAGCCGCGCCGCGACCACGTCCGAGAAGGTGTACTTGCCCAGGTTGCGCAGCGGTTCAGCGACCAGGAACATCACCAGCGGCCAGCCAACCAGAAAGCCGACCGAGTAGATGAGCCCGTCGAAGCCCGACAGCGACACCAGGCCGGCGATGCCGAGGAAGCTGGCGGCGCTCATGTAGTCGCCGGCCAGCGCCAGACCGTTCTGGCCAGCGGTGATGCGGCTGGCGGCGGCGAAGAACTCGGACGTGGTCTTGGTGCGGCGAGCGGCCCAGTAGGTGATGGACAGCGTGACCAGCACGAACAGGAAGAAGAACGAGATGGCGACCGCGTTCGGCTTGCCCAGCGAGGTCTGAACCACGGCGGCGGCTTGATTCACGATGGCGCTCCCGCGCCCGGCCCGGGCGGATCAGCAAACACCCTGCGCTGGATGGCGCGCAACTCGGGATCGTAGTGGGTGTTGGCCCAGTTGACGTAAATGCCGGTGAGTACGAAGGCGGCGACGATGACGATCGCGCCGAGCAGGATCCCCCACGACAGGCCCGGCGTCAGTTCCTGGCCCATGGCGCCCTTGTTGAAGGCCGTGAGCAGGATGAAACCGAAGTAGACCAGCAGCATCACGACCGTAAGCCAGATGGCCACGCGCCAGCGGGCGGCCGTCAGTCGCCTCAGATCGGCATCGTCTCCCAGCGCCGACGGTGCCGCTGGCGTGATTTTAAGGCTCGACACGGGCGGTAGTAAGGCCGAGATGAAAGTCGGTGTCAATCGCGGTAAAACGCGGCGGCATGAAGCACATCAGGACCGTCACCTGCTTGGCCGCCGTCGCGGTTTGCGGCGAACCGTTCGCCGCAAGGCCGGTGGTGGCGGGCGAGGCGGATCGGCGGCTCGATGTGACGTGGATCGATGTCGAGGGCGGCGCGGCCACACTGATTGTCACGCCGGCGGGTGAGTCAGTGCTGGTGGACGCCGGCAATCCGGGGCCGCGCGACGCCCAGCGCATCTTCGCGGCGGCGGCCGCGGCGGGCGTGAAGCAGATCGATCACCTGATCGTCACGCATTTCCACGGTGATCACTTCGGTGGCGTGGCTGAACTCGCCAAGTTGCTGCCGATCGCGACCCTGTACGACAACGGCGTGCCGACCGCGCATGACAACGAGAAAATTGGCAAGTTGATAGCTGGCTACACCGACGCCAAGGTCGGCAAGCGGGTGGTGATTAGGCCAGGAGCAAAGATCGCGCTCCGGTCCGCCAAGGGCGCGGCGCCGACGGTGTTCCAGTTCCTCGGGGCGGCGCAGAAGTTCATTGCCACCAAGGGCAAGGCCAACGCTGCCGCGTGCAAGGAGATCATCCAGAAGGATCCCGACGCGTCGGACAACGCCAACAGCGCGGTCATGCTGCTGTCGCACGGACCGTTTCGCTTCTTCGATGCCGGCGATCTGACCTGGAACCTAGAGGGCCAGCTGGTGTGCCCGAAGGATCGGGTGGGCGAGGTCGACGTCTACCAGAGCACCCACCATGGACGCGACGCCTCAAACAATCCGGTGGTGGTGCGCACCCTCAAACCCACCGTCGCCGTGGTCAACAATGGCGCTCGCAAGGGCGGCGACGCCAGCACCTTCACCACGCTCAGGTCCCAGCCAACCATCCGAGCCGTCTACCAGTTACACAGGAACCTACGAGAGAACGGCAAGGACGCCAATGGCGCTGACGAGTTCATTGCCAACCAGGACGAGGCGTGCGCCGGTCACGTGGTGACCCTGTCGGTGGACTCGCAGGGAAAGAGCTTCGTGATGTCCGTGCCCGCGACCAAGCACCAGAAGGTTTACGAGACCAAGCAGAAGTGACCGCGTGATCACAGGTTGAGCGCCGCGAGTTGGCGGCGGAAGGCCTCCGCGGTGGTGAAGACGCGGCTGTTGATGCCGAGCGCCTGGGCGGCGTCGACGTAGGCCGGCAGATCGTCGAAGTAGGCCGTGGTCTCGGGCCGGGAACCTGCGACCGAAAGAGCGTGCTTGAAGATCGCGGGCTCGGGTTTGCAAAGGCCTACCTCGTGTGACAGCACCAGGCCCGCAAAGCGATCCAGCACCGGCAGCTTTGGTCGCAGGAAGCGCCAGTGCAGCTGGTTGGTGTTGGACAGCAGGACCACCTTCACGCGCGCAAGCAACGACTCGACCAGTGGCAGGACCGCATCGTGCACGCGGAAGTGGCAGTTCCAGAGCGTGAAGAACGCCTCGGCATCGAGGTCAACGCCGGCGCGCGCACATACCTCGCGCCGCAGATCGTCGCCGGCGATCTCACCTCGGTGCACCGGCGGCCACAGCGGCTGCCACGCTTGCTTGATCCGATCAGGCGACAACTCCGACAGGTGCGAGAAGCGATCGAGCAGCAGGCGGTCGTCGTGGAACACCAGCACGTTGCCTAGGTCGAGCAGCACGGTGTCGATGGCCGGGGCGGGCATCGGCGCATTGAAACGCCGAAACGCCGTCCGCGCCAGCGCCGCTGGATCGCGCGCGGCTATATACTCGCGCCCTTCCATGCACCTACGCACCCTGGCTGTCGTCGCCTTCGCTGTTCTGGGCGGGTGGCCAGCACGTGCCGAGGATGTCGTCACGATCATCGAGCTGGGGCCCAACCGCTCGCCCACCCACGGCGTGCTGTTGCCGGGCGCGCCGCTGGCCGGCACAGCGGATGCGACGTCGGTCGAAATGAATCCTGGGCAGCTTCCGTTTCTCGATGGCACCACGACGTCGGTCATTGCCAACCAGTGGGCCGACGGCGACGCGCGGCCAGGACGTGGCACCGCGCTCTTGCTCGGCACGCCCCTGGTGGCGTTCGGGCAGCCGCTGGGCTCGTCGCTGGGGCTGGGCCTGCACTGGCTGCGGCCGAGCATCCCCGGCCAGCCGCGCGATTACCTCAAGCTGCGCCTGGCTTCGGGCTTTCGCCTGTCGCGCAGCCTGGGTTTTGGCGTCGCCTGGGACCACGTCTTTCGTTCGCGCTACGCCGGCCTCAACAGTTTCACGCTGGGCGCCGGTGCGCGTTTGACCAACTCGATAGCGGTTGGACTTGCGGCGCGCGATGTGTTCCGGCCGCGCTCCGGCGGCGGGTTTCCGCTGTCGCGGCTGTGGGACGCCGAAGTGGCGCTGCGCCTGCCGCGCAGCCACCGATTCGAGCTGGGCCTGGGCGCGAGCTTCGACGATCGGGGGACCGCCCGCGACAGCATCTGGCCACACGCCCGCCTGTTCGCCCGCGTCGCCCGCGGCGTGGCGCTGTACGCCGACGTGGGCCGCGAGGGATTCGAGGCCCCGGACAGGGCGCCGGTGCGCGCCGCGATCGGCGTGACCGCCAGCCTGGATCACCTGGACATGTCGGTGGCGGGTCTGGCCAGCTCAGATTCCGCCGGCGGCGGCATCGGCCCAGGCGGCAGCGCGGCCCTGTCCTCGCTGTATGTCCGCCAGCCCGCCGTGGCGTCGTCGAAGTACATCGCACGGTTGAAACTGGGCGGGCTAGGCGACGACTACGCTTTCTTCGACACAGTGGTCCTGCTACGCCGCCTGGCCGAGGACGACGCGGTGGCTGCCGTGCTGCTTGAACTGCAAGGCGTGGGGCTCGGCCTCGGCCGGCTGGAAGAGCTGCGTGATCTGGTGGCACGCTTGCGGCGGCAAAAGCCGGTGTACGCGTACGTGGCGTTCCCGTCGACCGGCGAGTACTACCTGGCCAGCGCCTGCGATCGCATCGCGTTGCACCCGGCCGGCGAGGTCACGGTCGCGGGCTTGTCACAGACCATCACCTTCTACAAGGGCGCGCTCGATCAGCTTGGGGTGCACCTGGACCTCGTGCGCATCGCCGAGTTCAAGGGCGCCATGGAGCCGTTCGTGATGAGCGAGTCCTCGGAACCGGTGCGTGAGAACCGCGACAAGTTGCTTGATGACGACTTCGCCCGCATCGTCGCTGCGATCGTGCGCGATCGAGCTGCGCGTGGCCTCGATGAAGCCAAGCTGCGCCAGGCCATCGCAGAGGCCAACCACGGCGCGGCCGCGGCCCGGGCCGCCGGGCTCATCGACGGCGTCGCCGACGAAGAGGAGATCAACGCGTTCGTGACCGATGCTCTCGGCCGCAAGCTACCGGTGCGCGACGCAGATCTGACGCCGTTTGCGCGCGCGTGGTGGAAGCCCGGGCGGGTGGCCGTCATCATGATCGACGGCACGATCACCGATGGGGCCGGGCCGACCTCGCCGCTGCCCCAGGACGGTATTTCGTGGTCCGACGCGGTGATAGGCGCGCTTGCCGACGTGCGCGGCGACTCGTCCATCAAGGCGGTCGTGCTACGGGTCAACTCGCCCGGCGGCAGTGCTTACGCGTCCGATCGCATGGCCCGCGAAGTGGCCCGGCTGCGCAAGGCTGGCAAGCCCGTGGTGTTGTCGATGGGTGACGTGGCCGCATCCGGCGGCTACTACGTCGCCGCGCCCGGTGACGTGGTGTACGCGGATCCGTCGACGGTCACCGGCTCGATCGGCATCTTCTCGTACAAGATCGACGTCAAGGAACTGATGGACAAGGTCGGCCTCGGTCAGGAGACCAGCAAGCGCGGCGAGCGCGCTGACCAGAATTCGCTTTACCGGCCCTGGACCGACGGCGAGCGCGAGGCCGCGCGCGAGCGTATCACCGGCATGTACGGACTGTTCCTCGACACCGTGGCACGCGGCCGAGCGTCGCGCGGGATCACCCGCGAGCGTGCCAACGAGCTCGGCCGCGGTCGCGTGTACACCGGCGCAGAGGCGCTGGGCCTGGGCCTGATCGACCGCATCGGCGGGCTCGACATGGCCATCGACGATGCTGCGGCGCGCGCCGGCGTGTCACTTGGCCGTGGTGGTTTGCCCGAGCTGGTGGTGCTGCCGCGCAAGCCAGCGTCGGGGCTGCGTGCGCTCATTGGCATCGAGGCTGGCGCCGCAGGTTCGTCCAGCCTGGCGGTCGAAGCGGTTGCGCGGCTGGCTCGGCCCGCGGTGCGACTGCTGCTCCCGCTCTTGCTCGAAGGTGGCAGCGGCGTGCAGGCGCGCCTGCCTTACGACATCGAAATCAGGTGAGCTGACAATGCCTGGCGCGCGTCCGGCGCCGGAGAAGCATCTCAACCACCGCGTGCTACAAATGGTCCGTGGACCTGGAGTTGACCCCCGAGCAGACGCTGATCCGCGACACCGCGCGGAAGTTCGCCACCGACGAGATCCTGCCCAAGGCGGCCCAGATCGATCGGCAGCATCGTTTTCCCGCCGAGATCATCGCCCGCATGGCGGACCTCGGTCTGATGGGCATCGCCGTGCCGCCGGACCTAGGTGGCGCAGGCATGGATCACGTCAGCTACGCGCTGGCCGTGGAGGAGATCTCGCGTGCGTGCGCGTCGTGCGGCGTCATCATGTCGGTGAACAATTCGCTGGTCTGCGATCCGATCCTGCACTTCGGGACCCCGGCGCAACAGCAGGAGTGGCTTTTGCCCTTGGCATCGGGCCGCAAACTCGGTTGCTTCGCGCTGTCCGAGCCTGACGCGGGCTCGGACGCGGCGGCCCAGAAGACCACGGCCAAGAAGCGCGGCGATGGCTACGTGCTCAACGGCACCAAGAACTTCATCACCAACGGACCGGTGTCCGACGCCGTCGTGCTGTTCGCCATGACCGATCCGGCCAAGGGCAACAAGGGCATCTCAGCGTTCCTGGTCGGGTCGAAGACGCCGGGCCTCACGTTCGGGCCGCCCGACGACAAGCTCGGCATCCGTGGCGCGCCGTCGTGCCAGATCTTTCTGACCGACTGCGAGCTGCCGGGCGATGCGCTCCTCGGCGGTGAGGGCAACGGTTTCAAAGTCGCCATGCACACGCTCGACGGCGGGCGCATCGGCGTCGCCGCCCAGGCCGTAGGCATCGCGCGCGCGGCGCTCGAGGACGCGACCAAGTACGCGCTTGAGCGCAAGACCTTCGGCCAGGCCATCGCATACCATCAGGCCATCCAGTTCAAGCTGGCCGACATGGTGACGGATATCGATGCCGCCCGCTTGCTGGTGTGGCGTGCCGCCGCCCGCAAGGACGAGGGTGCCCGTTGCACCACCGAGGCCGCGATGGCCAAGGTATTCGCGTCAGAGGTGGCCAACCGCGCCGCCAAGGAGGCCGTGCAGATCTTCGGTGGCTACGGCTACCTCACGGATTTCCCCGTCGAGCGGCACTTCCGCGACGCCAAGATCACCGAGATCTACGAGGGCACCAGCGAGATCCAGCGCCTGGTGATTGCGTCGAATCTCCTTCGGGACTAAGACTTGGCCCACTGGGAGGACATGCGCATGGACAACACCCGACTACTAGGTCTCGGCCTCGCGTGCGGTTTGCTGGCGTGCGCGTCGACTTCGAGCGGCCCGAGCGAGCAGCGCTACACCGTGGTGAAGCCCAGCGAACAGGCGGTGCAGACCGGCGGCATCCCACCGGACAAGGAAGCCGAGATCCAGATGGTTCTGAAGCAGCGCGAGACCAGCACGCGCAAGTGCTACCAGGATGTGATGAACGAGAAGAACGACCGCAAGTTCTTCGGCTCGGTCAAAACCCTGATCAGCCTCGGCACCACCGGCCACGCCACCGCAGTCAAGATCGTTGGCGGCACGCTCGGTAACAAAGAGGTCGAGGACTGCCTCATCGCGACACTGAAGGACTTCGAGTACCCGCAGCTCACCCAGGCTGGCGACGCGCAGTACGAGTTCGTGTTCCGCCCGGCCTACTGAGCCGTGTAGTTGGGGCTGCTACTTTCGCCACCGCAGGCGAAAGATTCCAGTCGTGGTGAAACAGACCAGGAGTAGCATGCCTTTTACCCTCGGTATGTGCTGTTCGAGGTCATCGATGATAGGGGCGTCGTTGCTGGCGCTTCTCCTGGCGGCAGCTGCCTGTGGCAGCGATGCGCCTGCCCGGCGTCCGAGCGTTGCTGGCGCCGCGACGGATGATGGTCCCGCCGCGCGCGCGCGACCGGGTGCACACGCGATCGGCCTCGGCAATGAAAAGGACCAGGACGTCCACCTGCAGTTCGATCGCGGTTATCTCTCGGACAACGACGTCAACGACGCGATGGAAAAGCACCAGCGAACCCTCGTGGATTGCTACCAGCGAGCCGGTGAGCAGCGCAAATACGTGTCTGGCCAGGTCGTGCTGCGTTTCCTGGTCAGCAAGACCGGCCAGGTCTCCGACGTGCTGGTGGTCGGCAGCACCCTTGGGCACTACGCGGTCGAGCGCTGTCTGGTGGCCGAGGGCCGCCGCATCCCGTTCCCGCCCCCGGGCGGCAACAACGACACCGAGTTCGAGTACTCGCTCAAGTTCAGATCGTCGGGCGAGATCCAGGTGGTGGAATGGGGCCAGGAACTCATGGCCAAGGACATCGGGGCACTGTCGCCGGGGCTGGGCGGCTGCGGGCCGCTAGGTCCGAGGGAGGTCCGAGCGGTCGCGTACATCGAGCCCGGCGGTAGCGTGGCGTCGGTCGGCCTCTCTTGCGACGGTCCGCTCGACGGCACGGTGGGCATCTGCGTGATCGAGCAGATCCGCAGGTGGCACCTGCCCAACGATCGCGACCACGTCGTGCGCACCAGCTTCCCGCTGCTGGCCATGGCGGCGCCAGTGCCCGCCGCTGTCGAGCGGCGCAAGCCCGCCAAGCGCTCGCGGCGATAGGCGCCGGCGTGGTGTGCAGCGTGGCCTTTCAAGGGCTTGTCAGAGCGGGGGCGGCCGCAGCCGGCGTGCTACCCTTGGGCGCGATCATGACCCCCAGGCTCACCCAGGCTGGCCACACACGCGCGCATCGATATCTGCTGGCGCTTCTGGCGATGGGGGGCCTTGCCGGGTGCGTGCCTGGCGCCTCGGGCGATGGGTCAGTCCCACCGGGCAACCGGGCGTGCACCGAGATCGGTTGCGTCGACGGCTTTCGCATGGGCATCGTTCGGCCCGGCGGTTTTTCGCCGGGCACCTACCGGTTCGAGCTGACGGCTGATGGCGTGAGCGGGTTCTGCGAGGTGGTCATGCCCCTTCTGTGCAGCCGCGAGCCGCGCTGCGAGAGCTGGCCGGGCGGCGCGGTGGTCGAGCAGTCGGGCTGTGCGCTGGGTGATCCGAAGGCGCAGTCGCTGCCAGGGGTTTCGTTCACCGGCGTCGCGCCTGGCACCATCGAGCTGACCGTGCTGCAGGACGGACGGCGTCTCGGCAATGGGCGCTTCGCGCCGGTGTATCGCAAGTCCGAGCCCAACGGTCCAGGCTGTGGGCCGGTGTGCCGGAACGCGCCCGAGGGCATGCTGGCGCTCGAGCCCTAGCTTCGCTAGCGCCGACGGAACGACGGAACGCTGCCGCCGCCGCCACCGCTGGACGGGGCGCTGCGGAATGACGGCGCCGAGGGCGCCGACTGCCGGGGCGGGGCCGAGTAGGTGGGGGCGCTGCGGAACGACGGCGCCGGGCTGCCGCCGCCGCCCCATGAGCCTGGCGACGAGCGCCAGTCGCCCGATTCGGCGGCGCGCGTGCTCTCGCGCAGGCGCATCGGTTGGCCGCTCGGCACCGTCGACGGCGTGATCGTGTTGCCGTCGTTGTAGAAACGCGGGGCCCGGCCGACCCCGGTGCGATTGCCCGACTCCCCGGTGCGCCAGCTGGGCAGGGCCGAGCGGCCCTCGGCTGGCGCGGTGCCGCCGCGCCAGCCGGGCGTCGAGCCCGAGGCGGCCGCCGGCATCCCGGACGCGGCAGTGTTCGCTGCGGATGGCGGTGGCACCGATGTGATGGGTGGCGCCACGTGCACGTCGCGCCCGCGTGAGAACCGTCCGCCAGCGTAATAGTGCGGGTAGTAGCTGCGGTAATAGTGCGCCCAGTACGGGTAGTACCCCCAGAAGAACGCGTCGTAGGGTCCGTACCAGTAGTGCCACGGGCCCGTCATGACGAAGTAGGGCGACCACGGCTCCCACATGTGCCCGTGGCCGCCAATCATGAAGCACCAGCCGCCGCCGTAGCCGTCGAGAACCGGGTGCGCACCCCAGTAGCTGTACGTGCGGCCGCGGTAACCGAAGTCAGTCGGATCGCCAACGAAGTAGTAGCAGCCGTCGCGGAACGAGAACAGACGCAGATCAAACGGTGGGTAGGTGTGCTGGTGCGTGCCCGAAGTTTCGTCCCAGGCCGACCCGGCGGCGACGCGCGTGTCGACCGGGTGTGCGCCGCCGTAGCAAAAGCCGCCACCAGCGACGGCTTCCGCCTGGCCCTCGACGTGGGGAGGAATGCCCTGGGCGCCGGGCGGGGGGCCGTAGGGCTCGGGCGGCGCCTGCGGCGCTTCTTGCGCGTACGCCAGCAGCGGGACCAATACCAGCAGGGCGCCCGAGGCCAGCAACTTCGATTTCGCCATGGTCGTACCCCCCAGCGCCCAAGTCTAGACCCGGGCTTAAAAACGGCAACGCGAGAGATCCGGGCTAGAGTACCGGCCCTTTCCCAAGGAGCCGCAAGGAGCCAGCCCATGTCGATCGAAAGCCAGCTTGGAGATCTCTTGAAAGAGGCGATGCGCGCCAAGGACCAGCCCACGCTCGATTGCATCCGCATGATCAAGACCAAGCACATGGAACGTCGCACCTCCGCCGGCTTCGAGGGACCGCTCGACGACACCCTGTGGCTCAATGTGGTGACCGCCTACGCCAAGCAGATGAAGAAGGCGCGCGACGAGTACGCCGCCCTCGGTGATCGCGGCAAGGAATCGGTCCAGCAGCTCGACTTCGAGATCGCCTTCTGCGCGCGCTTCCTGCCCAAGACCGCCGGCGACGACGAAGTGCGGGTGGCGGTCAAGGAGGCCCTGACACGCCTCGCGGTCTCTGATCCCAAGCAGGCCGGCAAGGTCATGGGCGACATCATGAAGACCCACAAGGGCGCGTTCGACGCGGCCGCGGTCAAGCGCATCGTCGACGAAGAGCTCGCCGGCAAGACTCCGTGAGCACACGGTGCCTGGCCAGGCTCGGGCGACGGCGCCCCGCTCGATGCCCTGCACGAAGCGGATCTCGGTCGGTATTCCCAGTTCTCTGGCCATTAGGTGGCATGTCTCCGTCAGAACCGGCCACGTCGTGATCAGGGGTTCCCGGAGCCGTTTCATGGCGGCGGCAGCGGCCTGGTGGTCGGTGTCGCGGCGATCAGCAAGGGCCAACTATGCGGGCGGGTCAAGGCTGGTGTGGCCTCGCCTGGCCTCGCTCACACGCGCTCGCCGCTCCAGCGCAGGAAGGCTAGATATTCGCGCCGCGTGCGTGGTCCGTGCGGCCGTCGGCGCGGCATCGGCACCGAACGCGGATCGTCGCGGTAGGCGAGCTTGACCCTGGCGATGTCATCGCCCGTCAGCTTGAGCCGCAACGCCGCCGGATCGACGCCGTAGACTCGAGCGGCGTTGAGACCCAGGATCTTGCGCTTGACCTCGGGTGTCAGCGCCGGGTACCCGAACATTTCCTGCATGGCCTGCGGGATCTGGAAGGCGCGGAACGCTTCGATCTGAGCCTGTGGGCGCCCGGTTAGCACCGAGTCGGTGCCCCACACGATCCGATCCGGGCCCAGGTACTTGAGCAACTTGCCCAATCCGTGCGCCGCCTGGGCCGGGTCACGGCGAAGGTTGTCCCAGGTCGAGCCCAGCTCCGCATAGATGTTGCCGTCTTTGCCGACCCCGAATTCCTCGAGCGCCGCGAACAGCCGATCCAGGCCCACCGGATTGGCCATATTGAACGGATGGTCCTCGCGCGTGGTCGCGTCGTAGCCCGAGTGGTACACGAGGAAGGTGATGTCCGGGTTCATCTTGGCCGCCGCCACCATGTCGCGCGGCGAGTAATCGTCCATGTACGTCGGCTGGCCGCCCAGGCCGCGGTGGCTGGCGATCACCTTGATGTCGAGCGCCCGCGCCCGGGCGAGAAAGGGCATCAGGGCCGGGCTGTCGAGTCGCCCCAGCGCCGGGTAGGTCTTCCAGGCGGCCACCGGGTACATCTGAGCGTTGCGCGCCATGGTGTCGAGCGAGGCCGCTGTCGCTGTCAGCACGTTCGCGTGCATCAGCAGGCGTGGCGATCCGCCCAGCATGTCGAGCAACTCTTTGAATCGGGCGCGGGTTTCGATGGCGGGCGTGTCGTTCGGGAAACCCGACAGGCACGCGACCATGTTGTCGCTGGCCACGAACACCTCGCGCATGAAATCGGTCGGGCAGATCATGGGATCGCGGTTCGCGCATACCGAAGCGGTCCACGGCGGTCGCGGCGCGGTGTTGTGCACCTGCACGTCGAAGATGAACTCGTCACCGCCCACCACGGCGCTGGCGCGGTCCGGATCGTCGAGGGCGTCGCCCGGGATATCGAAGCCGGCATCGCGGCCAATCAAGGCGGCTTCCGAGCCGCTCACGTCGCGGGGCACGTCGAAGCCAGCATCGCGGCTGAAGCCCGCGCCGCCAGCCGTGGACTGGCCCCGGTCGCTGCAACCAGCAACCTGGTTGACCACGAACAGGGCGGCGGCCATGCCGCACGCGCTTTCCAGGTAGTCACGCCGGGACATGCCCAGGCGTTGCGACTTCTCGTCGACCAGGCGACGGTAGGTCTGCTCCGTGATGTCGTCGCGCCGGGTCCGCGGAGGTGGTGCCACCTCACCGTTCGAAGATGGTCCGAACTCCAGGGGCAACTCGGGCTCGGAATCGAAATCCGACTTCTTCATGGCCGACCTCTCGTCTACGCCAGACCGGTGGTCTTCAGGGCGGTCAGAATCATGCGCGTCGCGGGCGACTGATTCAGCGTGTAGAAGTGGATGCCGGGTGCCCCGCCGTGCAGCAGGTCCACGCACTGGGCGGTGGCCTGCGCGACGCCCAGCGCCTTCACCGCCTCGACGTCGTCGCGGCGGCGGTCAAGCTCGGCGCGCAGAGCGGGCGGGATGCTGGGGCCCGACATCTTGGCCATGCGCTCGATGCCGGCCACCGTGGTGATGGGCATGATGCCAGGCACGATCGGCACGGTGATGCCGGCGGCGCGCGCGCGCTTGACGAAGTCGAAGTACGCGCGGTTGTCGAAGAACAGTTGCGTGATGATGAAGTCGATCCCGGCGCGAACCTTGATCACCAGGTTGTCCATGTCGCGCGCGAGATCGCGGCATTCGATGTGGCCTTCGGGAGATCCGGCGCCCGCAAGGCACAGGCGAGCACCATAGCGGGCGCGCAGGAACGCCGTCAGATCAGACGCGTGGGCAAAACCGTCGGGCGGGGTCTCGAAGCGCTCGGCGCCGGCGGGTGGATCGCCGCGCAGGGCGATGATGTTCTCGATGCCGCCGGCGACCAGCCGATCGACCACGGATGCGATCTCGTCGCGCCCGGCGCCCGCGCACGTCAGGTGTGCCATGGCGGTGATGCCGTGATCCTTCTGGATGCGCGACACCAGATCAATGGTGCGGTCGCGGGTCGAGCCGCCAGCGCCGTAGGTGACCGACACGTAGCCGGGTGCCAGATCGGCGAGATCGTGGATGGTTTTCTCCAGAGTGGCGAGGCCGACGTCGGTCTTGGGCGGAAAGAACTCGAACGAGAACACGCGGCGCCGCGACGTGAACAGGTCGCGGATCTTCATGACATGCTTTCCGACGGCGACGGGTCGCCATCGTAGCGTGGCTGGCCGCGAAAGCGATGGCGGGTCGTGATCACCCGCGAGGTGCCCGAGCGCGAGCGCATGACCAGTGACTGCGTCTCGGCGCCATCGGCAAAGAAGCGCACGCCACGCAGGAGCGCGCCGTCGGTGACTCCGGTGGCGGCGAACATGACGTCACCCGCGGCCAGTTCGTCGATGGCGTACACGTGATTGGGATCGGCGATGCCCATGCTGCGCGCGCGAGCGGCCTCCTCGGGGCTGCGAAAAGTCAGGATGCCCTGCATCTCGCCGCCCAGGCAGCGCAACGCCGCCGCGGCCAGCACGCCCTCGGGTGCGCCGCCAGTGCCCAGCAGGATGTCGATGCCGGTGGCGGGATCGCAACACGCCAGGGCACCCGCCACATCGCCGTCCCGGATGAGCCGGATGCGGGCGCCCGCCGCGCGCACCTCGTCGATGAGCGCTGCGTGGCGCGGACGCTCCAGAATGATGGCGGTGAGATCGGCGACATCCACGCCCTTGGCCCGTGCCAGCGCGCGCAGGTTCTCGGTAGGCGAGCGGCGGATGTCGACCACGCCACGGCCGATCGATCCGACCGCCAGCTTCTGCATGTACGTGTCGGGCGCAGCCAGGAACTGGCCATGCTCGGCGATGGCGATCACCGCAAGCGCGTCCCAGTCGCCCGTGGCGCACAGGTTGGTGCCTTCCAGCGGATCGACCGCGATGTCGACCGCGGGCGCGCCGGGCGCCCCGTCGCCGACCTTCTCACCGATGTACAGCATGGGGGCCTGGTCGCGCTCGCCTTCGCCAATCACCACGGTGCCGTCGATGTGTAGAGCGCTGAGGGTGTGGCGCATCGCCGTCGTGGCAGCTTGATCGGCGCCATCGCGATCGCCGCGACCCATGAGACGCGCGGCAGCCAGAGCGGCCGCCTCGGTCACCCGCACGACTTCGAGCGCGAGGTTTCGATCCATGGCGTCGTTGGCTACCGTTAGCCGTCGCGCGGCGCCAGACCCTCGCCGAAGCGGTCGAGGCGAGCGCGGGCGGCGGCGCCGTCGATGACGATGGTTTCGCCCTTGCGTTCGGGCGCTTCGAACATGATGTCGTGGCACAGCTCTTCAATGAAGGTGCGCAGGCTGCGCGCGCCGGTCTTGCGGTGCTGGGCGAAGCTGACCACGGCGCGCAGTGCTTCGTCGGAGAAGCGCAGATCGACGCCATCGACCTTCAGGAGAGCCTGGTACTCCTTGATCACGGCGTCGGGTGGCACGGTCAGGATCTGCAACAGCTCGTCGTCGCTCAACGCCTCAAGCTCGACCCGCACCGGCAGGCGGCCAAGCAGCTCGGCGATGAGGCCGTAGTCGAGCAAGTCCTTCTCACTTATCGGCCGCGCCCGCTTGCGCGGCGGCTCGTCGGCGGCGCCGAATCCGACCTGGCGGGTGTCCTCGTAGACGCGGATATCGGAGAACGTGCCCGCGGCGATGAACAGGATGTCCTGCGTGTCGACCACGACGAAGTCGTGCTTGTTCCAGTGCTGGGTGACGTTGACCGGCGCGAACACCTCGCGGCCTTCGAGCAGCTTGAGCAGGCTCTGCTGCAC
>JANPCZ010000254.1:0-33824 GCA_031431215.1 Myxococcales bacterium
GCCACACATGAAGTGATACAGTTGAGTAGCCCGGCGGTACCCCTTAGATGGGCTGGGTAGGAGTGCCGAGATGCATAATTTGTCTTGGAGAGCGTTCTCGCCGCTAGTTTTTCTGTCACTGCTCGGAGTGTCCGGCGCCTGTTCCGCGCCCCAACCCGCCATGCGGGCCGTGGAGAATGGCGGCGGCGAAAGCGGCGGAGAGGGGGGCGGCGATGGAACCGGCGGTTTGGGTGGCAGTCGTGTGGCTCCCAGGGCTGGTACCGGCGGAGGCGCTGGAAATGGGGGCTTGGGTGGCAGGGCTGGTAGTGGCGGGGGCGCTGGCGCTGCCAGTGGCGGCTCCGGTGGCAGCGTGGCTCCTCGGGCTGGTACCGGCGGAGGCGCTGGGCTGGACGCCGCTCCGCCGATGAACATGGACGTGCGCCCCGGGCAGGCGATGGACCTGGCGATGATGCCGCCGCCAGATATGGCCCCCCCGCCGCGAGACATGATGTCCGGCAGCCCGCCCGACTTGGCTGGCGGGGCGAAGCAAGCGTTGTTGGTCGTGGGTGATGTGACCGGGCTGAGCCCGGGCGACATGGCCCTTCAGAAGCGGATGATGGACAGGGGCTTCGCCGTCACGCTGGTCGGCGACGCTGTTGTGACGGTGGCGGAGGCGAACGCCAAGTCGCTTGTGGTCATCGCGCCCAGCATCCTGTCGGGGAGTCTGGGGGCCAAGCTGGTCGCCACCACGTCGCCGGTTCTGTGCCTGGAATTTGCTGTTTTCGACGAAATGGCGATGGTCGCGACAGGAGCCGACGGTGGTAACAGCGCGAATCAGACGACCATCACTATAACGAGGGACGGCCATCCCCTGGCGGCGGGCCTGACCGGAAGCCCGATTGTGAACACGACGGGGAGCCTCATGAACTGGGGCACCCCGGCCGCCGCCGCGGTGAAAGTGGCCACGATCATGGGTGCGGCCGCCCGGGCTTCGATCTTTGCCTACCCGGCCAACGCGATGATGGTCGGACTCGTGGCGCCCGCCAAGCGGGTCGGTTTCTACGCGCAGGAGGGGAGCCTTGTCGCCGCGAACGCCGACGGCCACAAGCTGATCGACGCCGCCATCGACTGGACCTACCTCAAGTAGGCGGCCTCGATGTCCCGGTAGCGCAGCCCCGGCGCCAGGGGGCCGCCGACGACGGAATCCCCCGTCGTCTCGCGCGCTTGATTTCGGTGGAGCTGAGCGGGATCGAACCGCTGGCCTCCTCAATGCCATTTCGGACCGGCGGGTTTCACCGAGCGCACCCCGCGCAGCGACGCGGTGGGCGACAGTGGCATGACTACCGCTGCGATGAACTTCCTCGAAGCCCGCTCGGGCGAACGCTCGGAGCAGGCGGACGCCGTTGACCTGGGGAAGCCCGCTCACGCCGCTTCGACCTGGACGGTCTCAACGGAATGCCGCGGCTCCGGGACGGGCTGGCCCAGCTTGGCGAGGGCCCCGAGGTAGGACTCGATTGCCTCGCGGATGTTGGCGAGGGCCTCGTCGTGGGTATCGCCCTGGGAGGCGCAGCCGGGCAGGTCGGGGACGAACACGGAAAACCCGCCATCCTCCTCGCGTTCGAAGACCACCGTGTAGCGCTGGCTCATGCTGGAAAGGCTACCACGGTCGTGACTGCCGCGTTCGCCCGCCGCGTGGCTGCCCTACGCTCGGCACTGCTCGACGCCGTGACGGACGACGACTTGCGGGGTCTTGTCCGCTCGCTCCTCAAAAGGGCAAAGGCCGGCGACGTGGCTGCGAAAAGCTCGTGCTCGCGTACAGCGTTGGCCCACCACTCGATGCGGGCGAGCCTGATCGCCTCGACGAACATGACGCTGGCCACGGAAAGCAGGCGTGACCGGCGCCGTTGTCGCCGCTTCACTCGGCCACGAGTCGGTCACCACCACGATCGAAAGCTACGCCAAGCCAGAAGCGGTGGCGGCTGCTCGCCAGCAACGCACGCTGAGCGTGCTCGACGGGGCGCTGCGGCCCGTAAGGCGTCGTGAGCGGCGTGCAAGAGAAGCATATGAGAACCACGCGGCGCGGAATTCACCCATCACCGACCCGGGCGCCGACGACGGAATCCCCCGTCGTCTCGCGCGCTTGATTTCGGTGGAGCTGAGCGGGATCGAACCGCTGGCCTCCTCAATGCCATTGAGGCGCTCTCCCAGCTGAGCTACAGCCCCCTGCGACCCCCGGTGAGGTTGCCCGCCACTAAGTACCAGCCAGTCAAGCGGCGGTCAAGGTTCGGGTGAGCCTTGTCCAGGTGCTGGCGGTCACCTCAGCGCGGCGGGGTGGCCGGGCAGGGCGATGCGCTTGCCAGTGTCGATCAGGCCGTCGGAGGTGACACGCAGGATCGACAGATCGCTGTCGAGGAAGTTGCCGACGTAGACGTGCGAGCCGTCGCTGCTGAAAGCGGCGCCTTCGGGCAGCGCGCGCACCTCTATCTCGTTCTGCCGTGTCACCTTCTTGCCGTCGATCTTCAGCGCGACGACGCTGCCGTTGCGGTGGAAGAACGGTGCCGAGCGATCGCCGTTCGAGCCGCGCAGAATCATGACGACGGCGGTCTTGCCGGTGGGGCTGATGGCGAGTCCCTCGGGGCCGTCACCAACCTCCACGCGATCGATCACCCGGGGTGGGTTCTGCTCGAGGTCCACCACCGAGACCGTATCGGGCTTGCCGTCGGAGCCGCCCTTGGCGCCCAGATCCGCGGTCAGTGCCAGCTTACCGTCGGGCGTGACTACGACGTTGTAGGGCCACTGGCCGACCTCGATGTCGACGCCGCCGTAGGTCACCTTGGTGCCGTTCACGTC
This sequence comes from Myxococcales bacterium, assembly GCA_031431215.1. Lineage (GTDB taxonomy): Bacteria > Myxococcota_A > Polyangia > Fen-1088 > Fen-1088 > JANPCZ01. The sequence continues at coordinate 2,830 of JANPCZ010000254.1, forward strand.
CAGCACCGCCAGCTTGTGCGCTGGCTGTTTCACCACCAGTGCGCGCTTGCCATCGGGTGTGAACGCGACCGTGGCAACCTCGTCGTTCATGGCAATGGTCTCGATCGCTTTCAGGCTGGTGCCCGCGATGGTCAACACCGTGACGGACTTCTCGGCGCGGTTGGCGACGATGGCGAGATCGCCTTTCGGGCTGATGTCGATGCCTGACGGTTGCTTGCCCGCGTCCACCGTGCCGACGGCGCGGGGTGGGCTCGCGCGCAGATCAATGATGTGGATCCTGGTGTCGGGCGCGTTCTTCCAGACGCCGTCTGCGTCCTGCGTCCACGCCATCGAGTTGGCGACCAGGGCGATGGAGTCGTCGGGCGCGATGGCCACGTTGGTGGGCGGGCCAATCACGGTGTTGTCGAGCGCCAGGTTCGCGACGATGCGTGGCGCCTCGCGGTTAGTGACGTCCAGGATCGAGACGGTGTCCTTGCCCGGGGCGCCCAGCACCATCTTGCCGGTATCGTCCCAGTGGACCTTCTCGTCGTTCGCGGCGATCACGAAGCGCCGGCCGGGGGCCGACGATGCGCACGCGCCGACGGCGGTGGTGACACACAGCACGGCGGCGAGCGCGTGGGGCAGGGCGGAACGGGGCGGGTTGCGCATGGGCCGGCATCTTACAGGCGGACGGCGAAGGAAAAAGCCTTCTCGGACACTGACTGCGCTCTGGTAGTGTTGCCGGCGTGGACGCCGAAACCTTGCGCCGCCTGCTTGAGCAGGTGCGAGCCGGCGCTGTCTCGCCCGACGCCGCGCTGGCCGAGATCAAGGACCTGCCGTTTCGCGCGCTGGGTTTCGCAAACGCCGATACGCACCGTCGCTTGCGCACCGGATTTTCCGAGGTCATCTTCGGCGAGAGCAAATCAGCAGCCCAGATCGCGGCGATTCTGACCGAGCTCCACCGCGACGGTGGCACGGTCATGGCGTCGCGTGTGTCGGCGGACAAGGCCCAGGAAATTCTGGCGCTGCTGCCCGGTACGCACTACCTGGAAGCCGCACGCATGGTCGTGCTGGGGCCGACGCCGGCGCAGGACAAGGGCCGCGGCACCATCGCTGTACTGACCGCCGGCACCTCGGACATTCCCATCGCCGAGGAGGCCGCGGTCACCGCCGAGCTCGATGGCAACCAGGTCACGCGCATTTTCGACGTCGGCGTGGCGGGTCTGCACCGCCTGCTGGCTCACCGAGCGGCGATCGAGGCCGCCGAGGTCGTGATCGCAGTCGCGGGCATGGACGGCGTGCTGCCGACAGTGACCGCCGGGTTGTTCGCGCGGCCCGTGATCGCGGTGCCGACCAGCATCGGCTATGGCGCTAGCTTCGGCGGCGTGGCGGCGCTGCTCACCATGTTGAACTCGTGCTCAGCAGGGGTGGCGGTGGTCAACATCAACAATGGTTTCGGCGCCGGCCGCCTGGCGTCGCAGATCAACCGCAAACGCCCGTGACGACATGAGCCGCGCGCATGGCCTGCATCTGCATTTCGATCCGCAGTCGGGTATCGCGGGCGACATGACGGTGGCCGCGCTGGTCGACGCGGGGGTGCCGCGCAAGGTGGTCACCGCCGCCGTCGCAGCGATGAAGGTGCCGGGCCTGAAGGCGCGCTTCGAGAAGCGCAAGCGGGGCGCTTTCATGGGCACCGGCTTCGTCGTGACGTGGCCGGGACAGCGGAAGGCCAGTCGCCGCCCCGCCCGACCGGCGGCCAGACTCGCGCACGCGCATTTTCACCCCTTGGTCGCACGCCACGATCACGATCACGCGGGCGACGATCACGATCACGATCACGATCACGCGAGCCCCGATCACGACCACGCGGACAACCACCGCGACTACGCCGAGATCCGACGATTGCTCAGCCGCGCCAGGATCCCGGGCGAGGCACGACGATTGGCCGAGGAGATCTTCCGCCGCATCGCCGAGGTCGAGGCCGAGTTGCACGGGGTGCCGGTGGCGCGGGTCGCGTTCCACGAAGTCGGGGCCTATGATTCGATTGCGGATGTGGTCGGCGCGGCGGCGGCCATCGCGCACCTGGCGCCGTCGTCGGTGTCCGCGACCGCCCCGGTGCTGGGTACCGGCAGCGTGGCCACCGCTCATGGTCGGGTCGCGGTGCCGGCGCCGGCGACTGCGGCGCTGCTGGCAGGCATACCGACGCGCTCCGAGGGACACGGTGAGCTGACCACTCCGACCGGCGCCGCCATCCTGGCCGCCGTGGTCGATGAGTTCGGACCACCGCCGCCCATGCGTCTGGCTGGCCAGGGCTTCGGTGCGGGCACGCGCGAGCTTTCCGATCGGCCCAACGTCTTGCGCGTTCTGCTCGGTGTTCCGCTGGGCGCCGCGCTCGGCCCGTCGGCTCCGGACGTGCTGTTGGTGCAGGCGAACATCGACGACATGAGCCCGCAACTCGTCGAGCCACTGGCAACCGCGCTGTTCGCTGTCGGCGCGGTCGACGTCTGGTCGACTCCGATCGTGATGAAGAAGGGTCGCCCGGCGCTGGAGGTTTCGGCGCTGGTCGCGGCCGACCTGCGGCCTGCGCTGGAGCAGGCGTTCTTCCGCCACTCGACCACGTTGGGCGTGCGGGTGATCGCAGCCAACCGGACTGTGCTGGGTCGATCGATCGCGCGGGTCAAGACTCGCTTCGGCCCCGTGACCGTCAAGCTGGCGGCGCTGGACGGTGTCGTGATCGGCGCCGCGCCCGAGTTCGAGGATTGCAAGCGTCTGGCGGCGCGGGCGAACGTTCCGGTGCGCGAAGTGTGGACCGCCGCCAGTGCTGCCGCCGCGCCGCTGGTGGCGAGCCATCGGATGGCGGGCCGCTGATGGCCGCGCGGCGAAAGCCGACCACACCCACGCGCGGCGGTTCTGGCCGGGCAAAACCAGGCGCCGCCACGACCGGCCGGACAACACCCGCGAGCAAGCCGGCAGCGCCGCCCGAGTCCGGCGACTCGGATTCGCCGGAATCCGAGTTGGATTCCACCTATCCGTTGCTGGCTCCCTCCGACGTTCTGCGCACCATCATCTCGTTCTCGCGCGACGTCACCGCCGATCTGCGCGAGACCAACCTGACCCAACTCTTGTTGCGCACCCTGCGCCAATTGCTTCCGGAGCGGCTCATCGCCCTCCGCACCATCGATCCAAGCACGCTTCGCGCGGTCGAGCTTCACGCCGACGCCGGCCTGGTCGACGACGCGCTCGAAATGCGCCCTACCATTCAGCGCGGCGCGCTCGACTACGCCAACATTCGACAGAATCTGCCCGACAACCTGCGCGCCACGGATGGCTCGGGCCGGGTGATCGAGATCGTCGACGCGTATCCTCTGATCTTCCGCGATGCGGTCGCGGGTTTCTCGGTGCCGTTGCTGGCGGGCGGCGAGCTCACCGGCGAGGTCCATGTCAACTACCGGCAGGTCATCGGCCGCCGCGGCGTGGCTGCGACGCCGCCGCTTCGCCAGGACAAAGGCCTGGTCATCCCCATCGCCAACCACGTCGCGGTGGTCGGCCACACCCGGCGCCTGCTGCGCCAGACCGAGTATTTGCAGGACTACCTGCAACTGCTCATTGATCAGGCCAATGTCCTCATCCTTGCCACCGACGCTGGCGGGCGGGTGACGGTGTGGAATCGCGCGATGAACCGCCTGACCGGCTTTCCGCGCGACAAGGTCATCGGCCGCGATCTGTTGCCCTGGCTGGGCGAACTGGACGTTCCCGATGTCGGCCAGCTCATCAAGCAAGTCGCCGCCAGCCTCGAACCGGCGAGTCGTGAGGTGCGCCTACCGTCGGCAGGCGGCGCCACTTTGCGCGCGCTGTTCAATGCGGTGGTGGTGCGCGGTCACGGCGGCGAGGTGGCCGCAACGCTGGCCATCGGGCAGGATGTCACGGCGCTTCGGCAGCTGCAGAGCCAGATCATCCAGGCCGAGAAACTGGCCACGGTCGGACAGATCGCCGCCGGTGTGGCGCACGAGATCAATAACCCACTGATGTCGATCCAGGTGTGCGCTGAGGCTGTCCTGCGCAAGGCGACCCTGCAGACGCCGGGCAAGGCCGGCGGCAGTTTCGACATTTCGGACATCGATCGCTTGCGCAAGATCCAGGAGGGCGCGGAACGCATCAAGCGCTTCGCCCGCGATCTGGTCAGCTACGCCCGTCCGTCGGGCGCCAAGGCCGAGCGCGCGGTGTGGAACGACGTGATCGAACAGGGCCTGTCATTCTGTGAGCACGTCATCGACGGCGCCCACGCCGTGCTCGAGCGCGACTACGGCAAGGATCTCCCCGGAGCCCACGTGGTGCGCGACCAGATCCTCCAGATCGTCATCAACCTGGTGACCAACGCCGCCCACGCGGTCGCTGAATCGGGCGGCACCATCCGGGTTCGCACCTGGGGGACTCGCGACGCGACGGTCAGCATGGCGGTCTCCGACAGCGGCGTCGGCATTCGCGACGAGGATCGCGCCCATGTCTTCGAGCCTTTCTTCACCACGAAGCCCGCGGGCAAGGGCAGCGGGCTGGGACTTTCGGTCGTGCGCAACATCGTCAACGCTCACGGCGGGCAAATAAGTTTTCAGAGTCGCCCGGGTGGGGGTACAACATTTGTGGTCACGGTTCCCGTCAACCACTTCCTGCCGTCCAACCCACCGGGAGACCAAACCGCCAGATGAAGTCCCAGCAGATGACCGAAGCCCTGGAAGCCGCCGCGACCCAGCTAGGGGTGCGGGTTCGCTACGAATCGCTGGGGTCGGTGGGGGCGTCAAGCGGCGGTGGCCTTTGCCGCATCAAGGGCAAGTGGCACGTGATCATAGACAAGAAGACCGCAGCGCCCGAGCGTGCCGCCATGCTGGCCGACGCGCTCGCTGCCTTCGACACCGAGGCCGTGTTCCTGGCGCCACAAGTCCGCGAGCTCGTGCATGCCCGCCGCGAGGCCCTCCGCCTTGCCTCCGCCGCCCTGGCCGAGGCGTTGCCGGCGTCCGCGCCCTGACCAGCAGGCGCGGTGAGATCCGGTTCAGCCGCCCAGGCTGCGGACCTTGTCGAGCAGCATCGGGTCCGACATGAGTGCGTCGCGCAGCGCCGCACCGACCTGCTCGCGGACGGCCGCAGGGGCATTGGCGCCGATCTGCTTGTCGAGCACCCGCTCGATCACCTGGTCCACCGCTGCCTCGGGCGCGATGCGCCTGGCCGCCAGCTCAGCACCGATGTCCGCGGTGAGCGGCGGAGTCGTCCCGCTGACCCTGGCCGCGCCGCCCACCTTGTCTGCCCCGGCGATTTCCCCGATCCGGGCCGGATCGGTCACCGCGGCGCTCTTGTCGAGACCAACCTTGTCGGCAAACTTCTTGCCGTCCAGACCGGCGGCGCCCTCGGGCTTGCCGGGCCCACCCTCGATCTCCGGCACGGGTGGTCCCGCACCTGGCCCCTGAACCTTCATGTTGGGACGGAGGTTAGCATGGGCTTGCCGAGGCCTCAGCTGCGGATGTTGCCGATGGCCGACTTGGCTGTGTCGTGCTTGGCCCGCAGCACGTTGGAGACGGTATTGAAGTGCCGGCTCTCCTTCTGGATGTCTTCCTGGAGGTTGATGAGCTGCATGTTGAAGAGCTGGCTCTCTCGCTGCATCGCATGCATGGTCGCCAGTTCGGACCCGGCCGGGCCGGTGGCGCCCGGCACCCCGGCGCTCGCGGCGATTCCTGCAGCGGCCGATCCGCCGTTATCACCCCCGATGCCGGCGACGGCGGTGCCGCGTGCTTCGTGGACCGCGGCCGCGAGCACCGGTCCGCCGACGACGCTGGTGGCGGCCTCGGCGCCCGCCATCAGGATGTTGACCCCGCCGGCCAGGACGTCGCGGAACGGGGTCGCGGGCGGCTGGGTCTGCCGGGCGCGGGCTGGCTCGACGGTCACGCTGGCTCGGGTAGTATCGATGCGGGTATCTGACATGGGGATCCTCCTGCCCACTGTTCGGCCGCAACCAGCGTTTGGTTGCGTGAAAATAGGACATAGCCGTTGGGATTCGTAAGGGGCTTGCTGGCGCCCTTTCGCGGTGCCGCCTTCGTGGCTCGGCATCGGCTGTGGTGGTATCTGGTGGCGCCCGTCTTGCTGGGCGCAGCGCTGGCGGCCGGGACCACGCTGCTGGCCGTTCGATTGGTACGTGCCCGCATCGGTGCCGAACTGTTCGCAACCTCGCCGGTGGTGGCGTGGATTGCGCTCGTCGCGTTCGCCGGCCTGCTGGGCCTGCTGCTATTCGTGGTGCTACAGCCTCTGATCACGGCGCCGTTCGTCGACCTCTTGAGCGAGAAGACCGAGGCCATCGTGCGCGGCACCTCGCTTGGTGTGGGCTTCTTCGCGGGCGCCTGGCGGGCTCTGGGGCACGGTCTTGCCAAGGTCATTCTCTATGCGCTGGCTCTGGGCGTTGGCCTCGCGCTCTCGGCACTGACCGGAGTGGGGGCCGCGGTCGGGGTGGTGCTGTATGCGCTTTTCCTCGCCTTCGACGGCTTCGACTATCCGCTGGCGCGCCGCGCGACGAGCTTCGCGGGCAAATGGAAGTATCTCGCCCTACACCCGGGACAGACGCTGGGGTATTGTCTCGGCGCAAGTTTGCTGTACCTCATTCCGCTCGGCGCCCTCATGGCACCTGCATGGGCCGCCGTCGGGGCGACTCTGGCCTACCTTGAAACCGCGCCCGCCGACCCAGCCCCTCTGGCACCCGGCGCGGCGCTCCCACCCGAAACCGTGAGCCCACCAACATGAAGAAAGTGCATTTCGAGACCAACAAGGGCGAGATTGTCGCCGAGCTGTTCGACGACGACGCCCCCGGCGCGGTGGCCAATTTCGTTGGCCTGGCCGACGGAACCAAGGAGTGGAAAGACCCCAAGACTGGCGCCAAGGTCACGCGTCCTTTCTACGACGGCCTGACTTTTCACCGGGTGATCGCCAACTTCATGGTCCAGGGTGGCTGCCCGCTGGGCACCGGGACCGGCGGCCCGGGCTTCCAGATCAAGTGCGAGACCTCGGGCAAACGCCAGGTGCACAAGCGCGGCTCGCTGTCCATGGCGCACGCCGGCCGGGACACCGGCGGCTCGCAGTTCTTTATCTGTCACTCGCCGCAGAGCCACCTCGATCGCAAACACACAGTTTTTGGCGAAGTGCTGTCCGGCATCGAGGTGGTCGACAAGCTGGCGAAAGGCGACGTGATGAAGCGGGTGTGGATCGAGGGATGACCCCGTCCATCGGCTTGAGTCTATTTGGTTTTCCAGCGGACCTGACAGTAACCTGCCGGTCTTGACACTGGATTTGGCACCCGCAAGGACGGCCGAAAAGGCAAGCGCTTGACCAAACCTGTACCTTTCGGAAAGTACTTCCTGCTCGACCGTATCAACGTCGGTGGGATGGCCGAGGTGTTCAAGGCAAAGGCCTTTGGCGTCGAGGGATTCGAGCGCCTTCTGGCGGTCAAGCGGATCCTGTCGAACATCGCCGAGGATGAAGAGTTCATCACGATGTTCATCGATGAGGCGAAGATCGCGGTGCAGTTGCAGCACGCGAACATCGCGCAGATCTTCGACCTGGGTAAGGTGGACGACAGCTTCTTCATCGCGCTGGAATTCGTCAACGGTCGCGACCTGCGCGCCATCTTCGATCACCTGCGCAAGTCGGGCGCCGCCATGCCCGCGCCGCAAACGTGCTTCGTCATCATGCAGGTGTGCGAGGGACTCGATTACGCGCACAACAAGCGCGACCATCAGGGCCGCGAGCTGAATCTGGTTCACCGCGACGTTTCACCGCAGAACGTGCTCATCGGTTACGACGGCGAGATCAAGATCGTCGACTTCGGTATCGCCAAGGCAGCCGGCAAAGCGTCCAAGACCCAGGCCGGCATCCTGAAGGGCAAGTTCGGCTACATGTCGCCCGAGCAGGTGCGCGGCCTCCCGGTCGACCGCCGCAGCGATATTTTCGCACTGGGCATCGTGTTGTACGAGCTGCTCACCGGCGAACGATTGTTCGTGGGGGAGAGCGATTTTTCCACCTTGGAAAAGGTGCGAAACGTCGAGATCCTGCCGCCGTCGTCGTTCAACAAGAAGATCCCGGCCGAGCTCGAGCGCATCGTGCTCAAGGCACTGGCCAAGGACGTCGAGGACCGCTACCAGAACGCGATCGACCTGCATGACGATCTGCAAGCGTTCCTGTACTCGGTGGGCGAGTTCTATTCGCGCAAGGATCTGTCGGGGTGGATGAAGAAGACGTTTGCGAAGGAGCTGGCCGAGGAGAACGCCAAGCTAGAGGAGTACGCCCAGTTGGAACAGCCAACCCCAGCACCCGTGGCAACCTCATCTTCCAATCTTCGCGCGGTGCAGGCGGGCAAGAAAAAGAACCCAGGCCTCGAATGGGACGACGAGGAGTTGGAGACCCAGATCTTCGACAAGCCGCCTGGGGAAGAGGTTGATGTTGGATCTGCCGACGATTCTGTTTCGGCCGACGATTCTATGTCGGCCGACGATCCTCCGTCGGACGATGAGCTGACCTCGGGCGACATCTTGCTCACCGACCACGAGACCGAGGACAAGACGGTCGCGGTGGAGATGCCGCCCGAGATGGCCGAATCCAGCGGCGCCCTGCGCGCCGTGCGGGCGCGCCAGGGGCAGGGCGGGTCGGGTGGCCCGCCACAAGGCTTGCGCGCGTTTCGCAGCACCCAGCCGGGGCCGGGCCAGGCGGGCTCCGGTGCGCGCATGGAAAGTTTTGCCGGGCAGCGTATCCTGGCTGATGGCGGTGCGGTGCCATCGCCAGGCATGTTCCGGCAGACGTTGACCGGCCTGCCAGCGGCGGGCGGCCAGATGCCTGGGGGATCCCCGTACCGGCCCGCATCCATCTCGCAGGCGAACCTGCCGCGTCTGTCGGGGCCGATGTCGGCCATACCCGAGCGGCGGCCGCTCGAGAGCATGGCGAGCAAGCAGCCGGTGGTGCGAAGCCCGATCCCCCTGATCGTCGCGGGTGTGATCGTGCTGGCGGTCGGATTCTTGGGCTACAAGTACATCAATCGTCCCGGCAAGCTGCAGATCGTCGCGACGCCCTCGGACGCCGAGATTCTGCTCGATGACAAGGCTGTCTCAGGCATGTTGTCGCTGGCGCCAGGGCCTTACCATCTGCAGGTTAGTCGCGAAGGTTACTCGCGCCGGGAGCAGAATGTGGAGATCCAGGCCGGCGAATTCGAGCGCCTGGAGATCGCGCTCGAGCCGTCGCTCGACACCGGTTTCGAGCTGACCTCCGAGCCGCCTGGGCAACTGGTGTGGCTCGACGGGCAACCGTTTACTGGCAACGAGCCAGGGTCGGCGCAGGCGCGCACCAATTTCAAAGCGCACCCGGTGACGCCGGGCAAGCACACCATCGAGATCAAGGGCGACTCGCGCTTCAGTGACTGGAAGACGGAGTTCTTCCAGGAGCCCGGCCGGACCATGAAGATCCAGGCTGATCTGGTGCCGCACACCGGCAATCCACCGCCTGCGCCGGCGCCAGCCCTGCCGCCAGGTGTGGCTCCGCCTCCGGCCGTCGCTCCGGCCGTCGTTCCGGAGCCACCCACACCGGCTCCGGTCGCCGCGCGCCCGCCGCGGACGCCCAGGGCTCCCCGCATTCCGGATCCGTCGACCGTGGCGGTTCCGCGACCCATGCCGGCGGTGACACCTACGCCAGCGCGGCCGGCGATCGCGGCGGGCGGCCAGGAATGCCAGATCATGCTCGGCTCGAAGCCATCAGCCAAGGTGACCATCGATGGCAAGGACGCGGGCTATACCCCCCTGGTTGGCTACAAGGTGTCCTGCGGGAGGCACAAGGTCACCCTGAGCAACAGCGATTTCAACGTCGAGAAATCGATCAGCATCGTGGTCAAGGCGGGCGAGAAGTTCAAGCAGATCGTGCCACTCATCGATGCCGACGAGTGATCGCCTACGTTGAGCCAGGGAACTACCATGCCGCTGCGGACTGACCTGCCGGCGGCCAGCCGATCCGATGAGCTGGCCAGCGCCTGGCGCGAGTATTTCGCCCGCGCGGCTCGCGAAAGTCCGGCCCACGCCGGCGCGCGGGACTTCATGAACGAGGATCTTCGCGCCGCGCTCGGGCGCCTGATACCGGAGGACTTCTCGGTGCTGGAGGTGGGATCGGCGGCGGGAGATCTGCTGGCGGGCCTGCCTCAGCGCGACAAGGTCGGTGTAGACATGCTGCTCGAGGTGGTCGAGGAAGCGCGACGCCGTCATCCGGAAGTCCGTTTTCAGGTCGGCGAGGCGCTGTCGCTGTCGGCGCTGCCCAGTTTCGACGCCGTGGTCTGCGATCGGTTGTGCCACAGCGTGCTCGACGTGCGGGCCTTGCTGGCCAGTGTGCGCGAGCGACTGACCGCACGCGGGCGCATCTACCTGACGGCGTTCAATTACCTGTGGGAGGTGCCGACGCGGCTAGCGGAGAAGCTTGGGTGGAAGCTGCCTGCACCGACGTCGAACTGGCTGTCCGAGAGTGACTTCGAGAACCTGTTCGACCTGACCGATCTTGAGGTGGTCAAGTTCGAGGACCGGGTGATGCTGCCGCTGCCGGTGCCTGGGATCGGCACCGCGCTCAATCGCTATTTGGTCCGGCTGCCGGCGTTCGAGCGGCTGTCGCTTTACCGGGTGTATGTGCTGCGGCGCCGCGAGTCGGCGGCGCCCGCGGTGCGGCCTGCCAAGGTCTCGGTGGTGGTGCCGACCCGCAACGAGGCCGGCAATGTCGACGCCGCCATAGCTCGCACGCCGGTCATGGGCGAGGGCACTGAGCTCATCTTCGTCGAAGGCGGATCAACCGACGGTACCTGGGACAGGATCACCGAGGCGATAGCCCGCTATGAAGGACCGCTGTCATTGCGCGCGTTCCAGCAGAGCGGCAAGGGTAAGGGCGATGCCGTCCGGCTGGGTTTCGCCAAGGCGACCGGCGATCTGCTCATGATCTTGGACGCGGATCTTACGGTGCCGCCCGAGGACTTGCCGGTGTTCTATCAGGCGGCGGTGCGCGGGCGGGCGGACTTCATCCAGGGCACACGGCTGGTCTATCCGATGGAACCGGGCGCCATGCGCTTCTTCAACAAGATCGGCAACGTCGCCTTCTCGCAGCTGTTTTCGTACCTGTTGCAACAGCCGATCAAGGACACCCTGTGCGGGACCAAGGTCTTGTGGCGCAAGGATTACGAGCGCATCGCGGCCGGGCGGCACGTGTTCGGCGATTTCGATCCGTTCGGTGATTTCGACCTGATCTTCGGGGCGGCGCGCCTGGGTCTCAAGATCGCGGAGATCCCGGTGCGCTACCGTGATCGCGTTTACGGCGAGACCAACATCTCGCGCTGGAAGCACGGCTGGCTATTGCTCAAGATGTCGGCGGTGGCGGCGCGGAAGCTGAAGTATGTCTGACCGGCCGGCGGCGGCACTGGACGACGCCGCCCGAGCGCGCACGCTGGCTCGCTTCGAGGACCACCGCCGGCGCTGGCGTGACAACGAGGCGCTGCGCGAGCTGTACGGACGGTGGTACGGGCTCGTGCGTGCCCGGCTGCCACCGCGACAGCTTGGTCCGTGGATCGAGCTGGGCTCGGGCCCCGGCTTTGCGCGCGATTTCATCCCGGAGCTGGAGCTATCGGACGTGGTCAAGGCGCCCTGGCACGATCGGGAGATGGCGGCCGAGCAGCTGTCCGCCGCCGACGGATCGGTGGGCGCGCTGGTGCTGTTCGATGTGCTGCACCATCTGGCTGCGCCGGCGCGCTTCTTTGCCGAGGCGGCCCGGGTCCTGCGGCCGGGAGGCCGTGTGGTGCTGTGCGAGCCGCACATCAGCCCGCTGTCATACCCGGTGTACCGCTTCTTTCACGAGGAGCCGGTCGTGCTGGGCGTGGACCCGCTCGCCGAGCAGGCCGGCCCGGATAAGGATCCGTTCGACAGCAACCAGGCCATACCAACCGTGCTTTTCTCGCGCGGACGGGATGCCTTCGAGCATCGCTTCCCTTCCCTGCACGTCGGCAGCGTCGAGTACCTGGCCGGTCTGTCGTATCCTGCATCGGGGGGATTCTCGCGCCGGCCGTTCTTGCCCATGCCCTGGTGGCACGCACTTTTGCACATCGAGGATGCGCTGCCGGCCTCAATCTACCGGTGGCTGGGGTTTCGCTTGCTCGCCGTGATCGAGAAGACCTGAAGGGCTAGCGCGTCCACGCGGTGCACTGGTAAAGCGCGAGCCCGATCGGCGCGGCGGGCGGCATGGCGGCGCGGCCCGCAGGGCGCAGGACGCCCGATAGGGCATTGCCGATCTGGGCCGGGGTCGTGACGTGATCGTCGTCGATGGACTCGTAGCCAATGGCGCGGAAGGCTCGGGTCATGACCGGGTTGACCATCGGGTAACCCGCCACCAGGGTTCCGCCGGGAGCAAGCGCCCGCGCCAGGGACTCGGCCGCGGCGTCGGCGCGGGCGATGTGCTCCAGCACCGAGAAGCACACGATGGCGTCGAATGCGGCCTCGGGTAGGGCGGCGGGATCGAGCAGATCCGCGCGGGCAAAGGTCGCTCGGCAACCGGGCGCGACCAGGCGGTCAAGCCCCTCGGCCAGCACCAGATCGGTGCCGGTGTACTCGGCAAAGTGGGCGGTCAGCGTCGGCACCAGGATGCCGCTGCCGACCCCGATCTCAAGGCACCGGCGTGCTGTGCGCGGCACCAGGTCCAGACCCATTTGCAGGCGGCGGCGGTAGAGCCAGCCAATGCCGGGACGGTAGTAGAACGGAAGCGGATCGCGCTCGTTGTTGGGGCGCAAGGTGCCCTCGGGCGGGAGCTGAAAGCGCAGGCTCATGGTTCAAGGACGGCGTCGAGATTCACGCCGGGCCGCCGGCGCGGACCGGCGATGATCGTGAAAGACTCCGGTGCGTACGAGTATCCTTGCATGAGCAACTTGTCCAGGGCCTGCTGCTCATCCTCGACCCGCTGCGCGCCACGCTCCTGGTGAAGCTGCGCCAGCTTGAGCCGGATCTGGTTGCGGGTGTCTTCACTCGACGTGGCGGCGTAGGCCTGCTCAAGATGGCGGATCGCGAGGTCCTGCTCACCCCGTTTGGTCAGTAGCCGGGCCACCAGGTTAGGCAGCCACGCCGGCACCCCATCGAACAGCGTCACCTGGCGCAGGGCCTCGAGGCCGCTCTGCCGCCACGCGGGCACGCGTGCATCGTCCTTGTCCGCAAGACCCGGCAGCTCGAAGAACTGATTGAAGCCTAGATGGAAACGCAGCTCCCAGTCGCTGGGAAACACGGCCATGCCACGCTTGAGGTAGGCGATGGCGGACTCCACCGCCTCGACGGTGATCTGGCGGCCGTTGTAGACCAGCATCGCGGCGCCGGTGAAGTACAAACGGTGGAAGCCCGGATCCAGATCCGCCGCGGTAGTGAGGTAGCGTTCGAGGTGTTTCTGCGGCGCCTTGGCGCTCAATTGGGTACCGAAGTACACGTTGGCGCGCGCGGCTACCAGGTCGGCGCCCAGTTCGGTGTGGCCAAGCGCCAGGTGGCGCAGGGTGGCCGACGACGGCAGGTACAGCACGTCGGCCTCGGCCGGCCAGGTCGCGCGCAGGGTCGTGGCCCGATCGAGGCCGACGGCGGTGACGGCCAACAGTGCGGCCGCGAGGCCCAGCACTGCGATACCGGCGGCTGCCGGGTGACGCTCGTTGCGCGGGCCGATGCTCATCGAAGGTGACGTCAATCCGTCACTTGTCCTCGGGCGGCGGCGGGTCGCCCAAGTCGGTGCCGGTGATACCCAGCTTGGATAGGCGGTAGCGTAGTGATCGGAACGATACGCTCAGCACGCGCGCAGCCTCGGTGCGGTTGCCGCGGGTGCGCTCGAGGGCCTTGAGGATGATGCCGCGTTCGAAGTCCTCGACCACCCGTTCGAGGTCGAGGCCCTCGGCGGGTAACGACGCCGGCGAGGTGGTACCGGCCAGCGGGTGCGGAGCTTGCGATGGCAGGGTGTCGAGCGAGATGCGATCGCCGGGTGCCAGGGTCACCGCGCGCTCGATCAGGTTCTCGAGCTCGCGCACGTTGCCCGGGAAGGTCCAGCCGAGCAGCCAGGACATGGCGTCGGTGTCGATGCCGCGGATGGTCCGGCCCTGCTCGGCGGAGAACTTGCGGATGAAATGATCGACCAGGATGGCGATGTCCTCGCGTCGCTCACGCAGCGGTGGCAGCCGGATCTGGATGACGTTGAGCCGGTAGAACAGGTCCTGGCGGAAGGTGCCCTTCTCGACCTCGATGTCGAGATCGCGGTTGGTCGCCGCGACCATGCGTACGTCGACTTCCTTTTCGGTCACGCCACCCACCAGCTTGACCTTGCGTTCTTGAAGCACGCGCAGGAGCTTGACCTGCATGGCTATCGGTAGCTCGGCGACCTCGTCGAGCAACAGGGTTCCGCCGTGCGCCGCCTCGAACAGTCCGATCTTGTCGGTGCTGGCGCCCGTGAACGAGCCCTTGACGTGACCGAACAGCTCGGATTCGAGCAGGGATTCCGGAATCGCGCCGCAGTTCACGGCGACGAAGGGTTTGTCAGCCCGCGGCGACAGCTCGTGCAGCGCGCGTGCCGCCAGTTCCTTGCCGGTGCCCGACTCACCGATGAGCAAGACACTGGTGCGCGCCGGCGCGATCTTCCTGATGGTCTCGAACACGCGCTCCATCGGGCTGGATTTTCCGATCAGCCGATCGAGCTTGTGGCGGCCCTTGAGCTCGTCGCGCAGGACCACGTTCTGGCGATGCAGCTGCCGGCGTTCCAGGGCCCGCTCCACCACCAGACCGACCTCGTCGACCTTGAAAGGCTTGGTCAGGTAGTCGTAGGCGCCGGCCTTCATGGCGGCGATGGCGGTCTCGGCGGTGGCGAACGCGGTGACCACGATGACCTGGGTCTCGGGATAGAGCTTCTTGGCCTCGGCAAGCACGTCGAGTCCGCTTACCGCGCCCATGTTCAGGTCCGTGATCACCACGTCGAACTCGTGCGCGGCCAACGCGCGTGCGGCCTCGGCGCCACCGGGCGCGGCCTCGACCTTGTGACCGGCGCGCCGCAGGTAGATGCCGAGGAACTCACGCATCGAGCGCTCGTCGTCGACGATGAGGATGTCGCCGGTGAGCGCCATGGGGCCTTTCAGGCGGTCCTGCGAGCGATGAGGATGAGGAAGCCGCCCAGGTTGCGCAACAGCGGCAGGTCGCACGCAACCCGCTCGACGTTGGAGAACATCCGGCCCAAGCCTGGCACCCGGTACACGCCGGACGTGGGCGTGACCACGCGGACGCCGCGCACCCCGATCAGTTCGACGTTGCCGGGTAGATAGGATCGCGCCTGGGCCAGGGTGTCGTAGCGGGTGAAGACGTCGTGGTCCGTGGTGCCAGCGGCGATCTTGGTCGGGCCGCCGACTCGCTTGGCCAGGTAGCGCAAGGACCACGGGTTGTAGAACTCGAGCAGCAGGTGCCCGCCGGGACGCACCAGCCGCGCCAGCTCGGCGACGGCACGCTCGATCGGCGGCACGTGGGCCAGGACTTTCATGCTGTAGACCAGATCCACCGACGCCGAGGGCAGGGGCACCTCGGTGAGCGATCCCTGGACCACGCGTAACCCGCGCTCACGGGCGGCCCCGAGCATACCGCGCGACAGATCCAGGCCGGTCGCCGTCCGCGCGAAGGTAGCCGCCTCGCGCAGCAGGAGACCGGTGCCGCAGCCGGCCTCGAATACGTCACGGCCTTCGCCGTAGCGGCGCACCAGGTCGAGTTCCAGCTCGTCGATCAGACGGTGGTAACCGTGATGACGCTCGCGCTCGTAGGTCTCGGAGAAGCGATCGTAATAACCCTGGGTGGCGTTGGTTGACGGAGCAGACATGCGAGTCTGGGTCATTATCCGGGGGAACCTGGAAAACGCCAGAAGCCGCGGGGCTCGAAGCTGCCTAGAACAGGTCTGCCCAGCGGCACAGAATGATCCCGCGCCGCGCCACGGCCTGTTTCACGATGGGAGCGGTCAGCGCGGCTAACTCGCCCTGGCGGCGCAGATGATCGTCCCGGTCGCCGGGATGGCAGATGAGTTCGTGGCAGCCGGGGCCGAGGCGACCCAGGATTTCGAGGATGCGGATCTCGTCGAGGCGGCCGTTCTCGACGTAGCCCCACGACTGGGGCCCGTGGCGCAAGGTGCCCATCTGCCGGCGCGTGAGCCACGATAGACCCGCGAACGTGGCGGCGACGGCGCCGCGGCGGACGGAGGTGAACCAGCCAAGGTGTGGACCCTCGACCGCCGACCGGATGCCGGCAATGCCGTGCCTGCGAGCCACGGTTTCGAGCGCCAGACCCACCGGTGGCAGGAAGCCCAGGTGGCGGTGGGTATCCAGGTGATCGATCTGCAGGCCCGCGTCGCGCAGGCGCGAGACCTGGGCGTCGAACTCGATGACGATCTCGTCGGGGCGCAAGAGGCCACGCGCCCACGCCCCGACCACGTCGCGTATCGACGCCGGAAAGTTGCCCGTCCGGTCGAGCAGGGACGGCACCCGCGCACGATCACTGACCGGCGCGCCCGCGACCATCGTCAGGTGCGCCCCCACCCCGAGGGTCGGCGCCTGCGCCAACAGCACGGCCTCGGCTGCGGGATCGGCACAGTTGCCGATGACCGAGGTGCTGGTCACGATACCGGTCCGGTGGGCATGCAGGATGCCTTGCGAGATGGCGGCGTCAGTGCCGAAGTCGTCGGCGTTGACGACAAGCTGGATCAAGGGCCGATCGTCCGTCATCCTCGCCGGCACCGTAGCAGTGTGTCGCCGGCGGCGCCACGCTGATAACATCGCGCCCCCCCGTGCCCAACCAACTTCCTTATCGCGTCCTCAAGGATCGCTTCGCCAACGGCTTGCGCCTGTCCACCGTCGAGGCGCCCTACCTGCACGGTGCCACCGTGGCGCTGTATGTGCGGGCCGGATCGCGCTACGAGACCGTCGCCACCAACGGTCTGTCCCACTTCGTCGAGCACATGCTGTTTCGTGGGTCAGCGCGTTTTCCGACTTCGTTCGCGCTGAATCTGGCCATCGAGGACCGCGGTGGGACCCTGTACGCCGAGACCGGACGGGACTACTCGTTGTTCCAGATCTCCCTGCCGCCGCCCGAGGTGCCGGCTGCGCTCGACATCCTGGGTGATCTGTTCTCGAACCCCCAGTTTGGCGACATCGATCTCGAGCGTTCAATCATTCTGGAAGAGATCCTGGAAGATCTCGACGACCGCGGTCGCAACGTGAACGTGCACGATCTCTCGCGCGCCGAGGTGTGGGGGCGGCATCCGCTGGGCCTGTCGATTATTGGGCCGTCACGCAATGTTCGGCGCTTTCGCCCTCAGGACGTCCGGCGGCACTTTCGCCATTTCTATGGCGCCCGCAACATGGCTTTGTGTGTGGCTGGCCGGGTGGATCGCGCTTCAGTGCGGACGGCGGCGCGCAAGGCGTTTACCGGCTTGCCGGCAGGCCGACGCGTGCGACCAATGCCCGCGCGGGCGCGTCTCGACGGGCCGCACTTCCGGGCGGTGTGGAACGACTCGGCGCAGATCCAGGTGCAGATTCTGTTTCATGGCGTGCCCGACTGGGACCCGGGCAACCCGGCGCTAAGTCTGCTGCTGCGTCTGATCGACGACGGCATGTCGACGCCCTTGCACTACCGGATCTGCGATCAGCAGGGGCTGGCCTACAGCGTGGGCGCCTCGGTCGAGCCGCTGTATGACGCTGCGCTTGTCGAGGTGGATGCGGCGTGCGCGCCCGCCAAGCTGCCCGATCTGGTCTCCGAGGTGCTGCGCATCGTCGACGGTTTTCGCCGCGAACCGGTCACCTCAGCCCAGCTGGCACGCGCGCGGCGGCGAGCGACCGGCGATCTTGAAGCCGGCTTCGACGATCTGGGCGGCCTGGCCAGCTTCCACGGCGGCGGCGATCTGTTTTTCCGTCCTTACACCCACCAGGAGCTGCTGCAGCGGCTGTCGCGGGTCACCGTGGATGACATCCGCCGCATCGCCCGTCGGGTGTTCCGCCCCGAACGTCTGACGGTGGTGGCGGTGGGAGCGGTCGATCGCGCGGTCGCCGGCCGGGTGCGCCGCACGCTCAACGGGTTCGGCGCTTCTTGACCGGCGCTTTTTTTGTCGCTTTGGTTGCCTTTGCGACCTCGGCGGAGGCAAGGACGGCGACGGTGATCTTCTCCGATACCGGCTTGCACGCAGTGTCCTGACAGATTACGAAACGCGCGTCGGCCTCGATGGTGGTTGACCCTGCCTCGGCGGCTGTCAGCGCGACGGCGAAGCGTGCGGTTTCCTTGGTCCGCGCGACGGCGTCGGCGCGGGTCAGCTTGGGCTTGTCAATCGACACGCCCGCGGCGGGGGTCAGCTTCACGGTCATCGGGGCTTCCTCGTTCAGGTGCCAGCCGTTCTTGCTGCTGATGGTCACCATGGCGGTGCCCTTTTTCCCCACGGCGACTTTGGCGTCCGCCGCGGTGACATCCCACAACTCGCCAGCCTGAGCGGACGTGGCGACCGTGGCGATGGAGATGGCAATACCAATACTGGCAAGAAGAATGCGGGTCATGATTCCTCCCATTTGGACGATCCCGGGCGAAGCGGCGTTCAGTGTAGCTACGGTTCCGTCAGCGGCAAATCGGATCCTGCGGATTCAGGGGTGCAAGCATTGATGGTTTTGGCACTGACTGGCAGATGGGATAACGTAACCGGATGCCGGCCCCCATCGACAAGCCCGAACGAGCCCGCCAGCTTGCTCGCGCCATCGCGTCAGACCTGACCCTGTACCACGAAGCCAAGATTGTCGAGGGCATCCAGCGCGACACCTTGTTCGATGTGATGAAGTCGGAGATCCAGGAGGGCCGCGCGCTGTTCGAGTCGCGCGTGAGCCCCGACATCTTCAAGCTGGGCCTGTACGAACGTGCTCTGGTCGACGTCATGCTGAAGTCGAAGGGCCACATCAAGTCGAAGATCTGGTAGCGACCGAGTCGGTGCAAGCCGGGACCCAGGCGCGCAGGTTCGTGGTCGGGCCGGACGGCCAGGGCAAGCGTCTGGACCTGGTGTTGGCGGCCTTGATCCCCGAGGTGTCGCGCACGCAGCTTTCGCGGCACGTGGCCGAGGGCGCTGTCACTGTCAACGGCGCGGCCGCGTCGCCGTCGCGCAAGATGCGAGCAGGCGACGTGGTGTCCTGGGCACCACCGCCCGTGGTCGCGGTCGACACCGCGGCGGAGGACATTCCGCTCGTGGTGGTTCACGAGGACCGGTGGCTGCTCGTGGTGGACAAGCCGGCAGGACTGGTGGTGCACCCGGCGCCGGGGCACGAGGCGGGCACACTGGTCAACGCGCTGCTGGCCCATTGCAAGGATCTACGCGGCATCGGCGGCGAGGCACGACCTGGCATCGTGCACCGGATCGACAAGGACACATCGGGGCTGCTGGTGGTGGCGAAGGACGACGCAACGATGAACGCCCTCGGCGCCGACTTCAAGGTGCACCGGATCAAGCGGTGCTACGACGCGCTGGTCGCCGGTGCTCCGCCGCGCACATCGGGTCGCATCGAGACGTTGCACGGACGCGATCCGCGCGACCGAAAGAAGTTCACCACCCGCGTGAAAACCGGCCGCAGGGCGGTCACTGACTGGCGCTTGAGCGAGCAGTTTGCGGGCGCCGCGCGCCTGCAAGCCGAGTTGGAGACCGGCCGCACCCATCAGGTGCGGATTCACCTTGCGAACCTGGGCTGTCCCATCCTGGGCGACGCGACTTATGGCCGTCCGCCGCGCGATCCGGCCGTGCGCGCGATCGCGGCTGGGCTCGGCCGGCAGGCGCTGCACGCACGGCTGCTCGGGTTTCGTCATCCCGGGACCGGCATGTGGCTGGAGCTTTCGTCGGAGCCTCCGGCGGACTTTCAACGCGCGTTGGCTGCACTGCGGGCGCTAGCTTGAGCAACCGCGGCGTACCGCTGGTGGTCTCGGCGGTGATCCCGCCCGGGTTCCGTCACGGCTTCACCACGCGGGCAGGCGGGGTCAGTGCGCCACCGTTCGACAGCCTGAACATGGGCGGCAAGTGGGGCGACACCCGCGACAACGTCGTCGAGAATCGCCGCCGAGTGCTCGCGACGGCGGGCACAGCGTCCTTGTTCGTGGCGACCCAGGTGCACGGCAACGCCATCTGCCGCGTGCGAGGCGGCGATGATCCGGTGACGGTGGCCGCGCGCCAGGCTGACGCCCTCGTGACCGACGTGCCGGACGTGATCGTGGCGGTGTTCGTTGCCGACTGCGTGCCGCTGGTGCTGGCGGACGTCCGCACGGGCGCGTGTGCGGCCGTGCACGCGGGCTGGCGCGGCGTGGTCGGCGGAGTTGCTGGCGCGACGCTGGCCGCGCTGGCCGCCGAGTTCGGGACCGCGCCCGGCGACGTGCGCGTCGCGATGGGACCGTGCATCGGCGTGTGCTGCTTCGAGGTCGGGCCCGAGGTCGTGGCGCGCTTCGAGGCGAGCTTTCCCGACGCCGGCTTCACCGGCATCGTTATCGACGGGGCCAGCCCCGAACGCCCGCACGTCGATCTGCGCCGGGCTTTGCGTGCGCAGCTGGAAGCGGCGGGCGTGCCGCCAGGGTTCATCGGCGCCGAGACCGCGTGCACCCGCTGCGACGCCGCGGGTCGCTTCTTCTCCTACCGTCGCGACGCCGGTCGCACCGGCCAGCACATCGGCTTCATCGGTCGCCCGAGCCTGGGGCAACTGCCTGGTGGCCAAGTCGCGTGACCGACGGCATGATGTCGCCCGCGTGATTCCTTACTTCCAGCAACCTCATCTCAATCTCGGCCTGCTCACCATCCACGGTTTCGGCGTGCTGGTCGCGCTCGCGGTAATTTCTGGCAGCGCGCTGGTGCGCCGGCGGGCGCGCACTGACCAGCTCGATCTCAAGAATGTCGAACGTTTGCTGTCGTGGCTTCTGCTGGGCGGTTTCGCCGGCGCGCACCTGGCCGATCGGCTGGTGTACTTCCCCGGCAAGACGCTCGCCGATCCGGTGAGCCTGCTGCGCTTCTGGGATGGCCTGTCGTCGTTCGGTGGCCTGGTCGGCGCTGTGGTCGGCGCGCTCGCGTTCATCCATCATGCCCGGCTTGCAGCGCTGCGCTGGCGCCTGCTCGACACCGTGGCCTACGCGCTGCCGTTCGGCTGGATCTTCGGGCGCACCGGTTGCTTCATTGCCTTCGATCATCCAGGCAAGCCGACCACATTCTTTCTCGGTCAGATGAACGCTGACGGGATCGTGATCCACAACCTGGGGCTCGACGAGGCGCTCTACACCGTGGTCATCGCGGCTATTTTTCTGGTGCTCGGTCGGCGGCCGCGGGTGGCTGGCTTTTTCACCGGTATGGTCGCCATCCTGTACGCGCCGGCGCGCTTCCTGTTCGACTTCCTGCGTGTGGTCGACGTGCGCTACGCGGGGCTGACTCCGGGACAGTGGGGATCGCTTGCGCTCATCGGCCTCGGCGTGTTCATCCTGCTGCGGCGGCATTCGGTGTCACCGGCCGGTGCGGCGCCGCCGCTGGCGGCCTAGGCCAACACCACGAGGAGTGCGGTTCCGCACCGTTCCGTCGTTCGGTCCGCGGGGCCTGGGTGTACACTGCCGCGCGGGAGGCAAACCCATGAGACGACGTGATTTCCTCGCAGGTGCGGCACAGGTGACTGCCTTTTCGGCGCTGTCGGCAGGGCGGGTGCGCGGCGCCAACGATCGGGTCAACCTGGGCCTCATCGGGTGTGGCGGGCGCGGCGTGCTCGACGCGCGCCTCATTCGCGGGACCGCCGAGGACATCCTGGCCGTGGCGTCCGACAACCACCACGGTGGCAAACTGGACCCCCGCCTGGCCAGGCCAAGCGGCGCCGAGATCATCGCGCTATGTGACGTCTGGCAGGAACGCCGGGACAAGTGCAAGGCCTGGGCGCCGGCGGCGCGCGGCTTCACCGATTTTCGCAAGCTGCTCGAAGACAAGGACATCGACGCGGTCGTGATCGCGACCCATGACCCCTGGCATGCCGCCCAGACGATCCTGGCCTGCGAAGCCGGCAAGGACGTGTACCTGGAGAAGCCGGTCATGTACACGGTCCGCGAGGCCGAGGCCATCCGCAAGGCGGTACGAGCCAGCAAGCGCATCGTACAGATCGGCACCCAGCACCGCGCCGCTGACCACATAGCCGAGGCTGCGCGCATGGTGCAGGGAGGCCGCATCGGGCAGGTGAATCTGGTGCGGGTGTGGAACTACCTCAACATGGGCAAGAAGCCGCCCAGCGCCGACGGCCCGGTGCCTGCGGGCCTCGATTGGGATTTCTGGCAAGGCCCCGCGCCCAAGGCGCCGTTCAACCAGGACCGGCTCAACTATCGCAGCTTCATGGACTACACCAACGGCCTCATCTCGGATTACGGCATGCACCGCTTCGACAGCGTTCACCAGATCATGGGCGTGGATACACCGCTGACGGTGTCGTCGGCGTGGGGCCGCTATCAGAAAGGCAAGACGGGTGATCTGCCCGACGTGCACCAGGCGACATTCGAGTACCCGGGCTTCCTGCTCAGCTACGAGTGCTGTACCACCAACGCCCACGGCCTTGGCGGTCGCACACCGGGAATGCGGTACTACGGCGCCAAGGGTGCCGAGGATCGGCCGCACGGCATGGCGTTCTACGGCAGCGAAGGCGCACTCTTCGTCGATCGCATCGGCATGGAGCTTTACCCCGAGCCCGGCAGCGCTGCGGCGTCGGGTAAGCGCCTGCAGATGAACGAAGACGAGCCCACGCCTCTGCACGCGCGCATGTTCGTCGACAATGTCCGTGGCCGGAAAGAACCGGCCGCCAACATCGAGGTCGGTTGCCGCTCGACCATCGTGCCGCTCATCGGCAACATCGCGGCCAAGGTCGGCAAGAAGCTGAGGTGGGACGCCAAGACCGAAACTTTCCCGGGCGAGCCCGAGGCCAACCGCCTGCTGTTCCGGCCCTACCGCAAGCCGTGGGATCTGGTGCAGCTCGGCTGAAGCGCGGCGGTCAGGGCGCCGCCACGTTCACCACCAGCGGCGCGCCCATGGCCCAGGCGCCCCGGTCGTCCACCGCCTCGGCGATGATCTGATACGCGCCGGGCGTGGTCGGGGTCCAGGTGGTCTCGAACGGCGGCTCGCGATCGCTGGCGATGAGCTCGCGCGGGCTGCGGTAGAAGTCGACGCGCGCGATGGCCCCGCCGCTCGCGACATGCGCGCCCAGCTTCACCGGCGTGCCGATCGCGATCGGGGCCTGGCTTGCCGAGGACGACAGGTCGATCCTGGGCAGCGGCCGATCGAGTGGGCCCTTGTGCATCGTGAAGTGATCCTCGACGAAGCTGGTGTCGCGCAGGAAGCGCGCGTCCAGGCGCTTACCATCGATGTCGAGCACCAGCGAGCCGATGCGTGCCATCGCGATGAAGAACGCCGGGTGGTTGAGTCGTGCCCCGCGCGGGCTGCTCTGGCCCGAGCTGCCCGCGACCACGTAAACCGCACCGCCGGGTGTCGTGCCGCTGGCGGGCTTGACGTACGGCCCACCATCGGAGGGCCGCCCGCTGCCTGCGCCCTTCTTCATCGATGCCGAGAAGCTCTGCGAGTTGCCGAAGTGGCCGGCCAGCAGGAACGATCGCTCGTAGACGTGGCTGTGGCCCGACATCACCAGATCCACGCCGTGGGCCTCAAGCACTGGCAACACGGTCTTGCGCAGCAGGCCTGACTCGTAGTCGGCGTTTGAGTCCGAGTCGTGGCTGCCCTTGGTGTAGGGCGGATGATGCAAGAACGCTATGAGCCACGGTTTGGTGCGCGCCGCCAGATCCTCATCCAGCCAGCGCAGCATCGCGGGCGGGTAGGTTCGCGCCGTGCGCAGGGGCTCGCTGCTGGTGGTCATCGAATCGAGGCACACGAAGTGGATATCGCCGTGATCGAACGAGTAGTAGTTCTCGCTGCCCGACGGCAGGCCACCGGCCTCACCGGCGCGGGGCAAGGTGAAGATCTGGAAGTAGGGTGAGGCGGCGACCCGCGCCGCCTCGTGGGCCTGGCTGGTCTCGTGGTTGCCAAGCGCCGGCCACAAAAAGGTATGGCGCATGAAACCGCCGAACACGTCGAACACGGCCTCCTGAAACTCGAGGTCGGTGCCGCGATCGTAGGCGTTGTCGCCCAACATCAGCATCAGGTCGGTCGGGCGATCGACGCTGAACGCTGCGTAGGCGTCCCGCACCGCCGCAGGTCGATCGTCCTTGGTGCCCGAATCGCCCAGCACCCAGATGCGGGTGGGCTTGCCCGCCGATGGTGCGGTGACGAAGTACGTGTCGTCGTCGCCAGCCAGCCAGAGCGGACCGCCGCCGCTGCTGGCGCCAATGGCGTACCCGTAGCGCGTGCCGGGGGCGAGATCCTTGACGGTGATCTCGTGCTCGGTGACCGGGGCTGCGTCCTCGACCATGCGGGTGGTGCCGTCGGGCAGAGTGACTTGCACGCGGCTGTCGCTCGGGCAATCGGTGCGCCAGCGGATGATGCCGCTCGACGGGGTACCGACCTGAAGGTAAGGGCCGCGCAGCAGCGACGCGCGATCGCGGCCGGTCAGGTCCAGGTCGAACGACAGATCGCCGGTGCCGGGCGCGTGCTGCTGGACCTCGACCGCGATGAGATTCTCGCCGTCGACCAACAGGTCGGGCGACAGGCAGACGCGGAAACTGTGTGCGGGCCACGGACCCAGTGCCTGCGCCACACTGGACGCTCTCGACGGCGTGCGCGCGGGCGGCTTGGCCGGGGCTGTCGTGGTTGTCCCGGGGGCGGTCGCCGCCGGTGCACGTAGTCGCGCAGATCGAAGACGCAGCGGTGGGCGCAACGCGCGGTCGTCCTGGGCAGCCAGCTTGCCGTTGATGTGAACCGTGATGCCTTCGCCGCGCTTGACGTCGAGCACGAGCGCCGCGAGCGCCCGGCGATCGACGACGGTGAAGCGTTTGCGGAAGAACGCCATGGTGGGCAATTCGTCACCGGCCGCCAGCGTCTTCACGGCGGTGTCCTCGTCAATGGCCGCGCCAGGCGGTTGCAACTGGCCGGGCTCAAGGTCGACCGGCGGGGGCGGCGGCGTCGCCGATAGCAGCGGCGGCTGAAAGAAGACCAGCCCCGGCCGCAGACCGCGCATCGGCCAGCGCACGTCGTCGAACCCGTCTTCGAACCAGCGTCGCGGTGGCGCGGGCGCTATCGATGCCGGCGGGGGCTCGGCGCGGCCGAACAGCATCTTCCACGAAGACTGCCGCACCACGAACGGCATCGAGCGCGCGGGCGGCGCCAGGGCGATGCGCGCGTTGGATGCCGTCGGCCGCGCGCGCACCGACGAAGTCGTTGGGCGGATCGTCGTTCCCTCAGCAGGGGGCAGCGGTTGCGGCACGCTGGCGCGACAACCGACCAGTGCCAGCGCACCAATGATGGCGAATCGCGGACGCGAAAGGATGGCGGCGCGTAGCAGGTGCTGCATGATGGCCGCGCATGTTCGCTGACCGGTGGGGATGCGTCCAGGGACGATCAAGCCGCGCACCTCGTCGTGGCGAGGCCGTGGTCGTGGCGTGGCCGTGTTAGTGTCCGGGCTTCTTCGCCAGGAGGCTTCGTCATGAGCATGCAAACGATTTCTCGCCGTAGTTTCGTCAAGGCCGTGGGCGCGGGATTGGCCGTTGCGCCCATGTACGTTCCGGCGCGCGCGTTCGGCGCCAACGATCGCGTGCGCCTGGGCTTCATCGGTGTCGGCAAGATGGGCACGGCTCACCTGAAGTCCTTCGTGAATATGAAGGACGTCGAGATCCGCGCGATCGCCGATGTCGAGGAATCGCGCCGCCTGATGGCCAAGAAGATCGTC
Source organism: Myxococcales bacterium (assembly GCA_031431215.1). Taxonomy (GTDB): domain Bacteria; phylum Myxococcota_A; class Polyangia; order Fen-1088; family Fen-1088; genus JANPCZ01. The sequence continues at coordinate 28,727 of JANPCZ010000254.1, forward strand.
GACGACAAGAACACCGCCGAGAAGCGGGAAGCGGGCGGTGTGTCCCTGTACGTCGACTACCAGGAGATGCTGGGCAAGGACGAGGTCGACGCGGTGCTTATCGCGACCCCCGATCACTGGCACACGGCGCCGCTGATGCATGCCGCGCAGGCCAAGAAGGACATCTACTGCGAAAAGCCGCTGACGTTGACGCTGGAGGAATCCGAGCTGGTCATCAAGGCCGTGCGCAAGACCAAAGTCGTTCTGCAGACCGGCAGCCAGCAGCGCTCGGAGTACGAGGGGCGTTTCCGTTTGGCCGCGGCCTACGTCCGCGCCGGGCGCATCGGCAAGATTACCGCCATCTCGGGCCACTTCGGGCCGACGTCGAAGAACTGCGATCTGCCCGAGGAACCCATGGCCGCTGGGCTCGAGTGGGACCGCTGGCTCGGCCAGGCGCCGACCCGGCCGTACCACCATCTGTTGTGCCAGCGGGGCGAGCCGGACAAGTACTCGTTCCTGCCCGGATGGCGCGACTACACAGAGTTCTCGGGCGGCCAGGTCACCGACTTTGGCTGCCACCATCTGGACATCGTGCAGTGGGCGCTAGGTATGGACGGCTCGGGCCCGACGCAGGCCCTGCCACCCAAGGGCGATTGGTCGAAGGGCGGCGGCGGCACGCTTGTCTACAAGAAGACGCCGGTGGGCGACGACATCGTGTTCACGCATCGGACCTTCAACAACGGTATCCGGTTCTTCGGCACCACTGGCGAGATCTGGGTGAGCCGCAATGAGCTGGTCGCGAATCCGGCGATCTTCAAGGAGAAGCTGAGCGACGCCGAAGTGAATTTCGACGGCCACCTGGGCAGCGAGGCGACGATCGACTGGACCGCTTCGGACAAGGGCACGCCGCCCAAGATCACCGGCACCAACCACCGGCGTCACTTCATCGAGCGCATCCGCGACCGCAAGGATCCCATCTGCAGGGTCGAGGTCGGTGCCGGCACCGCCGCCGTCTGCCATCTGCTCAACCTGGCCTACTGGAGCAAGAAGCCACTGACCTGGAATCCAGCGAAGTGGACCGGCGTTGCGGCCAACCAGAAGAGCCGCAGGGCGCGCAAGGGTTACGAGTTGCCCAAGGTGTAGGGCCGGCCCGAAAAGGCCATGAACGATACGCCGGTGGCGGCGCGCGTTCAATCAACATCTTTCAGCGCGCTGGTGCAGTGCTTACAGGGGCTCCGTATCCGATCGAACGGCGTATATTTTGGGACGACGTGGCGTTCGAAGCATTTCTCAACGACACAAAGGGTCGACCGCTGCGCGGCCGGCTGTGGGGTTATTTCGCGTCGATCGCTTTGCACGCGCCTGGGGTTGTGTTCTTCGCGGTGAGCCTGCTGAGCCACGAGGTTCTCCTACGGAGCGGGCACGAGGCGCCCGAGCACCGGGTGCCAGTGGTGATGGTCCGAATCCCGCGCTGGCTGGCCGAGGCGTCTCGTGGTCACGGGCTTGCGTCGGGCGGCCTGGGCCGGGGCGGCGAAGCGAAGGTTGCCGCCGGTGGCGGCGGCAAGCCCGATGGCGGTGGTGAGCGGGCTCGCCGCGCGCTGGTCCAGCCTACGCAGGCGGCGCCGGCGGCACTTGCTGAGCGACCGGTAGACGACGCCGTACCTCTGGAAGGACGCATCGACATCGACGATGCCGATGAGGCAGCTACCGGGCCGGTCGACGGCTTCGCTTCGCGGCTGGCCGCGTTCGGTGACGGCAGCGGCGACGACGGGATCGGCGCGGGGGGCCTTGGCGGCGATCGCGTCGGCGGCACGGGCGAAGGGCCGGCCAGTCTGGGGGGGAGCGGCAACAGATCAGGCGGCGGCGATGACTCGCCCAAGAAGGCGCCGGTGGCGGCCCCGATCGTCGCGGTGCAGCCGCAAGCGGGCGCCGGTGACGGGCTGAGCGTGGCCACCGGTGGCGGCGGGCAGGGCGACACCGTAGCGGTCACCGCCGAACCCGACGTCGAACCTGGGGCCAAGCCCGCCGGGCCGTTGCCGGTACGTGCAGCCTACGTCTCGTCGACCACGGCGGCGTACCTGCGCACCTACCAGGAGTTCCCGAAGATCGAACGGTTGTGGCAGGCCGGCCGGGAGTCGTACCGGATGTTCTTCGAGATCTGCGTGACCAGCGCCGGCGTGGTCGACGCGGTCGTGGTGCGGCAGAGCGCCACGCCCGACATCGATCAGGTGATGAGCCGGGCGATCAAGTCGTGGCTGTATGAGCCGCGCCTGGTCGGGGGAGTGGCGCGCCCGTTCTGCCACCCGATGCGCATCGAGTACTTCCTGCAATCGCGCTTCGGCAGTTGATCTCCGGCGAGGCAGCTGAGCGCCGAGCGCCAGCATCGGACCTTCGCGTTGAAAACCCTCGTCGAGGCGCTGGATCACCGGCACTTTGATCGACGTGAACACCATCAGGCCATCAGTTGCGACGGCATCATGGGGTGACGTTGAATGTGACCGGCGTAGGCGACACGAACGGCCCCAGCGTGATGCTGCCCTGGTTGAACACGGCACGCGCCAGTCCAGACTTGGACGACCGGCGGCAACTTGACCCCAACGGCCGGGGTCGGGCTCACGTGGGGCCGCTACAAGTCAGGCACCAATTTCACGCAGACGGCGTTCGTCCTGATCCCACGCGGAGCGAGCACCGCCGCGGAGTTTGGCCGGCGGTCTTCCACCGCGAACCAGTGGGTCTCGCTCACCGGCCCCGGTTTTAAGGTCGACCACCGCCCCGGCCTCGCATATCGGCCGTTCAAGGACGGCACCAACGCGGCCGACGTCCAGATCGGGCGCTTTTGGTTCATCGCCCGCAACCCCAGCGAGTCTCGCACGCCGCCCTACGTCTGGATCACGGAGGGCAACGATACGACGGGTGGTGCCACCACCCAGCGTCTGTCGGTCTGGAAGGGAGGGTATTACTACGATCAATGGGACTACGGGAGCGTCGGCTCCTACGCCCTGCTCTACGATCCGGCGCGGGACACCAACATGCGTGGCGCCTTCATGTCTCCTAACAACGAGCTGATCTTCCAGCCCATCGCCGATGGCGCGGTGAACGCGACGTTTCGCGACCAGAACGACTACTCGATGCTCACGAAGAACCTGGCCTGCTCGTTCAACGGGACGAAGTGCTACGAATGCACTTCCCTCGCGGCCGACGGCACATGCGCTACATGGCTGAAGCAGTAGCGGAGGTGGGGAGGCGACCCGCTGTATTCTTGTCGCTGTTCCTGATCGTGTGTGTGGGCAACGGGGGCGGCTGTTCGAGATCGCGCGGGGGCGTTTCGGATCGCACAGACGGAGCCGATCGGGCGCCGCTCGATCCGGCCAGCGCGCGAGTCGATGCGGGAGGAATGCTGAACGAACGTCCGGTACCGCTTGGCGGGGCCGAAGTGGGCCCCGTCGTGGAACCGAGCGCACCACCCCCTGTGGTGGATCCGCCGCGGCAGTCCGGGGACGCAGCCGTGGATGCGCCCGACCTTCCCATGGACATGCGCGACGTTTTGGCTGATGTCGGCATTTCGCCGGAGGTCGTTCCAGATCGTTGCACGCCGATCACCACGCCGCGAGTCGCGCCGCTGGCAAGGCGCCCATCCATTCTCTGGCGACATACGATCCCGGTCGACACGGGCCGGCCTGGTGTTGCCTTGACCAAGGACCGGGTGGCGTTCAGCGCAGCAAACCAGGTCACGATCCTCGATCACGCGGGAAACCGGATCGCAATGGAGGGTGTGCCAGGACTTTTCCACGTGTCGAGTCCGGTGGCGGATCCGGCGGGAAATTTCTACGTCGGATCGAAGACGCTGCTCGGCTTGAACAAGGACGGAATGGTGAGGTTGCCCCCCGGGGGGCTCCGGAGCGACGACGTTCGCACGGTGACCTTGAACAAGCCGCTCGCGCTGAGTCCGGACGGCATTCTGTACTCCGCCCAACTCGACGGAATGCTCCAGGCCATCGACACGCGGAATGGGCTACAAGTCTGGAAAAGGTCCTTCCCGATCGCGCCCAACGGCGCCGATGATCTCTACGTCGCAGCGGGTTTTGGCGACCGGTTGGTTGTGCATGTGTCATCCACTCGGGGGTTCCTGATCGTCGATAGGCGAAGCGGAAGCACGATCAAGACGGTAGTCGGGGAGGCCAACGAGCTGCTTTGGACAATTGGTGTGACCCGGCAGCACATTCTGGCGAACGCATACCAGCCAGGGCGGCCTGGCGCTCGTTTCCATGCGTATGATCGCGACGGCACGTTGATCTGGACAATCGTTCCTAATCTATCGCTCGGGCCCCTCCTGGTAGACCTCACGGGCAGCTACGTCTTTATCGAGCTTGACCCTGGCACGGTCGTGCCAACCCAGGCCTTCCTGCGCCGCTACTCCTGCGGCGGACGTCCGGGCCTGCGGGTACCGCTCAAGACCCGCCTGCTCTGGGGGATGGGCTCCTTCGTGATCGGCGCGGATGGGGTCGTCTACGTGCTCGTCTACCCCCGGGACCAGGCTTCGCCCGGAACGACTTTCTCGCCCGCCGAGCTAATCGCTCTCGACTCGACGAACGACTTCGCCGAGCTGTGGCGCATGGAAATGACTGGGGTGGAGGAGTTGCTCGGTCGCCCGGCGCTCGGCGACAACGGCGTGCTCTACGTGGCGTCGCGGCTGGGTACCTCGGGGGGAGCCGAACTGATCGCCATCCAGACCACCAGCCCGGGACTTGCCAACACCGGCTGGGCCTCGGACGGGCACGACAGCCAGCAGACGATGTGGGTGCCGCCGTAGAGCTTCGGACCATAGGACGTTGAATTGAAGGGGCGTCTGCCCGATGGAAAGAATCTGGCAACTCGTAGTGTCCAGAAACTCGTCGCGCAGATTCTTCTATGAAAACGCCGCGTTTTGCAGCTTGAAACGACGCCTCGGCCGCAATACCTTGGCGGCTCGATGCTGCCCACTTCGCCGCTCACCGAAATTGACCCACCTCTGCTCATTGAAAGTGATCCAGGCTGGGATCGGGGATCGGGGATTCGGGTCCGTCTGAGCGACTGTGGACCTGAGGGCTGAGGAGGCAGGGAGCCCGGGCGCTGGTGCCTG
>JANPCZ010000255.1:0-59153 GCA_031431215.1 Myxococcales bacterium
GCTGCCACATCCCCGTATCTGCCATCCCTATCCGAGCCAGCGGTTTGCCGTCACCACCCAAGGCAAGAGCCGGATGCGGTAATGCCGCCTGTCCGGATCCGTGGAGGGGGTTATGGGTGACCATCATCTCTACTCCGACTCGCACCGAGGACTCTGGAGGCCACCATGCAATACCTGCTTCTGATCTATGGCAACGAATCAGCGATGAAGACCGCCACCGATGCCGACCGAAACGCAATGTTCGCTGCGTACGGCGACTTCACGGCTGGCATCGTCAAAAGCGGCCATATGGTGGCCGGCGAGGCGCTGCAGCCGGCCTCGACCGCTACGAACGTCCGCGTGCGCGAGGGTAAGACCTTGACCGCCGACGGCCCGTACGCCGAAACCAAGGAGCAGCTCGGCGGGTACTACCTGGTCGAAGCCAACGACCTCGACGAGGCCATCAAGATTGCATCGCGCATTCCTGGCGCGCGAGCTGGCTCAATCGAAGTCCGTCCGGTGATGGTTCTGCCCCCCGACTACCCTCGCCCCGCACGACGAGCCTAGGGTCCGCCGGCCGCCAAATTGACTGGTCTGGGCGGCCGGGCTACAACGCCGGCCGTGAAGTCTCGAGCAGGTTGGGGCGCTCTTTTGGTCGCGGCGGGGGTGCTCCTGGGGTCGGCTGGACCGGTCAGGGCAGCACCGCGGAGCGCGGCGGGAAAGACCAGCGACGCAGGCTTGGCAGCCGCGGCCAAACCGGCGCCGCCGCGAAGTCTGCCGGCCGACGAGCTGGCCAAACTTGTTAGCGATCTGACCGGCGCGGATGACCTCAAGGCGCTGGCGGCGGCGAAGAAGCTCGGCGACTCAGGCGCTCCCAACGCTGCCGATCCGCTGACTGACGTTCTGGCGGTGGGCGCGACACCGCCGCTTGCGGCCGAGGCCATCGCGGCGCTTCGCAAATTGCACGACCCGCGCACCGTGCAGATCCTGACCTTGTATTCCGGCAACCGGAACGTCCCGGTGCGATTGGCCGCCGTCAGGGCGCTGGGCGAGATCAATGACGCGCGTGTGGTCGGCACTCTGATCGAGCGCCTGGGCGACGGCGCCCCCGACGTGCGCGCCGCGGCCGCCGACGCGCTCGCCACGCGCAAAGAGAAGCGGGCTGCCGATCGGCTGTTCAAGCTGGTCGCGCGCGGCGACATGGGTGCGGCAGGTCCACTCGGCACCCTGATATCGCCGGATGAGATTCCCAGGCTGGCCGAGCTTTCGGGGCGGGTCGAGGGCAACGTGCTGGCGACGGCCTTCGGCGAGTTCGTCAAGCGCCCCGACGTCGCTGATCGCCTGCGCCTGGACGTGGTCCGCACGGTCGCGCGCATTCCAGGAGCCGCAGCCACCGCGGCCTTGGTCGAGTATCTGCAATCGATCCCCGAGAGCGACACCCGGGCGTCGAAAGACGAAACCCAAAAACTTCTGGACGCCCGCAAATGAGAGCCCTACGAACCTGCTCCGCAAACGTGGCGGTGACATCGACGGCCGCGCTGGTTCTGGCGGCGATCGGCTGCACCGCCATGACCGCGCAGGATGCTTTTCGGGGCGCAGGCGATCCGGTGCGCGTGCGGGCGGCCCTGGCCAGGTCGAAGTCATCGGGCGGCAGTCCGCTGAATCGGTCGGGCAAGCCCATGGCATTTCTGGTGACCACCGGGGTCGGCACCGGCGGACCCGAGATCATCGCGGTCGATCTATCCGGGCCGCGCGTGGTCTGGCGCAAGGCCGCCGACGTGGCGGCGCGGGTGGCGGTCGGCAGCAGCGTCATCGTGGCGGCCGAGCGCGGCGGTGGCCGCGAGGGCGAACTGGTCGGCCGCGATCTGCAAGACGGTGCGATTCGCTGGCGCAGCGGCCTGCCGTCAACCAGGAGCCGGGTCGGCTATGCGATCGACGGTGACGATGTCTACGAGGTCAGCCAGCCCGCCGGCTCCCGTGGCGGCACGCGCGAGGCGACCCTGACGGCGTACGACGGCAAGAGCGGCAGCGTCAGGTACCGCGTCGATCTGGTTGGCGAGTCGGGCGCACCGGCAGCGCGCGGGGGCATCGTGGCGGTGCCGCGGCGCTCGCAGTACGTCACGCTCATCGACGGCGCCTCGGGGGAGATCCTGGCCGACATCCTGTCCCGCCAGGAAGCCGCGACCTTCGTGCGAGCGTTGCCCGAGGGGCTGTTCTTCGGCTCGCGCGGCGTGTTCCTGGCGTCGCACGAGACCGCGATGGGCGGGCATGATTCGGGCGGCTACCTGCAGGCGAAGCTGCCGCCGTTCGTGCGGCCGCTCTATCACTTCGACATGTACCGCGCCAACGAGGCCGACTACTCGGCCCTGGATCGCAACCGGGTCCTGTGGCGAGTGACCGCCGACCAAACCAAGGCCTCGTTCACGGGCGGGCAGGTGGTGGTGCACAATTTTCGCTTCTTCTTCGGCTTCGACGCCGCCACGGGTTCGCTGCGCTGGGCGTATAGCCAGCCACGCACCGATGTCGCCGGTGCCGAGCACACCGGCGGGCGCATCGTGTTCGTCACCGCCGAGGGTGAACTGGGCGCGCTCGATGCAGCCTCGGGGCGACGGGTGTGGAAGGCGCGCGTGCCCGGCTCGGACGATCGGCCGCTGCAGATCCGCGGCGTCACCTTCGATGTCGAGGGCTTCTCGCCGCAGGCCAGCGCCGCCGAGGCCAAGTCGCTGCCAGGTACGCTGGCGGACATCGCCTGGGAGCACGACACGCGGTTCACCGAAGCCAAGATCTTCGCGGTGACCGAACTGGCAAAGCTGCCGGGCAAGGAAGTCACGCGCGAACTTTTGCGGGCTCTCGAAGGCGGCGCGGAGTTGCCCGGCCCGGTGGTCAACAAGGCCATCGACGCCTTGATCGCCCGGCAGGATCTCGACGCGCTCGATCTTTATGTCAAGGCGTTGCAAGTCCATCCCGACTACGCCGAGGATCGCCGCCCCACGCGTCTTGATGTGTTCGCGCGGGCGGTCACCGCCCTCAAGGCCAAGCAGGCGTTGCCCGCCCTGGTCGAGCATTTGCGCTTGCCGGACACCGATCAAGAGTTCGTGCGTGACGTGGCCGAGGCCGTGATCGCGATGCAGGCTCGCGACGCGACCGAGCCGTTCAGTGATTTCCTGTTGCAGTACCGGGCCGATCCCGCCTTCAACCTGCGACCGCAGGCCCTCATGGCGGCCTGCGATGTCTTGCTGAAGCTGGGAGGCTCGCCCGAGCGGACCACGCTGCTCTTCGTGGCCGAGGATGCGCGCACCCTGGCGCCGCTGCGGGCGTACATCTGGAAGGCCTTCTTGCCTGCTGGTTCCGGCAAGAATTGACTTGGGCGCGCCGCAGCGGGCGACGGATCGCTGCGGCGCCGACCCCGAATCCGGCTCGCCGGCTGCCGTGCTTCACTTCGCGGTGACCATTGCCGATATGAACAAGATGCTGGCGAATTTGCGTCGAGAGGCCTGGCTGCCTAAAGATAGCCACATGATGCGCAGCCGCTACCTGAAGAACCCCGTCCTCCTGTTGGGCGGCTTGTGTGTGAGCCTGGCAGTCGGCGTCGGGGGCTGCGACGGCGCGGCCAAGGATGAACTGACCAAGAGGGTCAACGAGGCGAGCGACAAGATCTTCGAATTGAGGAAAGAGAACAACGATCTCAAGAACCAGGTCTCGGGCCTGAAGAAGCAGCTCGCGGCCGCGATGCTGAATCCCGGCAAGGTCCAGCTGACCGATCCCGAGACCATCGAACTGGTGGCGGACATGCGCAAGCAGGCGGGCGGCAACGACGAGCTGCTGGGCAAGGGCTCGCTCGATCCAGGCGTCGCCAGCAAGGTGGTGATGAACGGGACCAGCGCGCTTCACGTGTGTTACGAGCGCGCGCTCAAGAAGAACACGGCGCTGCAATACCAGGCCGGGCTTGGGCTTACTCTCGACATCACGGTGAAGCCGCAGGGCATGGTCGATACGGTGGATGTGGCGCCGTCGGTGGACCAAGACATGACCGCCTGTATCAAGACCGCGGCGATGCGCTGGAAGTTCCCTACCTTCGTGGGCGGCCCGGTGACGATCCAGCAGAAGATCAAGCTCACGCCCAAGACCTGACCCACCTGAGCTGATGTGAGTTCAGGCGGCGCCGACCGGTCGATCTACTTCGACCACAATGCGACGACGCCGCTGCGATCAGAAGTGCGCGCGGCGATGCTGGAGGCGCTGGCGGAGTGGGGCAATCCCTCGAGCGTGCACGCATTGGGGCGGCGGGCGCGCGCGATCATCGAACGGGCCCGAGGCGACGTGGCGGGTCTGGTCGGCGCAACGCCCGAGGACATCGTGTTCACGTCGGGCGGTACCGAGGGCGACAACCTGGCGGTGCGCGGCCTGGCCCTGGCCGCACGGCAAGCGAAGCGAAGCGGGGCAGGGGCGCATGTCGTGTCGTCGGGACTGGAACACCCGGCGGTCCGGGGTGCGCTGGCGGAACTGCGGCGTGAAGGCTTCGAGCTGCAGGACCTGCCGGTAGGTCCGCACGGGCAACTCGATCCGGCCGACCTCGATCGAGCGCTGCGCGACGAGACCGTGTTGGTCACCCTGCAGCTTGCCAACCACGAGATCGGCAACGTGTATCCCCTGGCGGCGCTGGCCGCGGCTGCGCACAGCCGCGGCGCGCTGATTCACACCGACGCGGTCCAGGCGGTCGGGCGGGTGCCGGTCGACGTGATGTCGCTGGGCGTGGACGCGGCGACGTTGTCGGCGCACAAGCTGGGCGGACCCAAGGGCGTGGGCGCGGTGTTCGTGCGCCGGGGCGTGACCATGCATGGGTTGGTGGCCGGCGGGCACCAGGAACGCGAGCGTCGCGGCGGCACCGAGAACGTCGCGGGCATCGCCGGTTTCGGCGCGGCCTGCCGGGTGGCACGCGCGGAACTGGCGCAGGCTGGCGTCGCGGTGGCGAAGTTGCGTGATCGCCTGGAGGGCCGCCTGCTGGCTATCTCCGGCGCGCGCCTGCACGGGTTTCCGCCTAGCAGGGTGCCCGGCACCACAAACGTGGCGTTCGCGGGTGCCGGCGGCGAGCTGGTGATGATCGGGCTCGACCTCGAGGGCGTGTGTGTGTCGACCGGGGCCGCCTGCACGTCGGGCAGCCTGGAGCCGTCGCCGGTGTTGCTGGCAATGGGCCTGCCGGCGGCGAGTGCCCGCGAGGCGGTGCGGTTCAGCCTGGGCCCCGAAAACACGGAGGCCGAGGTGGATGGCGCAGTGGAGCTGGTGCAGAAGGTCGTGGCGCGGGTGCGCGCGGCAGGCAGCGACAGTCGGGGGCGCACGTGAAGCAAACGGGGGCGGGTGGCCCAGGTGCGTGGCAACTACCACGACCAAGTTGACCTGGCGCAACCTGGCGCGATCCCGCCCGATGATCCGGGGTGGGTCACGCGCTTGCCCTGTCATCGCCCGGCCATCCGGCGACCCACGAGCGCCATCAGCCGGAGGCAACCGTGCTGTGGAAAGCGGTGCAGGCAAACTGGAAGACGTTCCTCGCGGATCTGGAAGCGGCTGCCGAGGCGCCAGCGTTGCCCGGGTTCGTCGTGGCCGCGTTCTTGAAATGCGGAATTCTCGGCCACGGCTTCCTTCGTTGTCGTTGCAAGCAATGTGGTTGGTGTCGAGCGGTCGCGTTCTCGCATGTCAGCGAAGGGGCTTCTGCCCAAGCTGCATCGGCCGGCGCATGAGCGACACTGCGGCCCGATGGGTGGACCGAGTGATTCCTTTGACGCCCGTGCGCCAGTGGGTCCTCACGGTGCCGCACGGATTGAGGGCGAAGCTTGCGTTCGATCCGAAATTGACCACGCTCGTGTTGCGCGGATTCGTCGCGGCCGCTTCGCAGTGGCTGCGGCGCCGCGCGCGCCGGCTTGGGATACGCGGCACGCTCAAGACTGGCGGCGTGACGGTGATCCAGCGGTTCAACTCGGCGCTGGACGTCAGCGTGCACTTTCATACGTTGATGATCGACGGCGTCTACACATTTCCCGTTGGCCGCGCCCCGGTGTTCCACCCCACGCCCGCGCCGACGGACGAGGACGTGGCGGCCGTGGCGGCGGCGGTGTTTCGCAAGGTCGAGCGCGCTCTCGGGCGCTTCGCGCCCAGTGCCAAGCAGCGCCGCTTCGCCGAGGATGCTTCCTTGTTGCTGGCGATCGGCGAAGCATCGAGCCGCGGTGTCGGCGCAACCGGGCCGCGCCGCGGGCGGCGCGCAGTTCGCGTGCGTGGCTTGCCGCCCGACGCGGAGGCGTTCGTGATGGGCAAGCTGTGCGCTCAAGTGGAGGGCTACAACCTGCAAGCCGCAACTCGTCTGGCGGCGAATGGTCGTGAAGGCCTCGAGCGGATGGGCAGGCATCTCGCGCGGCCTCCGATTGCTACGGATCGATTGTCCCAACGACCAGACGGGAACTTCGAGCTGCTCTTCAAGCGGCCCTGGCGCGACGGCACCACGGCGATGATCTTCACCGCGCACGAACTCATGGAGCGGCTTTGCGCGCTGGTGCCCCGTCCGCGAGCCCATCTCGTTCGTTATCACGGAGTACTGGGGCCTGCGTTCGCGGCGCGGGCACAGATCGTTCCGGCGGCTATTCCGGACGCGGAAGCGGCGGTGCCGCGGTCCCCGCCGCCCGAGGGTGTGGAGGCGCCGCGGGGGCCAGGGCGCTTGCCCTGGGCTTCACTCTTGTGGCGGGTGCGCGGTGGCAGCGCCGGCTCGGTGGGCGCGAGCACGACGCCGATCTCGGCGCGGTTCAGGCGCCGCCCTCGACGAGCCGAAAGGCGCTCGCCATCCGATCCTGCTCCGACCGCAAGATGCCTACCCGCTTGGCCTCGGCGCGCCACGCCCGGACGGCGGTCTTGACCTCGCCCACGATCTCCTTGGCGCGCGCCGCCTTCACCCGGAAGTGCGTCGCCACGTCGAGCGCAAGCTCGAGGTTCTGGGCGTTGTCGGTCTCCGAGATGTTGAGCGTCAGCCCGTCGCCGTGGGCCACGGGGTTCATGTCGTAGGCCGGCGCCAACGCCCAGCCCTTCTTCTCGAGAAGAAAGCCATGGTTGCGCAGGTGGTCGTCGACATTCGAGATGCACACGTAGAAGACGATGCGGCGCCAAAGCTGCTCGAGGTCCCCCGGCGCGTGCGCCCCGCGCTGGATGAGCACGTCAGCAAGGTCGAGGTACGACGCGCCCTCGTCGCCGTCGCCACGTTCGAGCATCGTCATCGCCGAGGCGAAGTGGATGCGCTCGCCCGTGTCGGTACGATCGAAGCGCCGACTCAAGAACGTGTGGTGTTTGCTGCCGAAGCGTTTGCGCTCAGCGGTGGCGGCGACGACGCCGGCCTTTCTGGCGAGCGCGTGCGCGACGCTCTCCCACGCACCGATGTCGTCGGTGTCCTTGTCGCTGGGGAACTTCGCGATCCAAAGGCGCTTCTTCGTGTCGAGGACGCTCGCCTTCGGGCGCGCTCCGCCCAAGGAGCGTCCGGGCGCGATCAGCATGCTGAGCCACTGGCCATACGACGGGTCGCGCTCGACGCCCACGCGCTCGAGCTGACGGCTTGCATGCTCGAGTTCACGCAGGGACGTCCACGGCGGGGACGCCAGCTCGACGTCGTCGTCGAGGAAAGGGCCGCCGGCCATTCTGAAGCGGAGCCCGCCCAGACGATGGCCGTCGTACACGCCGAGGAGGTAGTCCGATTCGACCAAGGTCCGCTCACGGCGCTGCTCGGCCCGCGCGCGCTGCGCCTCTCGGCGTTGCAGCAGCACGCGTCCCCATCGGTCGGGCGACGAATCCAGGAAAACGCCGAAGGTGTCGCGGCCGGCCGGGGCGTGCTGTGGCCCGTGGTGCAAACGTAGACCTGGGTCCACGACCAGGGCGTGCTCCGAGCCAAGCCACGCGCGGTCGTACTCGAACGAGAAGATCTCCTTGCCTCTCGACGGAGTCGCGAGCAGGCGGCCCATCCGCACGGGTTCCCCGAGTCCGACCCAAGCGGCGACGACGTCGATCGTGCGGCGCTCAGCGGCCATCGTTCGCCCCGCCTTTCCTGCGCCGGGTTGCGGGGGTCAGGGCGGCGTCTTGCAGCTTCCGGCCGAGCTCGTCGTCCCGTCCGACCTTTCCGAGATCCTGGTCGAGCCCGAGGCAATGCAGCACGTTGGCGTAGGAGCCCAACGTCACGCCAAACTCGCCTCGCTCGATGGCGCGCAACGTTGGTCGCGTCATGCCCGCCCGCTCGGCGACCAGGGAAGCCGAGAGCTTTCGCCTGCGACGCGCGAGGCGGATGTTCTCGCCCAGCTCGGCAAGGGCGCGGGCGACACGCGGCAGAGGGGGACGGGCGGTCCGTGACATGACTTAAAGATATCCAACGGCCGCATAAATGGCAATCTTAGTATACGAATTGTCGAATCGCCGGCTGTTGGTCCATTCGCGTGAACCAGCAGTGGCGGATCGGGAAGGACCCCGAAGGACCCATGATCCCCAGGAATCGTAATCCGCCTCACCCGGGCGAGATTCTCCGCAGGGAGTTCCTCGAGCCGATGGAGATGCCGCAGACTGCACTCGCAGATAAGCTCGGCATTCCCAGACGATCGGACCATGCAGAAGATTCGGCGCACGACGGCGTGACCCACCGGCCCAAGTGTTACGGCGCAGGAGAGATCGCAGGGATGACTTATCTGCTCGACACCAACCACCTGGTGCACGTCCAGCGGGCGACATCGGCGAGCTCGTAGTCGAAAACTGGTCCCGCCGACCTCGACCCCGGCCTGCGCGCCTTCACGTTGGTGGCGTGCGTCCCACGCGCGTGGGGCGGCCGGCCTCGAAGTGCAAGTCGTTGCCCAGGCGCAGGAAGGTCGCTGGCCGGGGCGCCCGGCTGCGCGCGGCCCGCGCCGGGAGTCGGCTATAGTGCGCGATTCCATGTCGGATCGTCCGCGCGTTGTCGTGGCCATGTCAGGCGGGGTCGATTCGTCGACCGCCGCGGGCTTGCTGCATGAGCAAGGCGTGGAGGTCGTGGGTGTGACCTTGCGCCTGTACAACGCGGCAGGAACCTCGGCCAGCATCGGCGGCCGCTGCTGCGGACCGCGCGACATCGAGGACGCGCGCGCGACGGCGGCGGCGCTGGGATTCGCGCACTATGTGCTCGACGAAAGCGAGGCGTTCGGGCGCACGGTCATCGCCGACTTCATCGCCGAGTACCGCGCCGGACGCACACCCAACCCGTGCGTGCGTTGCAACGAACACCTGAAGTTCGGGCCGCTGGTGCATTTCGCGCGCGCCATCGGCGCCGAGGCGCTGGCGACCGGCCACTACGCGCGCCTGGAACCCGCCGGCGGCGCAGCCGAGGGACCGGGGCCAGGCGTGCGCCTGCTACGCGCCGTCGATCGCGACAAGGATCAGGCTTACTTCCTGTTCGGCGTGCGGCCCGAGCATCTGGCCTTCGTGCGTTTCCCGCTGGGCGGGCTGACCAAGACCGAAGTGCGGGCGGCGGCCCGGCGGTTGAAGCTATCCAATGCTGACAAGCCCGACTCGCAGCAGCTCTGCTTCATCCCCGACGGGGATCACCGGGCTTTCGTCGAGGCTCACGGAGGCGCGGGCCGTGCCGGCGAAGTGGTCGACGAGACCGGCCGGGTGATGGGCCAGCACGACGGCACGCACCACTTCACCATTGGCCAGCGCCGGCGTGTGCCCGCGGTAGGCGGCGGCGATCGCCGCTTTGTCACCCGCATCGACGCCGCGACTGGCCGCGTGGTGACGGGCCCGCGCGAACATCTTCTGCGCGGCAGTCTGCGGGTCACGGATGTGCGCTGGCTCGCGCCGGTGACCGAGTCGGCGCGCTGCCGGGTCCAGTTCCGTCACCACGCCGCCGCGCACCCGGCTGTCATTACCATCATGAGTGATGACAGCTCGTCGGTGCGCGTGGCCTTCGACGTTCCGACCGCGGTGGCGGGATCGGGGCAAGCGGCGGTGTTCTTCGACGACGATCGGGTGCTGGGCGGCGGCTGGATAGAGGATGCGGGCGGCGGTACGACCGCCAGCCTGAGCGCCGATCCGGTGCCTGCAGAGGCCGCGAGCTAGACGCGGAAAAGCGCGTCAGTGGTTGCCGCGAGACACGTCCGCGCCGCTCTTGCCGACCAGGAAGTCGAAGTCGGCGCCCCGGTCGGCTTGCAGAACGTGATCGTGATACAGGCGCAGATACCCGCGCTGGCCGGCGGGGGGTGGGGCTCGCCACTCGGCCTTGCGGCGTGCGAGCTCGGCGTCGTTCACCTCGATGTGCAGGCGGCGCGCGGCGACGTCGATCTCGATCATGTCGCCGTTCTGCACCAGGGCCAGCGGCCCGCCGATGGCAGCCTCGGGCGCGGTGTGCAGGACCACGGTGCCGTACGCGGTGCCGCTCATGCGCGCGTCCGAGATGCGCACCATGTCCTCGACGCCTTGATCGAGGATCTTCTTGGGCAGCGGAAAATTCCCGACCTCGGGAAAGCCGGGGTAGCCCTTGGGCCCGCAGTTCTTCAGCACCAGCACGCACGACGGATCCACATCAAGCGCGGGGTCGTCACAGCGAGCTTCGTAATCGCTCATGCCCTCGAACACCACGGCACGACCGCGGTGTTTCATCAGCGCCGGTGTCGCAGCCGTCGGCTTGATGACAGCGCCGTCGGGGGCCAGGTTGCCGCGCAGGACGGCGATGCCACCGTCGGGTTTGAAGGGCTTGTCGACGGGAAAGATCACATCGGGGTTCCAGCAGCGCGCGTCCTTGACGTTGTCCCAGATGGTCTTGCCGTTCACCGTCAGCGCTTCCTTGTGCAGCAAACCGCCAATCTCCTTGAGCACCACCGGCAGCCCACCGGCGTAGTAAAAATCCTCCATCAGGTAACGTCCCGACGGCATCAGGTTGACCAGGCAGGGCACGTCGCGGCCCAGCCGATCCCAGTCCGCCAGGGTCAGATCCACGCCGATGCGCTGGGCGATGGCGATCAGGTGCACGACGGCGTTGGTCGAGCCGCCGATGGCTCCGTTGGCGCGGATGGCGTTCTCGAACGCTGCCTTGGTCAGGATCTTGGACAGCTTGAGATCCTCGCGAACCATCTCGACGATGCGGCGGCCGGCCATGTGGCACAGGACGCGGCGGCGGCTGTCCACGGCGGGTATGGCGGCGTTGGTGGGCAACGACACGCCGAGCGCCTCGACCATCGACGCCATGGTTGAAGCCGTGCCCATGGTCATGCACGTACCGTTCGAGCGTGCCATGCACGCCTCGGCCTCGAACGAATCCTCGACCGTCATCTCGCCCTTCTTGATGAGGTCGGTGAACTTCCACAGATGCGTGCCCGAGCCGACATCTTCACCGCGGAACTTGCCGTTCAGCATGGGGCCGCCCGATACCACCAGCGTCGGCAGATCGCAGCTGGCCGCGCCCATCAACGTGGACGGCGTGGTCTTGTCGCAGCCGACCAGCAGGATGACACCGTCGAGCGGGTTGGCGCGGATGGTCTCTTCGGTGTCCATGGCCGCCAGGTTGCGGAACAGCATCGTGGTCGGACGCATCAGGGTCTCGCCCAGGCTCATGACCGGGAACTCCAGCGGGAAGCCGCCCATCTCGTACACGCCGCGCTTGATGTGCTCGGCCAGATCGCGAAAGTGCCCGTTGCACGGGGTCAGCTCTGACCAGGTGTTGCAGATGCCGATGACCGGGCGGCCATCGAACATGTGGTTCGGGTGGCCCTGATTCTTCATCCAGCTGCGGTAGATGATGCCGTGCCGGCCCTCGCCGCCGAACCACGAATGGCTGCGCAGCTTGGGCGAGGTGATGGGCTTTTTCTTGTCATCCGGCTTCGACATGGCGGCGGCGAATCTAACAGATCGACAGCACGCGGCACGACGAGGGCAGGGATGCGCCTTTCAGATCTGGGCGGCGGCGGTGTCTGTAGCAGCGTGCCACCGCGGTGCCTTGCCATCTTGCTTGGGCTCACCGCGCTGGCCTGCGATCGCCCTCCCATCGCGGTTTCAACCGAGGGCCTCTCGCCAACCCGCGCGGCCACGCCAGCCGTCGATGCAGCCCCGCCCGACGCAACGGTCGATCTGCCCCAAGACGCGGCGGCCGATCTTGCTTTTGAGGTGCCGCCAGCACCGCCAGCACCGCGCTGCGAGCCCGCCGAGGAGATCTGCAACGGCCGGGACGACGACTGCGACGGACTGATCGACGAGTCTCTGGCGCCGGTTCCGTGCCCGAATGGCGGCGAGCGGCTGTGCATCGCCGGTCGCATGTCCGAGTGCCCGCGCCGCTGCGAGGTCTGCCTGCCAGGCGGCCGCCGCATCTGCACCGTCAGCTTCTGCACCTACTGGGGCGTGCAGATCTGCGCCGCCGACGGCCGCTCGTTCTCGTCCTGTCGCGAACTCCCGGTGCCCGCCGAGTGCGCGAGCGTATCCAAGAGCCACAAGCGATCGCCCGAGCTCGAGCGCTGCTGCATCGACAACGGGCACTGCTGTCTCGACGAATTCGATCTCGATCACGACGGCGATCGCGCCGAGATGCTAGGCCGCTGCGACACCGTCGTCTGCGGCCCGTGACGTTCGTCAGATCCTGTCCCGCCTTGCCTCTTGTGCGGCGCCCTCGGACCGTTACACTCGCGCTCCTAACCTTCCCCACGGCCCCACCGTAAGGGAGTCTCATGCTCACAGTCATTGCTTCACCTAATCGAATACGCTCTATTCTCGTTGCTCTTGGCCTGGCCATCGGGGTTGCAGCCTGCGGGCGCGATGCCCTGCAGAAGCCCAGGGTTGGTGCCGCCGGCGATGCCAGCGATACCGGTTTCCTCGACGGCTCGGGCGGAGATGTTTCGCGGCCATCCGACGCCGTACCTGGTGACAGCGCCCGCGATGTCGGCCCCACAGATGCCGGCCCAAGCGATCTGGCACTCGACCGAATCTTTCCCGACCTACCGCCACCCGTCGATGTACGTCCGCCGCCTGACTTCGCGCTCCCGGACGCCGGAACCGACGGTCCGTCCGCGCCCGTGCTTCTGGGCATCGACATCACGCCCGCGCTGGCCACGGCTGCAATTGCCACCAGTGTGATCTTCGAGGCGACCGGGCGCTTTTCCAACGGCATCCGCGCCAACGTGACGGCCCTGGCATCCTGGACGGTGCGACAGCCGGGTCTCGCGCAGGTCACTGCGCCGGGCACCATCCGCGGCATTGCCCCCGGCGTGGCCGAGGTGGTGGTGACGTACCAGGGTCAGACCGCGACCGCGAACCTCACTATTAGCGCCGCCACTTTGCGTGCCGTCACCGTCGAGCCCCAGGGCGCCAAGCTGGCGCGCGCCTCGCGCCTGGATCTGCACGCGACCGGTGTGTTCTCCGACGGCACCAAGCAGGATCTGACGACGCAGGCGAGCTGGGTATCGAGCGATCTCGGCGTCGCCACCGTGTCACCGCAAGGCGTCGCGACCGGCGTCAACGCTGGTGTCACCAGCATCGGCGCCACCTTCATGGCGATGACCGGGCTCGCGTCGCTGACGGTGACCACCGCATCGCTCACGTCGATCGAAGTCACGCCCGCGCAGCCCACGCTGCGGGTTCCGGCCACCCAGCGCTTCGTCGCGACCGGCCTCTGGAGCGACGGAACCACGTCTGATCTGACCGCCACAGTGATCTGGCAATCGAGCGATCCGGCGTTGCTGGGGTTTTCCAACGCGCCTGGGGCTGCCGGCCTCGCCACTGCCGGAGCGCCGGGCATGGTGACGGTGACCGCTCGAATGGGCATCACCGCCGGCACCACCACGGTCACCATCGCCCCGTCACAGTTGATAGCGATCCGCCTCACGCCCCCGGCGACAACCATACCGAAGGGCACCACCCAGATTTTCCGCGCCACCGGCACGTACTCCGACGGCACCACCGCTGACATCAGCGCATCGGCGAACTGGCTGGCGCCCACGCCGACCATCGTCGCGGTGTCGAACGCGCCCGGCAGCCAGGGCGTGGCCACGGCTATTGCCGAAGGCATGGCCGACGTGCAGGCCAGCCTTGGCGCGATCACCGGATCAGCGCGGGTGACGGTGGCCGCAGTCACCGTGACGGCGCTGGCGCTGACACCGAAGACGGCCACCGTCGCCATTGGCCACAAGTTGCAGTTTGCCGCCAACGTCACCTTCTCCGACGGCAGCCAAAAGGACGTGACTGACGCGGCGACGTTCAGTTCCAGCGATGTCACCCTGGCCACCGTGTCGAACGCGGTCGGCAGTGTTGGCCTGCTGACCGCCCTTGGCCCCAAGGTCGGCACGGTCGATGTCACAGTGACCTACGGCGGGCGCAGCGATCTGGCCAAAATCACGGTGTCGAACGCGGCGCTGGATCGCATTCTGGTCAATCCCGACCCGGCGATGGTGACCGTGGGTCTGCGCCAGCCGTTCACCGCCACGGGTGTCTACTCCGACATGACCATGCTGGACATCACCCAGCAGGTCACCTGGTCGAGCGCCAGCCCGATGGTGGCCTTCGTATCGAACGCAGCCGGCAGCCGCGGACAGGCGACTGGCCTCGGCGCCGGCACCGCCATGATCCGGGCGCGGCTCGACGGCAAAGAGGGTGTCGCCTCGTTGACCGTCGGCATGCCCGAGCTCAAGTCGCTGTCCGTCGAGCCCATCAACCCGATGCGCCGAGTGGGCGAGGCGTTGCAGTTCTTCGCCATCGCGATCTACAGCAACAACACCGTCCGCAACGTCGGCTTCATGTCGATGTGGACAGTCTCGGACGCCGCCATTGCCAGTCTCTCGCCCACCGGAACGTCGAGCTGCCTCGCGAACGGCATGACCACTATCACAGCGGTGTACATGGGGCTGCGCGACTCGACCACGCTCCGCTGCGTCGAGACCACGTTGCGCACCATCGAGGTGACACCGTTCACGACCACGATCCCGGTGGGGCAGACTCGCTTCCTCCAGGCCACCGCCATCTACTCGGACGGGTCGACCCGCAACGTGAGCGGCCAGGCGATGTGGTCGTCGTCGCAGATAGCCTCCGTCGAGACCCAGACTTTCGGACGCGTGGTCGGCATTGCGCCCGGCATGGCCACCATCACCGCCGCCTTCATGGGAGTCATGGGGACGGCCCAGGTGACGGTGGTGGCACAACCAACACTGATGGAGCTACGCGTGGTTCCGGCCACGGCCTCGATCAAGGTCGGCCAGACACAGAACTTCCAGGCGTTCGCAGTGCTCACCGACGGCAGCATGCAGGACGTGACCTTCGCCGCTGTCTGGACGTCGTCCAACCAGGCGGTCGCCGATGTTTCGAATCTGTTCCCGCGCGGTCAGGCCACCGGCATCGCCACCGGGATGGCCGTCATCACCGCCAGCTACATGAACCGCACCGGCACTGCGGCGGTGACCGTGACATCGGCAAGATTGACCCGGATCGCTGTCAGTCCGCTCAATGTGCGCCTGGTGGTCGGACAGATGCAGGCCTATCTGGCAACCGCGTTCTTCGACGACGGGACATCCCAGAACGTGACCAACCTGACGGTGTGGAGCTCGACCGACGCCACGGTGGCGAACATCAGCAACGGTGCCGGCTTCTTCGGTGTGCGCGGGACTGCCACGGCGCTCAAGCCGGGCATGACCCAGATCCAGGGCAGCTACATGGGCCTCTCCGATATGGCCGTCCTGACGGTCACGACCGCCAAGTTGCAGAGCTTGCAGGTCAGCCCCGCGACCCAGACCCTGCCGGTGGGTGGCAGCCTGCAGTACCAGGCGGTGGCGGTTTACGACGACGGCAGCAGCCAGAACGTCACCGCGTTGGTGACGTGGACGTCATCAAGCCCGAACGTGGCCAACGTTGCTCGCGCCGGATTCGTGATGGCGGCCTCCGCCGGCAGGGTCACCATCGCGGCCTCGTACATGACTCTGACCGACAGCGCGACCTTGACCGTGACGGCGTCGGCCCTGTCCAGCGTCAAGGTGACCGCGACAAGTGCAACGATCAAGGTCGGCCAGACCCTGCCGTACACCGCCACCGCCATCTACGCCGACGGCACCATGCAGGACGTGACCTTCGTGGCGACCTGGGCGGCCACGAGTCCGGCAGTGGTTGACGTGTCGAACGCACCGTCGAGCCGGGGCGTGGCCACCGGACTTGCACCCGGCATGTCGAACGTGGCGGCCACATACATGGGGCTATCGGGCAGCGCCGCGCTGGCCGTCACCGCGATGTGAGCGCTCTGGTGCGAACCTAGGCCGCGCGGGTGTAGCCCAGGCGCGTGACGTACAGATCCTCGGCCAGCTTGCGCTCGGTGCGCGAACTCTCGATCACGATCTCGGAGCGGCGCGCCTCGGCCACGCGACGTAGCGCCTCGGTGCGGGCATGCACGGCGAGGTACTGGACCCGGGCGCCACCCGCTATCTCGGATGCCTGGTGAGCGTTCCGCTGCGCCGACGCGGCTTCGCCCAGGGCGCGTGCGTGCGCGGTCTCGGCCAGCAGCCAGTCGGCGGCATTGCCTGGGACCCGGGAATCGCTCGCGGTGCGAAGCCGGGCTTCCTTGAGCGCCGCGTCCGCCTTGCTCGACTTCTGGTTGGCATCGGCCAGGTCGGCCAGGCTGCGGTTCTCCCGGTGTTCTTGCAGCCTCACCACGGGATCGAGGCGGGACTTCGGCGGCATGCTGGCTTCATCGACGCGTTCCCGTCGGACCTTTAGGGCTTCTTGAGCGCTCAATCACTGGGCAGAACCTGCCCGGCAACCAGTGATGCGCGAACCATCGGCGATCGAGATCACCCTTGGCAGCCGCCGCTCCCGCGACACATTCGTGACGTTTCGGCCTGGTCCCGGCCTTGCTTTGTCTGCAGCCGAGGCAAGAACGTGGCAGATGGACTTTATGTAGGCATGGCGGCCGCCGCAGCTCGAGCGGAGCAACTCGACTCGATCGCCGACAACCTGGCCAACGCGCAGTCGCCTGGCTTCAAGGCCACTCGGCCGGCCTTCCAGAGCTTCTTGCCCGGCCCCGGGCCCACAGACAAGGTGTTCACCGCCGCGGTGGCCACGGGCATCGATCTGAGGCCTGGGGAGTCGCAGATGACCGGCAACCAGCTCGACATCGTGCCAGAGAACGGGTCCTTCCTGTCGGTCCAACTGGCCAACGGCGATGTGGCATACACGCGCAATGGCGCTTTGAAGTTCATCAATAACACCCTGACATCCGGCGGCCATCCGGTGCTTGACGGTGACGGGCAGCCCATCACCATCCCGCCCGAATCCAGCGCCACCGTCGGCGTCGATGGCAGCGTCATCGTCGATCGGCAGCCGGTCGCGAAGGTCGCCCTCTACGACCTCGTCGGAAACGTGACCCATGTGGGGGCGTCGCTGTATGCGACCGGCCCCGGCGGCACGGCCAGCGCGGTCGCTAACGCCCGCATGCGTCTGGGCGAGCTCGAGCTGGGCAACGCGCCGCCGCTGGAAGCGGCCATCCAGATGATCACCGCACAGAGACACTTCGAGACCGCCATGCAGGCGGTGCAGACCTATCGCCGCATGGATGACCGAGCCATCGAGCTCGGCAAAGTCAGGTAACGGAAGGAGACACGATGTTGCGCTCGCTGTACACGGCCGCCACGGGCATGGAAGCCCAGCAACTGAAGATGGACGTCATCGCCCACAACCTGGCCAACTCGAATACCACCGGGTTCAAGCGCACCCGCGCCGAGTTCGAGGATCTCCTGTCCGAGACCCTGCAATCGGCCACCCAGGCGACGCCGCAGGGTGGCGGACAGTCCTCGCCGCTGCAGGTTGGACTGGGAGTCAAGACCGTGGGCACCACGCGATCGTTCTCCCAGGGCGACATGGTGAACACGCAAAATCCTCTCGACGTCGCCATCGACGGCCCGGGCTTCTTCAAGGTCCAGCGGGAAAACGGCGATTTCGGCTACACCCGTGCCGGCAACTTTCGTGTCGATGCCACCGGGCGCCTCACCAACCAGCGCGGCGATCTGATCGAGCCGGGCATCCACATCCCGCCGGAGACCACCCAGGTCACCATCCGGCCCGAGGGTACGGTGCTGGCAAAGGTGCCCAATCGCCCGGACCTTGTGGAGCTGGGCACGCTGGAGCTGGTGCTGTTCGCGAACCCGACCGGCCTCGAGAGCATCGGCGGCAACCTGTACATGGAGACCGCCGGCAGCGGCGAGCCGATTGCGACCAAGCCGGGCGAGCAGGGCGCAGGCCATCTCACCCAGGCCTTCCTCGAAGGGGCCAACGTCAAGGCGGTCGAAGAAATGATCGACATGATCACCACCCAGCGCTCGTACGAGCTCAACTCGAAGGTCATCCAGAGCGCTGACCAGATGCTGCAGAAGCTGACCAACCTACGGTGAACCCGATGCTGTTGTTATTGCCGTTCGCTCTGCTTGCTTCCGCCACCGCGGTTGCCGTGGCCGCGCCGTCGGTGCCACAGCCCATCGCGGCCGCGGTGCAGATCGGCCTGGCCGTGCCCGGCGCGCGCGTGGTGGTGGCGAGCTACCAGCCGAAGCTGCCGCCTGGATGCCAGGTGGAGTCCGGCGAACTGCGCCGGTCCATCGACGGCTCGGGCCGGATCGCCATCAAGCTGGAGGGAGCGTCGGCGGCGGGGCAGCGCTGCGGCGGCTGGGCCTGGATCGGCGTGCGAGTCTATGGCCGCGTGCTGGTGACGACCCGGGCAGTGCGCGAGGGCGAGGAACTCGCCGGTGCGACCCTGGAAGCCGAGCGCGAAATCTTTTCGGGTCACAGGCCGGCGCAGTGGGTGCAGGGCACCAGCGCCGCGCGGGCGTTGGCCAGCGGTGCTGTCATCGACGAAAGCCACCTGCGCATCGATGCGCTCAAAGTGGGTGCGCCACTCAAGGTCGTGGTGGCTGCTGGCGCCCTGGTGGTCGAGATGGCCGGCCGGGTGGTGTCGTGCGGCGCCGGCAAAGCGTGCGCAGTCCTACCGTCGGGCAAGCATGTCGAGGGCACGCTCACCGATGGACGGCTGTGGGTGACCTTGCAATGAAGCGCCTGGGCTTCGCTGTCGCGTGCTGCGTCGCCACGGTCGCGGGATGCGGCCCCGCGCATGTCGGCTCGTACACGCCCAAGCGCCGCAGCTACGAGCTGCCGTCCGAGCAGACCAAGGAGACCGCCAACCAGAGCCCCGGCAGTCTGTGGCACGAGGGCCGGCCAGCGTCGATGCTGTTCACCGACGCGCGCGCACTGCGGGTCAACGATCTGGTCGTGATCAAGATCGAAGAGGTCGCCGATGCCCAGCGCAGCGCCGACACCAGGCTCGAGCATCAGTCGTCAGCGCAGGCCCAGGTCGACGCGTTCCTGGGCCTCATGAGCAAGCTGCAATCGGCGGGTGGCATCGATCCGAATCTCAAGGTGGGCGGCGTCAACAAGACCAGCTTCAAGGGCGAGGGCAAGACCGCCCGCACCGAGTACCTGACCGCGACGGTGCCAGCGACCGTGCGCAAGGTGCTGCTGAACGGCAACCTGTTCGTCGAGGGTCACCGGGTGGTTCTGGTGAACAACGAGGAGCAGCACTTCTACATCTCGGGCGTGGTGCGACCCATCGACATCGACCAGGAAAACGCCGTGAAAAGTTCCATGGTCGCCGACGCCGAGATCGAATTCGTCGGCCGCGGCGTCCTCACCGACAACCAGCGCCAGGGCTGGCTGTCTCGCACCCTGGGGTGGATATGGCCGTTTTGACCCACACTCGTTCCCGCATCGTCATCTTCACCCTCGCCCTCGCGCTCGGGGCGCCAGCCGCCGCGGCTCCGGTGCGGGTGAAGGAGCTGGTCGAGGTGCAGGGGGTGCGCGAAAACGCGCTGTACGGCTATGGACTGGTGGTCGGCCTCGCCGGCACCGGCGACACCGAGCGCGTGTTTTTTACGTCGCAGTCGATAAGCGGCATGCTGGGGCGGCTCGGCATCCGCATCGACCCGCGCGAGGTGCGCGTGCGAAACGTGGCGGCCGCGATGGTGACCGCGAAGCTACCGGCGTTCGCGCGCCAGGGCAGCACGATCGACGTCACGGTGGCTTCGGTCGGTAACGCCCGCTCGCTGGCTGGCGGCGTCCTCCTGGTCAGCCCGCTGACCGGTCCCGACGGCCAGGTGTATGCGCTGGCTCAGGGCGCGGTGCAGGTGGGCGGATTCGATGTCGGCGCAGCCGGGTCGCGGCTGCAGAAGAACGCGCCCACGTCCGGGGTGATTTCGGGTGGCGCCACCATCGAACGGGCGGTCACGCCTAACCTCGAGGCCGGGCCCATGCTGCTGTCGCTCAAGCGGCCCGATTTCACCACCGCGCTACGCATCGCGGAGGCGGTCAACAAGTCGCTCAATGAGGAGGCGGCTCGACCGCTCGATTCGGCCGCCATCGAGATCAAGGTGCCAGCCGCGTTCAAGGGCAAGACCGTTGGCCTGCTGGCACAGCTGGAGGTTCTGGAAGTTGACGCCGACCAGCGCGCCCGCGTGGTCATCAGCGAGCGGACTGGTACCGTGGTCGCCGGCGAACGGGTGCGCATCCGATCGGTCGCCGTGGCACACGGGGGGCTGTCGATCTCGGTGACCCAGACACCCATCATCTCGCAACCGGGCGCCTTGTCGCGCGGTAGCACGGCCGTCGCCAAGGCCGCCAGCGTCGACGTGCGCGAGCAACCCAGCAAGGTCATCGGCTTGCCCGCGACCACGTCGGTCGAGGACCTCGTCAAAGCCTTGAACATTCTTGGTGCAACACCACGGGATCTCATCGCGATCCTGCAGGCCATGAAGGCCCAGGGTGCGCTTGACGCTGACCTGGAAGTGCTGTGATGAGCGACGTCCGAGCGCTTGGCAACATCGAGCAGGCGACCCAGGCACTGGAGGCGACCCTGCTGCGTCAGTTGCTGGCGGCCAGCGGCGCCTTCAAGGCTGGCGAGGCGACCGGGGGGCAGCTACGCAGCGACATGTTCATCGAGACCCTGGCCGACGCCGTGGCCAAGTCGGGCGGCCTGGGCCTGGCGAAGAGCCTGGCGAAAAGCCTCGGCGGCGCGCAGCCCACGGTAGCACCTGCCGCAGCGAGCTTCGCCCCCGCGCTTGGGCCGGTGGAACCGGGCGAAGCCGAGGACGCGGCGTTTCTTGTCGATCCCGGGTTCAAGGCCGGCGCGGTTCCCGCCGACGAAGTTTCGGCGCCGAGCAGCAGCGTCAGCAGCGGTTTCGGAGCTCGCCATGACCCCATCGATGGAACCACCCGTTTCCACACCGGCATCGACCTCGCTGCTCCTGAGGGCACTCCCGTGCGGGCCATCGCGGCAGGAATCGTTCGATCGGCGGGGCACCGCGGCGCCTACGGCAACGCCGTCGAAATCGACCACGGAGGTGGCCTGTCCACTTTGTACGCACACAACCAGCAACTAGGCGTGAAGCCAGGACAAAGGGTCGAGCCCGGGCAGGTCATAGCTGCGGTGGGCGAGACCGGCAGGGCCACGGGGCCGCACCTGCATTTCGAAGTGCGCAAGGACGGCCACCCAATTAATCCGCAGCGAGCCCTTAATGCCTACGGGGTTCGTGTCGATGAGACCCTTGCGGGTAAACCGCGCTCTCCAATGAAAGGGGATGCGCCATGAAAGTGGACAGCAACACCAAAGCGGTAGCCGGGGTTGATCGGGCCTCAGGTACGCCGGAACTGAAACCGATCGGGGCGAAGGGCGACCGAGTGACCGTGGAGGAGACGCGGCAAGTTGCGCAGCTCGCCGCGGCAGCTTCGCGTGAGAGCAACGCCGGGCGGGCCGCCCGGCTGCGGTCGATCGAGGCCGCGGTTCGTAGTGGGGCCTACCGCCCCAGCCCGGGGCGGATAGCGGACGAGATCTTGGCGGCGGCCGAGATCGACGCGCGGCTGCGCGCTCTGTTCAACGGATAGACCGCCCCTCCTACAATTCAATCGACAGATCGAAACGGACAGACCGGACAGACCGTAAGGACAGATCTGCAATGGAGAGCTTCGAACGAGCATTTTCTCTCGCACGTGAGTTGAAGGCAGCTCTCGATGCCGAGG
Organism: Myxococcales bacterium; assembly: GCA_031431215.1. Taxonomy (GTDB): domain Bacteria; phylum Myxococcota_A; class Polyangia; order Fen-1088; family Fen-1088; genus JANPCZ01. The sequence goes on from JANPCZ010000255.1 coordinate 22,030, forward strand.
TCACGCGCGCTCAGGGCGAACGGGTGCTGATCCGCAACTTCGACGTTCAGGGACTGTTCAAGCGGGCCGCGATGCGCGGCGACTTCAACAGCGACCTGTTGCGCTTGCAGGGCGCGCTAGGGAAGGCTCTCGAGGTCGTGGGCGAGGAACTGGAACTGCCTGAGGTGTCGCTGGAATCGCTCGGCCGTGCGGTGCCGACCGAGGCGCGACGCTTGTCTGCATTGCTGGCCGAGGTACGGGCGCTGGCCTGCGCCCTTGGTGAGCTCGACGATCTCAACCGCCGCCTGGCGCTGCGAGCCTCGGCCTGCGTGCGCGGCTACTTGAACACTGTCGCACCGCCGGCCACCTACGACCGGCGCGGCGCGGCACCTGCCATGCCGACCACCACGTTCTCGGGGAGGGCCTGATGTCGAACCTGGTCAGCTTGCTGGGCAACGCCGCCAACGGGCTGCAGGTATTCCAGGCCGCAACGGCCACCGCCTCGCACAACATGCAGAACGCCAACACCGCTGGCTACGCCCGGCAGCGCGTCGATATCACCACCCAGGAACCTGAGGCGGCCCAGGGCTCATGGATCGGGCGCGGGGTGTTGCTCGGCGGGGTAAGCCAAAGCCGCGATGCCTTTCTCGAACGCCAGATCCCGGCAGCCCTGGGATCGGCGGCGCAGTTTGCCGCCGAGAGTGGCGCGCTGCTGTCGCTCGGCGCGCTGTCGCCCGACCAGGTGGGCAGCTTGACCGACGCCTTCGGCAAGTTCTACTCGGACCTGCGCGCGATGTCGCAAAACCCAGGCGATCCGGCGCTGCGTACCGCCCTGGTCGGCACGGCGCGCAACCTGGCGCTCTCGTTCAATCGCACCAGCACCGCCATCGAGGAGACGCGCAGCGGCCTCGACTACAAGATCGCCTCCGACGTGCAGGAGATCAACGATGTGGCCCGCGAGATCGCTGACATCAACAAGCGCATCACCGCCGCCCGCTCCCAGGGTTCCCAACCCAACGACTTGCTCGACCAGCGCCTGCGGGCGCGCGATCGCCTGGCCCAGCTCACCGGTGCGGTCGCCGTGCCCGACGATCGCGGGAACTTCAATATGGTGTTGCAAGGCGGCATGGCGCTGGTCACGGCGGGTGAAGCGGCCACGTTGTCGACGGCGGCTGACGTGGCCAACGGCGGCCACCTGACCGTCCTGGTGACCCGCATCGGCGCCAGCGTGCCCGACAGTTTCTCCAGCGCGACCGCGTTTGGCGGCGAGCTTCGCGGCATCCTCGACGCGCGCGACGTGGGTCTACAGCAGGCGTTGACCCAGCTCGACACCATGGCGTTCGACTTCGCCACCACGTTCAACACCCAGCACCGGCTTGGTTTTGCCCTCGACGGCACCGCCGGCGGCGACTTCTTCTCGGTCAGCGCGACCGCGCCCACCGCCGCGCGCGCCATCGGCGTCGCTGCGGCCATCACCGCCGATCCTGGCAAGATCGCTGCCGCCGCCGCCGCCATCACGGCGCCTGGCGATTCCACCAACCTGCTGTCGCTCATTGGCACCGAGCAATCTGTGCTGTCGGGCGGCAAGGATGTCGCCGGCACTCTGTCGTCGATCATCTCGACCTTCGGTGCACGGGCGCGCTCGTCGCAAGCGATGGCGGATCAGGACGCCGCGGTGGCAGCCCACCTCGACAACCTGCGTGAATCGACCTCGGGCGTGTCGCTTGACGAAGAGATGGTCGCCATGACCCAGGCCCAGCGGTCCTTCGAGGCAGTCGCCAAGATCATCAAGGTGACCGACGACCTTCTCCGCGTGTTGATGGACATGAAGTAGGCATCACGCCATGCGAGTCACCGACAAGATGATGTTTGACAACGCGGCCGTCCACACGGCGCAGGCGCGCGAACGGCTAGAACGCGCGGTCGAAGAGACGTCGACTGGCAAACGCCTGCACCATCCGGCCGACGATCCAGCGGCCGCAGGCCAGGTATCGGCCGCCAAGCTGTCGTTCGAGCGGTTGGACATGATCCGGCAGAACGCCGGCCGCGCCACGGACGAACTGCAGGCGGCCCACGGTGCGCTGCAGTCGGTGTCGGACGTGCTTGGACGTGCGCGCCAGCTGGCCGTGCAGCTTGCCAATGTCACCTACGACGGCCCCGATCGCGCCAACGCCGCGACCGAGATCGACGGCATCTTCGCCCAGGTTGTCGGCGTCATGAACGCCCAGGTAGGCAACCGTCGCATCTTCGGCGGCTTTCAGGACGACGCAGCTCCATTCGCCGGATCTGGCGCCTACCTTGGTGACGCGGGCGTGAGGCAGATCGAGATAGCGCCTGGGGTTCGGCAGAACGTGTCGGTGCGAGCTGACGTGGCCCTCAAGGGTGTCGGTGGGGGCACCGATGTGTTTGCGACGCTGACCGCCCTCGCGACTGCGTTGCGATCGAACGACACGGCCGGCATCGGGGCTGCGATCGGAAGCATCGACAGCGGCCTCGCGCAGGTCGCCGGCGCGTTGACCGACGCTTCGACTCAGGTGAGCACCCTGACCACGGCCGCCGAGGTCAACCAGATGGTGCGCGACCAGGTGACGTCGCAGATCTCTCGCCTGGCCGACGCCGATATCGTGGAGTCGTCGACGAAACTGGCGCTGGCCAACCGCGCGCTTGAGGCCTCCATGGCCGCCGCGGCCAAGGGCTTCGACCTCAGCCTGGTCACCTGGCTCCGCTGAAGAGCGGTTCATCAGTCGTTGGGCCGCTGGCAACCCACCGTATATCGGCGGCTCGGCGCGGCCTCGACGATTCCGCTGGCCAGTTTTTACCGCCTGCAATGAAAGTAAGGAGCAATACGCTGCTTATCGAATCTCAGGGCGGTGACGAAAAGGTTGGTGACAGCGGGCAGGTCGCCCGCGAAAGCGGGCGGGGAGCCACCCCGATTCACACACAGGAGAAGCAGTCATGAACGTAAGAACCAACGTCTCATCCATCAACGCTCAGAGAAACATTTTCGGCAACAACATGCAGCTGTCGAAGTCCATGGAGAAGCTGTCGTCAGGCTTCCGCATCAACCGCGCCGGCGACGATGCGGCCGGCCTGGCCATCAGCGAGAAGCTGAAGGCGCAGATCGGCGGCGTGAACCAGGCCGCGCGCAACGCGCTCGACGGTGTATCCATGATCCAGACCGCTGAGGCGGGCCTCGACGAGGTTCAGTCCATGATGAACCGCATTCGCGACCTGGCGGTCCAGGGCGCCAACGACACGCTGGGCAGCACGGAACGCGCCGCGATCAACACGGAAGTTCAGGCCCTGTTTGCCGAGATCAACAACGTGGCGGCGCGAACCAAGTTCAACGGCCAAGTCTTGCTCAACGGCAACCTGGTGACCACGGTGACGGGCGCCTCCGAAATGCAGGCAACCCAGACCCTCGCCACGGGCGTCAATGCGACGTATGCGGTCGACCTGACCGGAGCCAAGGCTGGCGCGGTGTTCACCTTCAGCACGTCCGGAACGAACATTCTCCTCAGCGAGACGGTGGGCGGCGTCGCCACGCGGAGCCAGAATATAACCAACATCGCCGCCATCGCGGCGAGCGCGAGCGCGACCCAGCTGAATGGTCAGACCCTCAACTTTGACCAGCTGGGTGTGCGTATAAACATCTCGAACCAGAGCACCACGACGGCCAAGAGCATTGCGAACATCGTGACCGACCTGACCACGACCACCAATGACACGCTCACCACGAGCGCTTCCGTCAACAGTGCCACCCTGCAGACCGGCGCTTACGCTGGTGAAACCACCGCCGTGAGCTTCGTCGACACCCGGGTGCAATCAACGGGCGACGCAAACATGGTGGCGTTCAACACGGCCATCAGCACCTTCAACAGCACGCAGAACCAGGCCAATGCCTCGGCACTGATCACGGGAGCGGAAAACGCGCTGAACTACATCTCGTCGCAGCGCGCGGTCCTCGGTGCCTCGCAGAACCGGCTTGAGCACACCATCGCGAACCTCAAGGCGGCCTCCGAGAACCTGTCGGCGTCGAACAGCCGCATCCGCGACGTCGACGTGGCCGAGGAGTCGGCGAACCTGTCGAGGTACCAGATTCTGGTGCAGGCCGCCACGGCCATGCTGGCGCAGGCCAACCAGATGCCACAACTGGCGCTCAAGCTCTTGCAGTAAACGTCGACAATAACTGAAGCAACAGGTTGGGCCGTCCCTCGGTTGTGAGCCGAGGGGCGGCCCTCACCTTTGGGTGAAGGCACTCGAAGGAGGAGGTTGTCATGCCCGCTCTGTCGCATTACAAATCGGTTCAGGTCGCCACCGCATCGCCGGAACGATTGCTCGTCATGCTGCTGCAGGCGGCGCAGGCGAACATGGAAAAGGCGCGGGCGGCCATCGCGGCCAAGAATTCGGCCACGACCTCGGAGACGCTGCAAAAGGCTGCCGACATCCTCCTGTCACTGGACGGTGTGTTGAAGGAAGAGGTTGCTACCGAGTTGACAGGACACCTGCGAGATGTCTACCGGTTCGCGGTTGGCCGCCTGACGATGGCCATGGTCACCCGCGAGGTCCATTACGTAGACGATGCCGCGCGCGCGCTGGCGCCGATCGTCGAAGGTTTCTCCCAGGCGGCGCAGGGTCTGTCCGATGGGCATCCGGCGGGCAGCGCACCGTGACAACTGGCGCCGGCGAGCCAACCCTGGCCGATCGCTTGGCGCAAGCGGCCAAACTGCTTGATCTCGGCGAGGCCGAAAATGCTGCGGTCGTCCTGGCGGCAGCCGCCGCTGCCTGCTCCGCCCCAGATGCGGCGCACCTGTCGCCCAGCCAGGTCGCCGAGGCCGAGGACCTGTTACGACGGTGCGCGGCGGCCGAGACGCAGCTGCGCACGACAGTGGTCAGCGCCCTTGCGGCCAACGGCATTCTGCGGCGTGCCAGTGCCGCCTACGGCGGGGGCCCCAAGGAGATGCCTTAGCAAATCTCACCTTTGTGCCGATACCTGATCGAAGGAACCACTGATGCAGTCAGCTTTTCGCTTCGGGGGCCTGGCGTCCGGCCTGGACACCAACAGCCTGATCGACCGCCTGATCGAGCTTGAGGGGCAGCCACTCAAGGTGATGGCCGCCAAGCAGGCGAGGAACACAGTACGCATCTCATCGATCGCGTCGCTGGTCAGCAAGCTCGACGCCCTCTCGGGCACTGCCAAGAGTCTGGGCACCGGCGGCGTGTCCGTGATCTCGGCGACCGGCACCTACAGTGACTTCGCGCTCTCGGGCACCGCCACCAACGAGGGCCGCTACACGATCAGGTCGGAAGTTCTCGCCCAATCCGCCAAGGCACGGTCTGGGACATTTGCGTCGGCCATCGTCCCGGCCGCCACGGGTGATCTACAGATCAAGATCGACGGCGTCACGTCAACAGTAACTGGGCTTGCGGGTAAGGGGCTGGGTGACGTCGCGGCGGCGATCAACACACAGGTTCCTTCCGTCAGTGCAAGCGTGGTGTCCGACGGAACCAGCTTCTATTTGAGCCTCACGCGCAAGGACACGGGCTTCACGATCGGCGGGGTCGCGGGGACCGCCCTTGAACTGGTGCCGGCACAGGACGCGGGTCTCTCACTTGCGATCACACAGACGGCCGTGAACGCCGTCGCCTGGGTGGACGGCCTGCGCATCGAGCGCAAGGGCAACGAGATCAAGGACGTGATCGCAGGCGTGACCATCAGCTTGAAAGCGGCGAGCAACGTCAACACCGAGGCTGTCTTTGGCCGCAACCTGAGTGCGACGGCGGCCAACCTGCAGCGCTTCGTCGATGGCTTCAACGACATCGCAGAGATCATGAAGGCGAACCTGCGGCCCACGCCTGGCGTCACCAAGGCTGCCGAGGGCATCGCCGACGCCAGCCTCATTGCCTTACAGGGACTGCTGCGAAAGTTCTTGTCGACCGAGGTGAACACCACCGGAGCCATCCGAACCGTGACCGACCTCGGCGTGAAGCTCGGCAAGGACGGAACCGTGACCCTGGATCAGGCCGTGCTCGATAGCGCACTCGTCAAGGACCCCACGGCCGTGAACAGTGTCTTCGCCAAGGTCACCACGGGCATGGGTGCCGCCATCGCCACCATGGTCAACGGTCAGACCAACGTTTTGACCGGCACGTTGGTCAGCCGTCGCAAGTCCATCGAGGCTGAATCCAAACGCATCGACGTGCAGGCAACCAGCCTCAACGCGACCCTGGATCGCCACCGTGAGCAACTGGTGAAGCAGTTCACGGCCATGGAACGCATCATCAGCAACTTCAACAACATCGGGACCTATCTGCAGAATCAGAGGCTCCCGGGTTCCGGCAACAATGGCTGATCACCCGGCCGCGATGGCGGCTTGCCAGGCCGGGCGCGCGGTCACGCGGCCGTACCACGCTTGAATGTGCGGCCACGCCGCCAGGTCCAGCTTCACGCGATCTTGAGCCGCCCGCAGCACCGAGGCATTGCCGATGTCGGCGATGGAATACGCACCCGCCAACCACTGACGCTCGCCCAGGGTCTGCTCAAGCACCTTGAGAGCACGTTCGAGCTTGCTGCGGCCAGCCTCGGCGACCGGCGCGAGCCGCTGCTCGGGCGGGTTCGAGACGGTGTGCAGATACAGATCGAAGTACGCGGGGTACAGCGCTGTCGTACCGAAATCGCACCACTGCAAGGCTCGCGCGCGATCCTGTGCTGTGCTGCCCAGCAGCTTGGCCGCGGGATGCGTCTCGGCGATGTACCACATGATCGCGTCCGACTCGGGTAGACGGAAGTCGCCGTCGACCAGCACCGGGACCTTGCTGTGCGGGTTGAGCGCAACGAACTCGGGCTTGCGCTGCTCACCCTTGCTGAGGTCGATCGGAATGTACTCGTAGGCGGCGCCGGCCTCGGCCAGCGCGACGCGCAGCTTGAGCGTGTTGGCGGAGAGGCGATTCACGTGTCCGTAGAGCTTCAACATGGCGGCGAATCTAGCAGACGGGTCACCGCAACAGCTGCGACAGCGCCTTGAAGTCGTCGCTGCCGGCACGCTTGAGCGCATCGAACACCACGGTCTCGGTGCTGGTCACAACGCCACCGGCGCGCTCGATGAGGCCAAGCCCGACGCGCACGTTGGCCGGATTGCGCGAGATGACGGCATCGGCCGGGACGTGGACACTGGCGCCCAACTCACACAGGCCGCGCACGGTCTGGTACACGCAGATGTGCGTCTCCATGCCGACCACGATCCACTGCGTGCGACCCAGGCGTGCCTGGATGTCACGGAACGGCGCGCAGTCCGCGCAACCGAACTCGAGCTTCTCGAAACGCAGGACGCTGGGCCCGAAGCTTGCGATGGCATCGGCCAGCGCCGGCACCGTCGGGCCAAGGCCCTTGGGGTATTGCTCGCTCACCACCAGGGGCAGGGCCAGGCGCCGCGCGAGTTCCAGCAAGACCAGAATGTTGCGCTCGACTGCCGCGCGGTCATCCGGCGGCATCACGGCTGCCAGGCGATCCTGGAAATCGACCAGCAGCAGCGCCGCGCGGACGGGCTCGATGCGCAGATCCATCGCCGCCGACATTACTTCGTCGCAAGGTAAGCGGCTAGATCCCGGTGCAGCGTCTCCAGATCGGACACCACATAGAGCACGGCCTGGTAATCGGTCGGATCGTAGGGGCGGGCGGCTGCTTCGGCCGGATCGAACGGCTTGATGAACGCCGAGGTCTCGAAGCGCCCGAGCTCACCGAACGACGACAGCAGGCCAGCGCCGTACGCACGCAAGCCGCCGTCCTCGCGCACGAGTCCGAACTCAAGCGTGTACCAGTAAAGTCGCTCGAGTTCGATCAAGCGCGCCTGATCGATTCGTGCGGCGGCCTCGCCGAACAGCCGGTTCAAGCGGGCGAACACCGGCTGACAGAAAGTCGCCGCGTGGCCTATCAGCTCGTGAACCACGTCGGGCTCGGGCGTGTACAGCGGCCGGCTTTCGTGCCGGATGTACTGCGTCGCCAGGAACGCGTCCTGGCCCAGATTCGACAGGAACACGCGCGACGCCACCAAACCCGCCACCGGCACCATGCGGAACCCGGTCCGTGGCGTCAGGGTCGCGTTCATGTCAGCGAGCTGCGGGATGCGCCTGCGGTCCAGACCGAGCAGCGCGCAGCCATCTTTGTAGGCGCTGCACGCCAGGCTCTCGTGCAGGGGGCCGAGCCGTTCCCACACCGTCGCCCACACACGGTGTTCGCTGTCCGTGTAGTCAATGCGGGGGACCGGATCGCCAAGCTGGTAGCCAAGGGCGATGTGGGCGATCTGGTTGCGCCGCTCACGGTAGGCCGGATCGCGAAAGCCCGGGTGGTCGGGGTCCAGTGTGACGATGTCACCCGGACCGGTCAGGGGCCGGGAGGCGGTCGTCGGCGTAGCCAGCAACACCCGTCCCACGCTTCAAGGATGTCACCCGCGTGCTGAACTGTCGAGGTCGCGGACCGGTCAACAAGCACCGGAGACCCTCTACCCCAGCAGGTAGACGAGATCCTGCTGCAACATCAGCGTCAACAGGTCTTGATAGCGACGCCGCTTCTCTTCCGCGGTGTGCCCCGCCAGGGCTCCGTGCAGGGTGGGATCGAGAAAGATCTCCTCGGTCGTCTGGCGACCGTCCGAGCGCTCCAGCAGCAAGGCGGGCTCGCCATCCAGCGCCAGATCGCGCGAACCACCGGTGTACGACATCTCCCTGACGGTGATACGGCTGTCGCTGCCGCGGCCTTTGCCACGGGAAATCTTGCTGGTCTGTCTTTCGTTCCAGGCCAACAGCGGCGAGCGAATCGGACGAGCCGCCACGTCCCCCACGGCGACAGAGTCAGGCTGAAAAGCTGAATGGCAGACCAGAGCGGCATGCATGCTCATGGTTCCCGACAACAGCTCGGCAATCGCCGCGCGGTCTTCCGTCGGGTGCCCCGCCCCCAGGTCGACCGGGCCCGTCGTCTGCGACAAATAGGTTTCGGGCCGGTAGACATAGGGCAGGACGAATCGCGCGATCTGTAATCCGGCGTCAGTCAACATCTGTCGCAGCTCGGGAATCGTGAAACTGCGATCCTGTACGTGTAGCAGCAGATCCACCAGTCCCGCGTCGCCGCCCCAGTCCTGATCCGCGAAGTCCTTGGCGCGAAACGGGTGATTCGCGGGTAGTCCCTTCAGGATCGCACGGGCCACGGAGATCTGCTCCGGCAAGGACCGCGTGCCGGCCAGGCGACGCAGCAGTTCCTGCAGGATGTAGACGCCACGACGACCATGTGGGGCGTACACCATCAGGCCGATGGCTCCGTCGGGAGCCAGGTGGGCGGACAAGGCACGGGCACCCGCCACCGGGTCGGCCAGGTGGTGCAGTACGCCTGACGAAACAATGTAGTCGAAGCGCCGCTCTCCCAGACCAAGCGCCGCGAGATCCTCCAAGGCGCCTTGCTGGAAGGTCAGGTTGCCTGTGACGCCGGCCCGTTCGGCCCGGCGGCGCGCCATCGCCAACGAAGCGGTGCTGAGATCCAGTCCTACCACTTCGACGTCGGGATGGCGGCTGGCGATTTCGACTGCGACGTGGCCGGTCCCGCAACCTGCGTCCAGGACGCGGAGGCCCTGCAGGGATGCTCGGCGCGGCCACAACACGCAGCGCACGTAGTCGAGGGCCGCCAGCATGGGGAACCCCAGCTTCTGCTCGGGCGGCGGGTAGGGATAGTGCTCGTAGAGGTCGCGCACGCGCTCGGTGGTCGTGTTCACTTGGCCCACATCGGCAGGCGCGGGCGGTGCCTGAAATCGCGGATGCGGCGGGGCAAGGGCGTATGGACACCCCGGGTTGCGGACCAGGAGAAAAGGTTGTGATCGGAGGTTTCGGGGCGACAATTGACCGATGGCAGGACAGCCCGGGCCCCCGGCTAGCGCCACATCCAAGGTGGCGATGGAGGTGATCCGCAAGACCAGCGGAGCTGGGTGGGTGTGCGAGCTTCTGGTCAGTCCTGATCGAATGAAGGCGGAGGTTCGACTGCAGCGGGACAAGCCGGACGCGATCTGCTCGCCCGATCAGATCCTGGCGTTTCTCACGCGAGCCGGCCTCGTGGTGGCGCCTGCGGATCCGGCAGGGCTCATGACCCTGGCACGCCAGATAGCCGCGAGCAGGACCAACACCGCCATGGCTGCCGCGACGGGCGACCGGCCACGGCCGGCCGTGGATAGCATCGAGTGGCTGATACCGATGGGCCTGGGCCAGTTCGTGACCGAGGCCAACGACACCGTTGATCTGCACGAGGTCACGCGCTTCATCAACGTGAGGAAGGACCAGATCATCTGCAACATCGTGGCTGGCGAGGCCACGACCGGTACCGACGTTTTCGGCACCCCGCTGCCGCCCGCCGCGATCAAGGTGATCGCGCCGGCTCCGCTCAAGCTCGGGCCACGGGTCGCGTTCGGGAAGGATCCGCGAACCGTGGTCGCCACGGAACCCGGGTGTGTTCGCTACGTGGATGGCGTGCTCTCTGTCGAGCAGGTCTTCGAGGTGAAAGGCGATCTCAACTTCAAGATCGGCAACGTGGACTTCAAGGGCAAGGTGGTGATACGCGGCAGCGTGCTGGATGGGTTCAAGATCAAAGCCACCGACGACGTCCTGGTCGATGGCGTGATGGGAAACGCGTCCATCGAGACCACAGGGGCCATCGTGATCAAGGGCGGAGTCAACGGGTTGCACAAAGGGCGCCTGCAGGCCGCTGGCGACGTCGTCGCGCGCTACCTGCACCAGGTCTCGGTGTCGGCGGGCGGTAACGTGACAGCGGAGATCGAATGCCACGATTCTCTGGTGTCAGCCGGGGGCGACGTGAAGATCGTCCGGGGCGGGATCATCGGCGGACAGGTAGAGGCCGGCGGCAATATCAGCGCCGCCTTCGTGGGCTCCGAGCGCTGTGTGCGCACGGTGGTGTCCGCCGGACACAACGCCGACCGGGCCGTAGCAACCAAGCGGATGCGCGAACAGGCCGAGCTTGCGTGGCAAAAAGTCTTTGTGATCGAAAAGGCCCTGGGTCCTGGCATGGACAAACCCGAAGCGCTGCAGGGCGTGCCCCTGGGACGCAGAGCGAATATCGAAAAGCAGATGGCCGCGCTGGCCAAGGCTCGCGAGGCCGCGGGCAAACAGCAGGATCTCCTGGCAGCATCGGTTGCAGGTACCACCGCCTCGGGAGCAACCGTGCGGGTGCAGAAACGGCTCTTCCCCAATGTACTCGTGCTCATCGATTCGGTTTGCTTGCGCGAGGTGCGATCGGAAATCGACGGCCCCGCGACGCTGGTCGCCAACCCGGAGAGAGCTGCGGTCGAAGTCGCGAAGGTGGCAAAGATCTAGTATTCGTTCCCGACATGCACGGCGCGTGGATCCTGCCGGCGATCGTCAGCCTCGGAGCGCTGGCGTTGTGGGCGCGCCTGGCGGGCCGAGGGCGCACCCTCGGCCGCGGCAGCATCACACTGGTGACGACGGCGGCGCTCGGCCTCACCGTCACCGCCGCCATCGCCTGGGACGCCCGAGCGCGCGCGGCGGCCGAGCGCAGGACCGCGTTCCTGGCGACGGTTCCCAGCGAAGGAAGGCCAGGCGGTTACGTGTCGTCGAACGCGTGCCGCGCCTGCCATCCGTCCCAGCACGCAAGCTGGCACCGATCGTTTCACCGAACGATGACCCAGTACGCCGCGCCCGAGACGGTGCTCGGCCACTTCGATGGAGCGGCCTTGCCGCTACGGGGCGGGCGGCTGACGCTCGATCAGCGCGGCGACGAGTTCTGGATGACGACCACGCGCGATGGACAGACGCGCGAGCATCGCATCGGCCTTGTGACGGGCTCGCACCACATGCAGGTGTACTGGGTTTCCGACGGTGCCGGCAACGCCCAACAGATGGTGCCCTACGCGTTTCTCCTGGAAGAACAGCGTTGGGTTCCGGCGCGCGATACCTTCCTGGCGGATCCGAGCGTCGAGTGGCGGTTCGACGCCTGGAACGGGCAGTGCATCCAATGCCACGCGACCGGCGGCCAGCAGCGACCCGAGCCGGGCGAGCCCGCGCCCGGACACGCCCCTGTGATGGCGAGTCGCGCCGCCGAACTTGGCATTGCGTGCGAGTCGTGCCACGGCCCCGCCGAGGCGCACCTGGCGAAGCACCGCTCGCCGCTCGAGCGCTACCTCGGGCACGGGGGCAACGATGCCAGCATCGTCAATCCCCGCCGCCTCAAGCCGCGGGCGTCGGCCGAGGTATGCGGCCAGTGCCACGGCATCACCGCCATCCTCGACCACGACCGCTGGCAGAGCGAGGGGTTCGCTTACCGGCCCGGCGACGCCCTGGAAGCTACGCGGCCCCTGTTGATGGCGGGGCATCCACCCGCGGCGCCGATTCTCGCGTCCATACAGAATGACGAACCAAATTTTCTCGCCAATCGCTACTGGCCCGACGGCATGGTGCGCGTGGCCGGCCGCGAGTGGAACGGCATGTTGCGGTCGCCCTGCCACCAGCGCGGGCCGATGACCTGCCTGTCGTGCCATTCGATGCATGAAGGTACGCGTGATGACCAGCTGGCTCGCGATCGCGACGGCAACCAGGCGTGTCTGTCGTGCCACGAAGCGATGCGCGACAAGCTCGCGGCGCATACCCACCACGCCCCGTCGTCCGAGGGCAGCCGATGTTACAACTGCCACATGCCCCACACGACGTACGGGCTTCTGAAAGCGATTCGCAGCCACCAGATCGACAGCCCCAGCATCGCCGTCACGCGCGCCACCGGGCGTCCCGACGCATGCAACCTTTGTCACCTGGACCGCAGCCTGGGCTGGGCCGCCGGGTTTCTGCAGCAGTGGTACGGCCAGGCGTCGATCGATCTGTCGGACGAGGAACGCGAGATCGCTGCTGCGGTGGTGTGGCTCCTGCGTGGCGACGCCGGCCAGCGTGCGCTGGCTGCCTGGCATATGGGCTGGGTACCGGCGCAAGAAGCGTCGGGCCGCGACTGGCTGGGCGGTGTCCTGCCTCTGGCTCTCGGCGACTCGTACGCGGCGGTACGCGCGGTCGCCGCGCGCTCGCTGCGGCGGCTGCCCGGTTTCGAGGATTTCAGCTTCGACTTCGCCGCGCCCGAGGCTCAGATCCAGCGCGGCATCGAGGATGCGGCCGCGCGCTGGGGTCGGGCGCGTCGGCCAGTGCCACCGGCGAAGGCCGCACGGGTGCTCTTGCGGCCCGATGGCGGCCCCCTGTCGCAGCGCCTGGGCGATCTGATCTCGCGCCGGGATCAACGGTCGATGGATCTGCGCGAATGAGCGACACGCGCAGCAACGATGCCGCGATCTCCTTGCGTCGCAGACACCTGCGCATGGGCTGGTGGGGCCTCGCGGTGTTCCTGGCATTCGGCATCGCCCTGGAGGGATTTCATGGCTTCAAGCTGCGCACGTATCTCGATCCAGCGTGGTCGGCCCGGCGACTGGTGTGGACGCTCGCGCATGCGCATGGGACTTTGCTGTCGCTCGTGAACATAGCGTTCGCGCTGTGTGTGCCCTGGTTTGAGGCGAGCCGCGCGCGCTCGGTAAGCCTGGCATCAGCCTGCCTGCTGGTCGGCACGCTGGTGCTGCCGCTGGGATTTTTCCTGGGCGGCATGTCGGTGTCCGGTGGCGATCCCGGTGCCAGCATCGTGGTGGTGCCGCTAGGGGCTGGGTTTCTGCTGGCGGGCGTGTTGCTCGCCGCGCGCGCGCTACCGCGCAAGTGATTCAGTTCAAAGCCGGCGGCGCGATCGCAGCTATCTTGCCGCAAGCGGCGCCGCTGTCCCGGATGCGATCGCAAAGGCGTCGGTAGCGTTCCTCGACCGGGCGGTCGAAGGTTCGCGGGCGTGTGCCAGGATCGCGAACGGTGATGGCCATGGATCGTAGTTCCGGGGCCTCGACGTTCATGCTCTCGGCGAGCGCGTGGTACAGCACCGCGATCCGGTGCGGGTAGTGGCGGGCCGGGCCGTGGTCGAGGTAGCGCGGCCCGTGGTTGTAGTGGGCCCAGTAAGCGTGAGTCTTGTGCGCGCAAGGAACACTCTTGGAGACGGTGCGGATGCGACCGTCGGTGCCACGCACGCGTGTGGTCACCTTGGTGGTCGCAGCACCGTTTCGCCATCGTGCAAGCTCGCGCGCGCCGGTCTCAATGTTGGTGAGCGGATCCATGAGCTTCTTCCAGGGCATGCCGCGCACGCCGCCGTTGGTGCAGCGGCCCGCGCTGTCGACCAGGCAGCGAATGCCCATGAGCCCACTGTCCTTGGCCAACAGACCGTCGTTGTGATCACTGACGTTGACGGCGGCTTCGTTCAGATCGCTCTCGTTGATCATCACCGCCAGCAAGAGACCGGGCTGCAAATCGTGAAGCTTCGAGGATTCCAGAATCCCGCGCGCGACCGTGCGACAGAAGGCCGGCGTCCAGTGGGCTTTCCGCCAGCGCGGGCTGTTCTTGAACGCGCACACGGTTTCAGCCAGACAGGACTCGCTGGGAACCGAGCGCTGGGTCTCCGCCCGCGATAACGTTCGGACTTCACCTTGCGGCGGCAGCGCCTGGCAGCGCGCAACGGGCGGCGCCCAAGCTGCGGGCAAGCTGATGGCGCCAGCCAGAGCGGCCACGGTTCTTCGAGGTGCGTTTCGAACGGCAGGCAGCAAAGCCAATCTCAGTACTGGGAACGCGAAGGCTTCTGCTTCGGCGTTGGATTTTTATGTCGTCGATTCCAGCGGAATCAGTGACACCGGTGCATAACCGTGGATCTGTGCGGTTCTACGGGGCTGCGTTGCTTCAGTCAACCAGAATTCTCGTCGGCGCCCGGATGTCCGGGACAACAAATAGAAATTTCGTAAAGTGCCCGCCGATGTCGTCGCCCCACAAAAGCTCCCTTGACGCCGAGGACATCGATCGCGCGTGGATCGATGCTGCCGCCGCGATCGGGTTCACGATCCAGCGCAGCGACGGGGCCTACGCGGCTAGCAACGGACGCGGGGCCATCTTCATCGGCGCGCGCGCGACGCTGGACGACGACGACAGCCTCGCGCAGCTTGTGCTGCACGAGCTCTGCCACGCGTTCGTGCAGGGCCGCTCGCGCTGGCATGAACCCGACTTCGGCCTCGACAACACCAGCGATCGAGATCGCGCGCGCGAGCAGGCTTGCCTGCGTTTGCAGGCCCATCTCGCCGACAGCCATGGCCTGCGTGCCGCGATGGTCCCGACCACCGAGTGGCGTGCCTACTACGTGCGTCTGCCTGCGGATGCTGTGACGGATGCGTTGCCCGACGACGATGCCGATGTGTTGATGCTTGCGCGCGCCGGTCTGGCCCTGGCCTCGTCCGCCGATTTCGCCGGATCGTTGCAGCGGGCTCTGTCCACAACCGCTGCTTGTCTGGCGAGACACACGGCTGCCGCTGCGGCGACCGCCATGCACCCGCTGGGCTTCGCGATGGGTCCGGCCGAACAGACCTGCGGAACCTGCGCGTGGTTTTACCAAGGCGGCCGCGGCAAGCCGGTGGATCGCTGCCGCCAGTCGGCCGTCGGCGAGAGCGACGGCAGCCGCACGCTTCGCAGACATCCCGCGTGCGAGCGCTGGGAAGCGGCGCTCGATTGCCAGGCCTGCGGCGCGTGCTGCCGCGAGGCCTATCACCAGGTCAGCGTGTCAGTCCGCGATCCGGTGGTATGGAGGCGCCCCCACTTGATCGTGCGCGACGGACACCGATTCAAGATCCTGCGTGAGGCTGAACGTTGTGCCGCCCTCGAAAAGGCCACGACAAGCAGCGACGCTTTTCACTATCAGTGTTCCATCTATGACGATCGACCAGAGACCTGCCGCGACTTTGCCCGCGGTGGTCGACACTGCCTGGTCGCGCGCCGGCGGGTCGGGATGAGTCGCTAGTGCCGGCGATCGTCGATGTGTTCGTTCCGCTTGAGGCCGCGGACGAGACCTTGCCAGCGCTGGCGGCGCGTGCGCTTGGACGGTCGCTAGCGGACGTGGGCGAGGTGCGCGTGCTGCGCCGTGCGCTCGACGCGCGCAAGGCACGCCCGATCGGCCACCAGCTGCGGCTGTCGGTGGGCCGTCCCGGCGAGCCAGCCGCACTGCCTTCTTCGGCGCCGGCGCCGCAACGCTGGCCGGCGGGCCGACCGATCCCGCGCGTGGTGATCGTCGGCTCGGGCCCCGCGGGTGCGTGGGCAGCGTTGCGACTTGCGGAGGCCGGCGTTCCGTCTACGGTGCTCGATCGCGGCAAGGCGGTGCAGCCCCGGCGGCGGGATCTGGCCAACTTGCAACGAGGTAGGCTCGATCCGGATTCGAACTACTGCTTCGGCGAGGGCGGGGCGGGGACCTATTCCGACGGCAAGCTGTACACCCGCAGCAAAGATCGCGACGGTGTCGCGGCCGTGTTGCGCGACCTCATGCGCTTCGGCGCGCCCGCCGACATCGAAGTCGAGGCGCGCCCGCACGTGGGCTCGAACCTCTTGCCCAAGGTCCTCACCGGCCTGCGCCATCACCTGGAATCGCTGGGAGTGGTGTATCGCTTCGGCGCGAACGTGACCGGCGTCCGGGTCGAGCACCGGAAGGTGCGCGCGGCGATCCTGGCCGACGGTGACGAATTGCCCGCCGACGTTGTGGTTCTTGCGGTCGGACACTCGGCACGTCCGGTGTACGACTGGCTGTACAAAGCCGAGGTGGCGATCGAGCGCAAAGACCTCGCGGTCGGCGTGCGCATCGAGCACCCGCAACCAGTGATCGATCGCTTGCAGTACGGACGCGCGGCAGGCGACCCTCGCCTGCCGCCGGCCTTCTACGAACTCAAGGCCGAGGGCGCCGGCCGCAGCGTGTACAGCTTCTGCATGTGTCCGGGCGGATGGATCGTTCCGGCCGCGACCGAGCCCGACGGGGTCGTGGTCAACGGCATGAGTCTGTCACGGCGTGACTCGCCGTTCGCGAACGCGGGCATCGTTGTCGGGGTGCGCGCCGCCGACTTTGCCGCGACCGGCGCTGGCGCGCTCGCCGGGGTGGCATTTCAGCGCCGGATCGAACAGGCGGCGGCAGCGGCCGGCGGCGGCGGATTCTGCGCCCCGGCGCAACGGCTGGCCGACTGCCTTGCTGGCCGCGCTTCGAGCTCTTTGCCGGCCACCAGCTATCGCCCTGGCATCAAGGACGCCGACCTCGCCGCGGTGTTTCCGGCGTTCGTCATGGCGTCCTTGCGCGAAGGTTTGCGGGCCCTGACAGCACGTTTTCCGCTGCTCTTGCATCCCGACGCCGTCCTGGTCGGAGTCGAGACCCGCACCAGCGCCCCGGTGCGTGTGCTGCGCGATCCACGGACCCTGCAGTCGCCGTCGCTAGCGGGGCTGTATCCGGCGGGCGAGGGCGCCGGTTACGCCGGTGGCATCGTCAGCGCGGCTCTCGACGGGGTCCGGGTGGCGGCGGCGATCGTCGCGGCTGAATAGGGCACAGGATCAGCAGGCCGAGGATCAGTTCCGGAACGGATCGTCGGTGTCCTCGGGCGAGGGCGGCAGCGGTTCATCATCGGGCGCCTCGGGTACGCCCTTGGGCGCCAAGGTGCCATCGAGGAACTGCAGGAACATCTCCAGGAAGCCATCCTGCTCGTCGGATATCTCCTCGAACATCGCGCCTACCTGGAAGGAATGCCCGATGGGCGTGCACCACACCACCCGGGCCGGCAAGCGCAGCGGCTCGGAAAAGGCGTCGTTGCTGAAGGCCAGCACCAGTTCCAGGCTCAGGCTCTGCGGGGTGGGCACGCTCTGCGCCGTGATCAGGCAGATGCCGGTTCGTGACAGATCGCGGGTGCGCGCTTTGATCTGCTGACCATCGACGAGGTGGACCCGAGCATCAACATCGACGGTGAATCGCCGGTGTTTGCGCGGGTCCTTGCTGGGATCGGGGGGCATGGTCACTTTGTTGCGGCCTCGCTGCGGCAGGTTGTGAAGACACCGCCCGAGAGGGCGTCGAGCTCGGCGTCGAGCTCTTCGATACGGACGGCCCGTCGCAGATCGGCTGACCGGTCCGCGACGCCGGACCCAGTCTCCATCAAGAGGCGCCGCCGTTCAAAAAACAGCCGGTTCGCCAGTGACTCGAGGTCGCGCCTCAGATCGGCCATGTGCAGCGCCTGGGACTCTGCGGCCAATTCTTCTGTGCTGAACACCAGTTTCGCCAGATCCCAGGTTGCACGCGCTTCGTATCGTACGTCATTTGCGGTGTCCAGCCCAAGCGGCGCCGACGGCTGTACCCCACCGTTCTTGAAGTCGAGTGACTCGCTGCGACCAACACGTCGGTCGACCCGGACGCGCAGTTCGGGCAGCCAGGCAGCGTAGCCGGCGCGAGCCACGTACGAGCGCGCCCGATCCGGCTCGGCCATCGCCAGCTTCACTGCGCGGCTTCTCACGTCGCCGAGACACTGTGAGTCTGCCGCGCTCAACGGGCGGAAGCGAGGACCTGCTGCGCCAGACATCGGCGCGGCTTGTACCTCGGCCTGCAGCGCGGCCAGGCGCGGCCGGGGCAACGCAGGCGTCACGCGAGCGGTGGCTGCGCCAAGGGGGAAGTCGGCCAAGGCCACGGCGCGCAGCTCACGGCTTCCAGGTGAGTCCAGCAGCGTTGCGCGGACCATCAGGCGCGGCAGCCACGCCGCATAGACGGGCGGTCGGCGCGCCAGCACCGGCACCACGATCGCAACGGATTCCTGGGTTTGATCGGCGGCCGTGGCCACGGTCGGGTCCCGATCGCGAGCCACGCCAAACAGCCCCACAGTAGTCGCGAGCCAAACTGTCGATTCCCCGATGGCCGCTGCAACCGTCCGGGCAGGTGGAGCGCCATCCAGCGCGAGCCACGTGGCGCCCCCGTCGAACGACAACCCCACGCCTGGGTCCACCGCCACGATCGGGGCCGCCCCACTGGCAGCGCAGGCGAGGCCTCGCGCATCTGGCCGCATCGCGATTCGACGCCACCCGCGTGGTTGGCCCGCGCCCGCGAACATGCCGGTCTCGGTCAGCGCGATCGCCGTCCCGTCGCAGAAGCGGACATCGAGTACCGCGCCCACGTCCGACCGCACAGGGGTCCCCGCATCGTCGGCTGCGCGCAGATGGATCGCCCCGGACGAGGCCCAGGCGATGGCGCTGCCGTCAGCGGCGATGGCCAGTCTGGTCGGAGTTTCGGGCAGGTCGATGATGGGCGCGAAGGTCACTCCGCCGTCTGATGACATGAGCAAGCTGCGACCCGAGGCCGCGATCAGGGCGCCATCCTTCGTGGCTGCCATCAGGTCCAGCCGTCCCGCCGGGCGGCCGATCCGCCGCACACCGTCCGCGCGCGACGCGCGCCAGAGCTGCCCGTCGAGCAGGATCCAGAGCACCTTGCTCGATCCCGCCAGGACGACTGGCCGCGAAACAGCGGCGTCGGAAATGCCCGCGCCACGTAGTTGCCGACGCTGGGCCAGGGCAAGCTCGTCGTCGACCAGATCGTCGGCCGCCGCCGAATCACGATCGCTCTCGTCGATGCCGAACAGATCCAGGATGCCTTCTGCCACTCGTGCGCCGGTCCCGCGCCCGACTGCTGTGCCGCCTTGATCCTGGCCGCGCGGACCAAGCCGCGCGAAGGTGGCACCGTCCGTGGTCAACAGCACGACGGTGTCGCCTCGAACCGCAGCGACGAGATCGTCCGCCGCGACGATGCCATCGATCGGCCCCGACAGCATGATCGTCGCCGGCCCTGATGCTCGTGCGCCGCCCACTGCAGCCAGGGTCGCGGCGCCAGCCAGAAGTGCAAGTGCGTGTCTCATGCGCGTCGAGACAGCAACCCGCGTGCCTGCGCGCGGATCGCGGACTTGCTCGATCGCGGTCCGAACTTCTACGTGCTCACGCCCGACCAACGGACGCCAGCGACCGGATTCCGGCAAGACGTGTCCAGAAATGGACCCGTCTTGAACACTTGTGGTTCACCATACCCGCGCGTCTAACCCGCGCCGCCGACTCCAAACACCCGCCGCGCAAGTTCGCCCGAACTAGCGAGCTTCCGCAGCGCCTCAAGCCCGCCGACGGCATCCCCGGCGATGAACAGGGCGGGTGGCACCTGGCGCTGCGACGTGAGCCAGCTCTGGGTTGCCTCGTCGTGGTCGATGGGCAGTAGGCGGTAGGGAATCTTGCGTTCTGCCAGCAGCGCTTCCATCTCGGCTACGCCCGGGCTGTCCCACTCGACGTAGATCATCACGGGCGCGGGCTCGCGCTTGCGCGGAACCACGGGCGTTGGTGCTGGTGGTGTCGCGGGCGCGGCGCTCTCGTCTGGGCGAATGGGCTGGCCGGCGAGATCGTTGCCGAAACGCACCGCCCGGCGCAGGTGACGGACAGGCGCGAAACTGTCTCCGGTGTTCGAGACCAAAACCTGGTTCAGCTTGCCCCGCAGCTTGTCGCGCAACTTGTCGATCATGGCGGCACACTCCGCCCGCCGGGCCCGTCTGTCAACCTCCCGCGCTCAGGTCCACCGGGTGTGCCAGGAAGTACGGTAGCGCCTCGGCCATGAGGTCAAGTTGTGGATCGAGTTGCTTGCCGATGCCCTCGGTGACCGCGATGGCGATGTTCACGATGGTGAAGTCGGGGTTCATGCGGATGCGGTGGCGGCGCAGGATGCCGAGCATGTCCATCAGCACGCGGCCGACCTGCACGTCACCAAGCGGCTTTCCCCAATACCGGCCGACGAACTCGATGATGGCGGCTCGGTAACGCTCGAACGCTTCGGAGTCGTCGGGCTTGCGCGCCGACATCTGGTACATGAGACGCGCCATGGTGTCGCCGTCCCGGCGCGCCCACGCAGCGAAGAAGCGCGCGAACGCCTTGCGATGTGGCGGATCGAGCTCGCCGACCAGACCCAGATCGACCAGCGCAAGCTTCTGATCGGTCGTGATGAAGATGTTGCCGGGGTGCAGGTCGGCGTGCACGAAGCCGTCCTCGAAGATCATCTTCAGCAGCGCCTGCAGGCCCAGCCGGGCGATGCGTTTCGGGTCGGCCCAGGTGTGTGAGACCGCCAGGATCTTGGTGCCCTCGATGAACGTCATGCACAGGATCCGTTCGGTCGATAGCTCGGGGATGATCTCGGGAAACACCACCTCGGGCACGTTGCGGAAGTTTTCGCGAAAGCGGAGGTTGTTGCGCGCCTCGATGCGGAAGTCGAGCTGGGCGAACACCGCGCGGCCGAACTCGCCCAGCACGGCCTCGGGGTTGATCGGGCGCAGGGGCGGCAGGCGTCCGATGAGACGGGCCCCGAAACGCATGACCGCGAGATCGAACGTGCACAACTGGATAACGTCCGGCCGTCGCACCTTGACCGCTACCACCCGGCCGTCAGGCAGCCTCGCCTTGTGCACCTGCGCGACCGAGGCCGACGCGATCGGCACCGGCGCGAACTCGGCGAACACCTCGCGCAGCGGCCGGCCGAGATCCGTTTCAAGAGTCGCGATGACCGCGTCGAGCGGGAACGGGCCGACGTCGTCCTGCAGGCGCTCAAGCGCGCGCGTGATGTACTCGGGGACCAGATCGGGCCGGGTCGACATGATCTGCCCAACCTTGATGAAGGTGACGCCGAGGTTGCGGAACAGGTCGGCCACCACATGCCCGAACCAGGCCCGGCGCCGTTCGCGCCCCGCGAAGGTCAGCACCAGGCATGCCCAGCCCAGCAGCCAGAGCGCGAGATGCTGCAGCACCAGAAGCACGATCAGCAGCGCGCGCAGCGCCAGGCGGCCCCGGTCGAGTCGGGCGGGTGCCGAAGCGTCGCCTGCAAGAGCCACGCAGGGATACTAACCGAAGCCCTCGACGGTCGCCCCCCGGTCGCCGCGGTGACGGATAGACGCCTACACGAGGGACTGCTCGCGCGTCAGGGCCCGGGTGCGGGCCGTCATCAACGTGACGTTCGTGCTTCGGCGTCATGACCGTGACAGCGACGAGTGTGCGGGAATCACGGGGTTTTCGCGCGCCACGCGAGGGCACGCTCCTTGCTGGAGTGACGGCCCGGAGGAACACCGGGCATGAGTGAAGCAGCAGTATCCGAGGCACCGTCTGCGGCGCCGAAAAGCAAGATGGTTCCCATGATGTTGATCGTGAACACGCTGCTGGTCACCGGCGTGCTGCTGTTCACCATGACCCGCAAGCAGAGTGCCGCCCCAGCCGCGCCGGCTGCGGAACCGGCGGCCGGCGGAGAGCATGGCGCGGCCCCCGAGAGCAAAGGACACGGTGCTGCCACATCCGTGGGTGGGATGGGCCCGACCTTGCACTTGGAGACCTTCATCGTGCAGCTCAAGGCCCTCGATGCCGAGCGCTACGCTCACCTCGGTATCGACGTCGAGGTGGGTGGCGAGGATGACAAGACCAAGATCACGGGACAGTTACCGCGCGTTCGCGACGCAATCATCATGTACCTGTCCGATCGGACAGCCGACGAGTTGCGTGGCAGCGAAGGCATGGGGCACCTGAAGGAAGAACTGCTGACGCGGCTGCGCGCGCTGGTGCCGTCGAGCCGCATTGGCGCTGTGCTCATCACCGACTTCATCGTCCAGTAGCCCTCGGCGCCCACCCATGAGCACCCAGCTCGACCAGAGCGAAGTCGATGCATTGATGCAGGCCATCTCGGATGGTCGCGTCGCGGGCGAAGCAGGGGGAGCGTCCGGCGCGCCGGTGATCACCTACGATCTCACCAGCCAGGATCGCATCATCCGCGGCCAGATGCCGACGTTGGATTCGATCGACGATCGCATTGCTTCGGTGTTCGGCGGCGCTCTGAGCGCGCGCACGCGGCTCGACATACGGGCGGTGTCGACGCCGGCCACGTTGTTGAAGTTCGCCGACGTCACGGCGCTGCTGGCGCCGCCTGCGACGGTGGGGCTCATGACGCTGGGGCCGGGCCATGGCCTCGCGGTGATCATCGTCGAGGCTAGCCTCTCGAAGTCCCTGGTCGCCGGCGCGCTTGGCGATCGCAAGGCACGCTCGGACAGCAACGAGGCCGGCGCCAAGGTCGAGCTGACCAACGTCGAACGGCTGGTGCTCAAACACCTGCTCGCCATGCTGTGCGACGCCATGACCGCCGGCTGGGCGGATGTGCTGGCGCTGCGGCCCGAGATGTTGCGTTTCGAATCGGACCCACGCATGGCGATGATTGCATCGCCCAATGATCTCGCCATCCTGTGCAACTTCGAACTGTCGGGTGCGGCCACCGGGCGGCTGCAGATCGCGATCCCCTACGCGACCGTGGAACCGGTCAAGAAGTTGCTGTCGTCGCCGCCCCGGCAAAGCGGCAACGTGGATGGGCGTTTCTCACGGGCGCTTGCCCGGGAGCTCGGTGAGGTTAGCGTCGAGCTGCGGGCCGAGATGGGCCGAGCGCGCCTGTCCTTCTCGAGACTGCTCGACCTCAAGGTGGGCGACATCATCACGCTCGACGCAAGCGAAGCGGCGCCGTTGCCCGTGTATGTCGAGGGCCGCAAGAAGATGACCGGCATGCCACGCGTGGTGAACGGCAGCCTGGCCGTGCTGGTGGAACAGGACCTGCGCGCGCAGTCCACGCGCTTCGACGCGCCTGGCAAGCCGCCCCTACCCGGCGCCGCCGCCTACGCCCGTTCCGACAAGAAGGCCACCTCGGGCGGCACCGGCCCTGCATAAGCGTCGGGGCGAGTCGCAAAGCTGACACGACGCCGAGACGGCGCGCAACGACGGAGGACTGATGGAAACCCAGGAGAACACGCAAGGTAAGGAGGGCGGCGAGGACGCTCGGCGGCTGGAACTGCTGCTGGACGTGCCGCTCGATGTGTCGGTCGAACTGGGCCGCGCGCGCATGTCAATCCAGGAACTCCTGTCGCTGGGCCCCGGGTCGGTCATCGAGCTGGACAAGGTCGCGGGCGAGCCGCTCGACATCCTGGTCAACGAGCGCCTGGTCGCGCGCGGTGAGGCGGTCGTGGTCAACGACAAGTTCGGCGTTCGCATCACCGACATCGTCAGCCCGCAGGAGCGGGTGGCGCGGCTGCGCTGACCGGAGATCACCATGCTGACATCACTTGTGCTCGCTTCGACGCTTTCCGCCGGACCAACTTTCATCAGCGACGTTCGCGCGACACTTGGTGCGGAGCGACTGGTGGTCGAGGTGACCGCCGAGTCGCCGCTGTCGGCCGCGAACGTATCGAGCGACCTGTCCGGCAAACACCTTTTCGTCTACGTGACGGGAACCTACGTACGCAAAGCCAGGCGCGCCTGGGGTGAGGGCCGAGACACCATCCGCGCCCACCGGCACGCGGCCTACACCGAACTCGACATCCCCCTGCCCGCAAGCGGCGCGTGCGCCGGCGGCGTTTCGGTCGAAACCACTGCGGGCGGCGGGGTCCGAGCGACGCTGAAGTGTCCGGGGCTCGCGACCGCAGGTGCGGCCAGTGAAGCGCCGGTTGCGGCCGTCGCGCCGAAGCCTACGACAGCTCAGGAGTTGCGCGACGTCGTGGCCATTGCGCCCGCGGCCCCGCCCACGAAAGCACGCCCCGAGAAGACCGTGTCGCCAGTGGTGGTGGTGGCACTAAAGCCCGCGCCGGTAGCCGCGGCGCCAATCGCCAGCGCCAGTGCCAGCGCGATCAAGGAAAGCAAGGTCGTTGCAACGCTTCCGGGTGCGAGCGCCCCCGCTGCGACGACCACGCCGGCCGTGCAGCCGGCACCGACCACGACCGCTGGCACCGCGGCTGACCTCGCTTCGTTCCGCGTCGTCGCAACTCCCATCGCCGGCGTGCTTCTGCTGTCAGGGGCGGCGCTGTTCCTGAGGCGACGCAAGCACACGCGCGGGCGGCTGGTGCGTATCATCGAGACCGCGAGTCTGGGGCCGAAGCGCGCGCTCATTGTCGCCGAGATCGGTGGCGAGCGGATGGTTCTGGGGGCAAGCGAAGCCGGAATCACCCTGCTGGGCGGCGGCATCCGCGGCGTGCATCTCGACGCCAGCTCCGAGGTGCACGGGCCGTCGGAGCCAGTGGCCATCGACGGCAACCGGCACCTGGATACGCCGGGCGCGGTCGCGACTCCGGTCGAGACCTCGGCCGGGCAGGTGAAGTTCCTGGCGCAGTTCTTCAGTCGCAAGCCCAAGCTGAGCACGGCGGCCCTTGGCTCCGACGATGGCTTCCAGAGCCTGTTCGAGGACAGCCTTGAAGATCAGGATCTGCGGCGCAAGCTCGCGGCAGGCCACGCCAGCCGGGTGCCGTAACCATGCCGGTCGCACCGGTCGATCCGCTGGTGGGGGCGGCGCAGGCGGGCGCCCAGATGGCACTGGGGGCCGCGGCCGGGGGCAGCTCGGCGGTGAAGATCTTTCTCCTGATGACGGCGCTGTCGTTCGCCTCGGCGGCGATGGTGTCGCTGACGTCGTTCACCCGGATCATCATCGTGCTGTCGTTCCTGCGTCAGGCGCTGGGCACGCCCCAGCTGCCGCCCAACCAGGTCATGCTTGGCCTGTCGCTGTTCCTGACCCTGTTCATCATGGCGCCGACCGCGTCGCGGGTTCATAGCGAGGCGCTCGGGCCGCTGCTCGATGACAAGCTGACCATGACCGAGGCACTTGGCCGCGCCGAGGCCCCGGTGCGCGAGTTCCTGCTCCGTCAGACTCAGGAAGACGACATCAAGTTGTTCTTCGCCGTCGCTCGCAAGGATCGCCCGGCCCGCAGTGAGGTCATCCCGATGACCGTACTTGTGCCCGCCTTCATGGTGTCCGAGCTCGGCACCGCCTTCCGCATGGGCCTCTACATCTTCGTGCCCATGCTGATCATCGACATGCTGATGGCCGCGATCTTGATGAGCCTCGGCATGATGATGGTGCCGCCTCAGATGGTGTCGCTGCCGCTCAAGGTCAGCATTTTCCTGCTGGCCGGTGGCTGGAATCTGGTGGTGTCATCGATCGTCAGGAGCTTCTCGTGAGCGGTGGCATCGGTGCCGTGGCACGCGAGGGCCTCATGCTGCTGGTATCAACCGGCGGGCCGCTCATCGGTGCCCTGCTGGTGGCCGGCCTCCTGGTCGGCATCTTCCAGGCCACCACCCAGATCAACGATCCGGCCGTCGGCTTCATGCCGCGCATGGCGGTGGCGATCGGCAGTGGATGGCTTCTGGGCGGCTGGGTGCTCGAGCGCTTCGCCCACTACTTCGCCTCGGCAATCCACCGCATGTCGGGCCTGATGTGAAGGAGGCCAGGTGACCGCGCTACACGGCGAGCTTGCCGGCTTCCTGCTGGTGCTGTTCCGGTGCTCGGCCCTGTTCGCGGTGGCGCCGGTCTTCGGTAGCAAGACGGTGCCCGCGCGCGCGCGGCTCGCGGTCGCCCTCGCGGTGTCGTTCGCGGTGTTCGCTGGCGCGGGCTTTCCGGCTTTCTCGTTCGGGACATCGCTCGATGAGCTAGCGCAGGCGGCGGCGGTCGAGACGTTGATCGGGCTGTGCACGGGCGCCAGCGTGCGCCTGGCCATGGATGCCGCGATGGGCGCCGGCCACATCACGGCCCTGTCGATGGGCATCGGCTTCGGCGCGGTCCTCGATCCGGTGGACGGGGCGGAGTCGACCTCGGTGGGCGAGCTGGTCAGCATGCTCGCCCTGGCGGCCTTCATGGCCGCGGGCGGGCACCGCGAGATGGTGGCCTGGCTGTGCCGGTCGTTCGCGGCCACTCCGCCGGGTTCGGCCGTCGACCTGCGCGCCCTGGTGCTGCATGTCGTGACCGAGGGCATCGGCAGCATCGCGCTGGCGGTGCGCCTGGCCTATCCGGTGATGGCCGCGGTCCTGGTCGGGCAGGTGCTGCTGGGCGTGCTGTCGCGCGCGGCCCCGGCGCTGAACATCGGTAGCATCGGCTTCTCGGTCAGCATCCTGGCCGGCGGTGGCATCTTCTACGTCACAGCGCCGCTGATTGCCGAGCTGGCTGCTCGCGCCGCAGTGGGCGCCCTGGCCAGGGGCTCGTAACGAGACGCTGTCATGGCCGAGACCGCCAAGGACGACCGGACAGAGCAAGCGAGTTCGCGCCGAATCGAGGAGGCCTGGCGAACCGGTGATGTCCCGCTATCGAAGGATCTGTCGCTGTGGGGCGGGATGCTGCTGGGTACGCTGACCATAGTTGGGATCGGCGGGCATCTGCGCGACGCCCTGGTGGCGCTGGTCGGCACGGCGGCTGCCACGCTGCACGACCCCAGCATGCCGCGGCTCGCTGGCGGGCTCCGGGAGGTAGCCAGGTGGACCATGGCGGTGTGCGGGGCGTCGGCCGCGGGCGCAGCCGTGCTGATGGCGTTCCAGACACGTGGGCGGGTGTGGCCCGAAAAGCTGTTCAGTGGCTTCGACAACGTTCTGTCGGGCGGGTCAATCAAGAAGTTGTTCAGCAAGCGCATGTTCGCCGACGTGGGTCTGTCGCTCGTCAAGGCTGTGACAGTTGGCTTCGCAGCATGGAGTGCCGTCCGGGACGACTTCATGACGTTGCCCGCGTTGATGCTGGCGCGCTCGGACGCGCAGTTCGGGATGCTGTTCCGGCCGCTGGCCAACGGCGCGGTCAAGGTTCTGGCGGCGATGGCGATTTTCGCGGGCCTTGATTTTGCACTGACCCGCTGGCGGCACCGTCAGGGCCTCATGATGACGAAGCAGGAGCTGAAGCGAGAGAACCGGGAAGACGAGGGCGATCCCCTCATTCGCTCGCGCCGCAAGCGCAAACACCGCGAGCTGCTCAAGGGCCGCGCCACTCTCGAAGTGCCGCGCGCCGACGTCGTTCTGGTCAACCCCACCCACATCGCGATCGCCCTGCGCTACCGGCCCGGCAAGGATCGGGCGCCCATCGTGACTGCCAAGGGCAAGGGCGAGCTGGCCGAGTTCATGCGCGAGCTGGCCCGTGGCAATGGCATCCCCATCGTCGAGGACATCCCCCTGGCGCGCCTGCTGTACCGCAAGGTCAAGATCGGGCGCGGCGTACCGTTCGAGACCTACAAGGCGGTTGCCGCGATCCTGGCCTTCGTCTATCGCATCACCCACCGCCCAGCCGCGCCGGCGCCGGCGCGCAAGCCGGCGGTGGCGTCGCAGCCAGGGGGCCGCCCGTGAGTGTCGAAAGCGATCGCGCCGACAAATCCGGCCAGTTAGGCCAGGCCGTCCTGGCAGCCGCGGTCATCTGCATCCTGGCGATCCTGCTGTTGCCGCTACCGGCGATCGCACTCGACATGCTGCTTGCGCTCAGCATCGGCATCTCGGTGCTGATCCTCCTGATCTCGCTGGGTCTCAAGCGGCCGCTGGACTTCTCGGTATTTCCGACCTTGCTGCTCCTCACGACCCTGTTCCGCCTTGGCCTCAACGTGGCCACGACGCGGCTGATCCTGACCAAGGGTGGCGAGGGTCCTTCCGCGGCCGGGCACGTCATCGAGACGTTCGGCCGCTTCGCGGTGGGCGGCAGCTTCATCGTCGGCGCCGTGGTCTTTTTGATCCTGCTGATCGTGAATTTCGCGGTCATCACCAAGGGCGCCGGCCGTGTCGCTGAAGTCGCAGCACGCTTCACCCTGGACGCCTTGCCCGGCAAGCAGATGGCGATCGACGCCGATCTCGCGGCCGGGACCATCAACGACACCGAGGCCAAGGCCAGGCGCTTATCCGTGGAACGGGAGATCGAGTTCTACGGGTCGATGGACGGCGCGAGCAAGTTCGTCCGCGGCGATGCGGTGGCCGGGCTCATCATCACGGTCATCAACATAATCGGCGGCCTGCTGGCGGGCCTGCTGCGCGATCACATGTCGTTCGGCAACGCGGTCGAGACCTATACGCTGCTCACGGTAGGCGACGGTCTGGTGTCGCAGATGCCGGCCCTGCTGATCTCGACCGCGGCCGGCATCGTGGTCACCCGCGCTGGCAGCGGCAGCAACCTGGGCCTCGATGTCGGCAACCAGATGTTTGGACAGCCGCGTACGATGCTGCACGCGGCGGCGGTGATGGGCGCGCTGGCCGCGGTTCCGGGCATGCCGATGATTCCATTCGCGGTGCTCGCGGGCGGCGCCTACGCGCTGTCACGTCGCAGCGCGGAACGGCCCGCCGCGGCTCGGCCGGCACTGGCGGCAGCCAACTCAGGGGCGCCGGAGCGCTTGCAGGATCTGATTGCGATCGACGCTCTCGAGCTGGAAGTCGGCCACTCCTTGCTGGGCCTCATCGACATCGATCGCGGCGGCGAGTTGCCCGGCCGGGTCACCAGCTTGCGCCGCCAGGTGGCCCAGGACACCGGCGTGGTGCTGCCACCGGTTCACCTGCGCGACAACCTGCGCCTCGACGCCAACGAGTACCGCATCCGCATGCGCGGCGTCGAGATCGCGCGCGGCATCGCCTACGCCGATCGGGTGATGGCGCTCGATTCTGCCGGCAGCATGCCGGTGCTCGCCGGTGTCGAAGGCCTTGCGGCCAAGGAACCGGCGTTCGGCCTGCCCGCGCTGTGGATCCCGCCCGGCGAGCGTGGTCGCGCCGAGGCCGCTGGCCTCACCGTGGTCGATGTTGCGTCGGTGGTCACGACGCATCTGTCGGACGCCATTCGCAAGAACCTGCACGAGCTCGCAGGCCGACAGGAGCTGCAAGAACTACTCGCCGCGTGCGCCAAGGATGCGCCCAAGCTGGTCGAGGACGTGGTGCCGGCGACGGTGACCCTGGGCGAGCTTGGCCGAGTGGTCAAGGGCTTGCTCCGCGAGGGGCTGTCCATCCGCGACCTGCGCTCAATCCTGGAGGGGGTGGCCGACGCGGCTCCGCGCAGCAAGGATCCGGCGTTCCTGATCGAGCAGGTGCGTCGGCGGCTTTACCGCCACATCACCGCCAAGGTTTCCGACGGCGCCGGCCGCGTGCTGGCCGTGACGCTTGATCGCGCCAGCGAAGAACTGCTGCGCAAGAGCCTGGGCGCAAGCGACGGTGAGGCCGTGCTGGCACCCGACGTGGACAGCGCGCGCCGGCTGGTCGCCGCGCTTGAGGCGCAAGCTGCCCGTCGCGCCGCAGAGGGCCAGGTGCTGGTGATCATCACCGCGCCCGATCTGCGGCGGCCGTTGTTCGATTTCGCCACCCGCTTCATTTCGGACTTCTTCATCATCACCGCGCGTGAGCTCGTGCCCGGGACCACCGTCGATCCCATCGGCACCATCGAGCTTGTCGCGGCAGTCAACGCACTTGGGAGGGCCGCATGACCGCATTCGCCGAAGCCGTCGAGATCGCCACCATGAATAGCCCGGATGCCGGCCTGGTGGGCGGCGGCGACATCCGCACCTTCCGCGCCGCCAACACCCGCGCCGCTCTGGCCGCCATCCGGGCGGCGCTGGGCGGCGACGCCATCATCCTGCAGACCCGCGAGGTAGGCTCGATGTTCGGCAAGGCCCAGATCGAGGTGACGGCCGCGCGGCCAGGGCTGCTCGACGAGCGCCGCCCTGGCCCCGAGGCCGCCGCGCTCACCACCCTGGGCCTCAAGGATGGCGACAGCCGCAGCCAGGGCGGGACAGGGCGGGTTGGTGACGGCGGCGACAGCAGCGTACAGGGCAACCCGGCGCAAACTGGCCGCGGTCATGGCCCCGAGCGGTCGGAGGTGTTCTGGAAACTGGTCCGCCGCGGCGTCGACGAGGATCTGGCCATCGAGATCGTCGAGGAGGCGCGCCGGCACGGCGCCGGATCGCGTCCCGGCGAGCTGCGCGACGAAGTGCGGGCCCTCATTGGCCGCCGCATGCGACCGGCCCCGGCGCCCTGGCATGCCGCTGACCTGAAAGCCGGCCCGCGCCGCCGAATCATTGCCCTGCTGGGCCCCACCGGCGTAGGCAAGACCACGACCGTGGCCAAGATCGCCGCCCGCGCGCTCATCGAGACGCGCCTCAAGGTTGCCCTCATCACCGTCGATAACTATCGGGTTGGAGGCAGCGAGCAACTGGCACGTTACGGCAAGATCATGGGCGTCAGGGTGCATGTGGCGCGAGATGTGGCGGCTCTGGCCGACGCGGCGGCCGCTGCTCCCGACGCCGATCTGATCGTGATCGACACCGCCGGCCGCTCCGATGCCGCGGGTCGCGCCGAACAGGTGGCGTTGTTGCGGTCGCTACCAGATGTCGAGCTGCACCTGGTGTTGTCGGCCGCAACTGGCGCGCGCGAGATCGCCGCCATGGCCCGACGCTACGGCGATCTCGCACCTGAGCGTCTCATCTTCTCGAAGCTCGACGAGTCCGACGGGCCGGGCTCGGTGTTGTCGGCGACCGCGGCGCTGGCGCGGCCGATCTCGTGCATCACCGATGGCCAGCGGGTTCCCGAGGACATCCACGCGGTATCAGCGCACGACCTGCAAAAACTTGTGTTCGTGAACTAGGAGAACCCTACGTGGACCAGGCAGACAGCTTGAGACATCTCGCGGCGCAAGGGCGCCTCGGGCGATCGCCGTTGCAGGTACTGGCGGTGACCAGCGGCAAAGGCGGCGTCGGCAAGACCAACATGACCGCGAACCTGGCAACCCTGGCGGCCCGCGCCGGCAAACGCGTGTTGGTGATCGACGCCGATCTCGGCCTGGCAAACGTGGAGATCCTGCTCGGTATGCAGCCAACCCGGCACCTTGGCCATCTTATTGATGGCTCGGCGTCCATCACCGACGTGCTGGCCCTGGGCCCACACGGGATCCACCTCTTGCCCGCCGGATCGGGCGTGCCGCAACTGACCCAGCTGAATGACGCTGCCAAGATGAGTCTGATGGGCAACCTGGATGCACTCGCCGAACGCTTCGATGTCGTGTTCATCGACACCGGCGCCGGCATCGGTGACAACGTCCTGTTCTTCGTTGGCGCCGCGCAGGAGGCCATCCTGGTCGTGAATCCCGAGCCCACCGCCCTGGTCGACGCCTACGCCGCGATCAAAGTGTTCTCGCAGGACGCGGGCGTGCAGCGCTTCGCGGTCATCGTCAATCCCGTGGTCGACGAACTGTCGGCACGCGACACGTTCCCCAGACTCACTGCGGTCGCCAATCGATTTCTCAAGGCCAAGATCCGCCATCTCGGCTACGTGCCGCGCGACGAGAACGTGCACAAGGCCGTGATGGCGCGACGCCCGGTGGTGGACATGTTTCCGATGGCGCCGGCAAGCCGGGCACTGGTCGACATCGCCGATCGGCTGTTCAACGGCGCCGCCGAAGCCCCGCTCAGTAGTGGACTCAAGTTCATGTGGCAACGCCTGCTACGCGAATCGGCGCCGCAAGCCGGGATTGGTTAGAGCGACATCCATGCACCGCGCACTTGCCACCTACGCCGTCGGCCAGGACGACGCCGCCCTGCTCATCGAAAAATACGGTGGGCTTATCGATCGCACCGCCCGGCGCCTGGTGGCGCGCACCGGCGTGCCAAGTCTGTATGGCGATCTGTGGTCATCGGGGGCGCTCGGCCTGATGGAGGCCGCGCGGCGTTTCGATGCCAGCCGCGGCGCGACGTTCGAGACCTTCGTGAACCATCGCATCCGGGGCGCCATGCTCGATGAATTGCGCCGTCTGGATCACCTGCCGCGCCGGCTGCGTTCGCGCACCGACGAGATTCAGAAGGCCAAGCACAAGCTTCAGGCCAAGCTTGGACGCGAGGCCGAGACCGAGGAACTGGCGACCGAGCTCGACATGGACATCGAGGAAGTGGGCGGCATCGAAGCCCTGTCCGCCGCCCCACTGCCGCTCGACACGATCATCGCGACCTTGAAGACCGAATCGCGGGTCGAGGAGGCGGTTGATCGCGCCCGGCTGGTCGGGGTTCTGGCCGATGCCATCGGGACGCTGCCGGAGCGCCTGCAGATCCTGGTGTCGCTGCACTACGTGGAGGGGCTTTCATACCGCGAGATCTCGAAGATCTTCGACGTCAGCGAGCCGCGCATCTGCCAGCTCCACGGCGAGGCCACGAAACTCTTGCGCGCGCGCCTTGCCGAACGGGGCGTGGATCAGGACGCGATTGCCGACGTGGACAAGACAGGGCCGCCATGAACCCGGCCTTGCGGGACAGGCTTGAGCGCTGCCGGACCTTGCCGGCGCTGTCACCGTCGGCTCTGCACGTGCTGCGGCTGGCCGAGCGCGACAGCACCGATCTGGCAGACATCGGCCGCACCATCAGCGCGGACCCCGGTCTGGGCGACAAGCTCGTGCGCGTGCTCAACTCGGCACTGTGCGCGCCCAAGAAGGAGATCGCCAGTGTACCTGCGGCGCTTAGCCTGCTGGGGGTCAATGTGGTTCGCACCCACGCGCTTTCGGTGCTGTGTGCCCGCGATCTTCGCCGGGCCGAGCGGCCGGGATTCGACGGGCAGGCGCACTGGCGCCGGTCGCTGGCTGCTGCGGCGTCGGCGGTCGAGACTGCGCGCACGGCCGGCCTACCGCGACACGATGAAATCTTTCTTGCGGCGCTGCTACAGGACGTGGGCGTGCTCGCACTGGTGCAAACCGTGACCGATGCTTGGACCGAGATCTGCGTGCGTGCCGGCGGCGATCATGAGCGCCTGCTTGAGCTTGAACGCGGCGAACTGGGTGCCGGTCACGGTGAAGTCGGTCGCTGGCTGCTGGAACGCTGGCGTTTCCCGCAGCGCTTGCGCGATCTGGCCGCTGCCGCGGATTCCGACGGAGGTGCGCACGTGCGTGCCGAGGACGAGCGAGCTGCGCGGGTGATGATGCTATCGGGACGACTGGCCGACATCTTCGTCGGACCGGACCCGGCGCGCGCGGCTCGTCGAGCGTGGCAGGTAGCTGAGAAAATGTTGTGCAACAGGCAGCAGGAGCTGGTGGACTTGATAGGGCGTGTCGCCCAGAATCTCGCCGCCATCGGCGTGCTTTACGATATGGACCTGGCGGGGCCAGCCGAGATCGAGGCTGCGCGCGAGGCCGCTTGCCGTGCGCTGCTGCCCGGCACTGCGCCGGAAATCGAGGTCGAGGAAGCCCAGATCATTCCGCGGGCGTCCGACGGCCTGGACGATTCTTTGCGGGATCGTCTGGCCACCACGCACACGCCAGGATTGGCCGACGGCATCTTGCAGGACCTGATCGACCTCACGCGGAGCAAGGGCAAGCTACTGTCGATCCTGTTGTTCGATGTCGATGCGTTCGCGCGGCTCAACACCACGCTCGGCCGTGACGCCGGTGATCGGGTGTTGCGTGCGCTGGGGGCCCGCTTCCGCTCGCACCTGCGCGGAAGCGACCTGTGTTTGCGCTGGGAGGGGGCACGCTTCCTGCTCGTCTTCAGCGAAACCGCGCGGCCTGGTGCCCTGGTCGTCAGCGAGCGCTTGCGCAAGCAGGTCGAGGAGTCGCCGCTCGATGTTGGGCTGGGCACGCCGGTGCGGGTCACGGTGTCGGGCGGAACCGCGACTCTCGGTGACCACGGCGCCGACGTGACCGAACTGCTGGCCGCCGCCGCCGCCGCCCTGCGCGTCGCCAAAGCTCAGGGACGCAACCGGGTGTCCGTCGCGAGCGTGCCCACGCCGCGGCGAGGGGCGGCGTGATCCCCGAGGTGACCGCGCCATCGGCGTTGCTTGCCAGCGAATCACAGCCTGCAACACAGCGCCCCGCACAGATCCTGTTTCTCGACGAGAACCCGGGGTTCCTGCATATGCTGCTTGGCCCCTTGGCGCTGGATCGTGCCTCGTGGTCGTTGCAATGCACTTCGCAAACCGCGGATGCAATTGCGCTGCTCGGCGCCGACGCGGTCGACATCCTGATAGTGGACCTGTCGCGGGACCTGCCCGGCAAGCTGCGCCTGTTGGCCGATGTACGCACGTATTCCCCGGACGTGCTGCGTCTGGCCGGCTTCTCGGGCGACGACGCGGCGGTTGCGGCGGAGGTGCTGTCCGTGGCGCATCAGATCACCGCGCCGCCGACATCATCGGCCGCGATTCGCGAGATTGCGTTGCAGGCCGCCTTTCTGCGCAGCCTGCTCGCCAACCCACAACTCAAGCGCGCAGTCGGTCGTCTGAGCGCGCTGCCGTCGGTACCGCCGATCACGTTCGAGCTGTCGCGGGCGCTGGCCCGTCCTGGCGCAGCGATGACCGATGTGGCGCGCATCGTGGGCCGTGATCCGGCGTTGGCCAGCAAGGTGTTGCAAATCGTGAACTCGGCCGCGGTGGGTCTGTCCCGCCGTGTGTCGAACATCGAGGAGGCCGTCATCTATCTGGGCGCCGGGGTGGTCAAACAGCTGGTCATGCTGTCAGAGGCTAGCCAGGTCGCCGAACAACATGCCGGCGCCGGCGAGTTGCAACTGGTGCGCTTGCAGGAGCACGCATTTGCGACCGCGAACCTGGCAGCCCGCATCGTCCCGGACCGGGCGCTGGCCAGTGACTGTTTCACGGCCGGCCTGCTACACGACATCGGACAGCTGCTGTTCGTCCTGGCCTTTCCCGGGCGCAGCGCACCGATTGCCGCCGCAGCCCGGGCTGAGGCTGTTGCCAGGGACGACATCGAGGCACGCGACTGTGGCGTCACGCATGCCGATCTCGGCGCGTATTTGCTGGGCCTGTGGGGACTGCCGTTCGCCATCGTTGAAGCCGTCGCCCAGCACCACCAGCCGCGGCGGGCCGGTCGCCGGCGATTTGGCCTGACCGGGGCCGTCCACGTCGCCGATGGGCTGGCCGGGGAGGGCGGGCAGCTTGATCTGGGGTACCTGGAAGGCGCCGGGGTCCACGATCAGCTGGGCACCTGGCAGACTTTCGCTACCGCCAGATAACCAATCGCGCTAGACCTGTGTCCAGTGCTCATGCGCGCCCTTGGTGTCGTGACTGTAGCCGGACTCACAGTGGCGGTGATCGCCGAGGGGGCCTTCCTGACGCGGACCCAGCGTCGCATCGAGACGCTGGAGAAGCAGCTCGAAACCATGAGCAACTTGGGCCCGCGCTCCGCCGACGACGACGGCGACCAGCCAGTGGGGCGCCGGAGCGGCGCTTTCCGGCGACCGTCGGACAACGGCGACCGTGCCCCCCTGCCACCACCGCGTTTCGAGCCGCCGCGACCGACCGGCCGCGCGCTGCCGCCACCGCAGTTTCACAACCCTGCGAGCAATGACCCATTACCGATGCCGCCTGGGTTGGACACTCCGGAGGCGCGCGAGCAGCTGCGGCAGTTCATGCTGGCGCAGCTTGAGCGACAGAAGCAGGAAGAGCGCGAGCAGCAGCAGCAGAAGCGCGATGAAGCCCAGAAGCAGTTCCGCGACACAATCGCGAAGAACCTGAAGCTGTCACCCGCGGAGACCGACAAGTTCAACCAGATCGTCGACTCGGTCGAGAGCGGCCGCCGCGCTCTGCGCGACAAGATGGAGGCCGGGCAGGTGCCGCGCAACGACGCTGGCAAAGAGATGACGGCCATGCGCGATCGCACCGAGCAGCAGATGAAGGATCTGCTGGGCAGCGAGCGCATGGGGCAGTTCACCCAGATGGCGCACGATAACCCCGAGATTGGCGGTCGCCTGGGCATCGGGTTCCGCTCGCAACGCGGACCGACCCAGGGCCAGGGCGGCCAGCCGGTGCCGGGCGGGCAGTGGCAAGGGCGACGGGGCGGCGGTCAGGCGCAGCCTGGGCAGGCGCAGCCGGGGCAAGCGCCCGCGCCGGCTCCCGCGGCGCAATAGAGCCGGAGTCCCGCATCTCGTGGATGTCGTTGCGCTGGTCTTGCTGTCCAGAACGCTGAACAGGAAGGCGTTTCGATCAACCAGGGAATCACCAGCGGCGACCCGCATCGCGACCCGGAGCACCGCAAAATCAGCAGACGGAACCTCGATGAAGTGGAGGGAAACGCGATAGCCCGCATCCCTCCACGACCCGATCCCCCGCGCGTACATCGCGGATGACAGCGTGGTCTCCAAAGCGAAACTCGTCCGCTGGCGCTCACGCTCGCTCAGCCGGTGCAGCAAGTCACGACCCGCAGCGACGGGATGTGGGAACGCACCATCCTCCGCCTGGACCTCATCGACGTTCAGGAATGGCACGCCTGGATAGAACGCCGGAACGAGTTGCCGGGCGAAAGTTGTCTTCCCGGCTCCGTTATTTTTGGAGACGCTGAACACCCGGGAGTTTCCCGAGGTCTCGTTCGAATGTCCCGAGCGGCAGATGTCCGGCCTTTCGGGCGATCTCCAGAATGAGACAGTCAGAGAAGCTCAGCGCAGGCTTCTTCCGAAAGTGCTCGAGCGCGGCTTCGACGACAT
>JANPCZ010000256.1:0-14991 GCA_031431215.1 Myxococcales bacterium
GCCAGCGACCAGGCGAGCAACAGCGAGAGAATCACCCAGTCGTCGCGGATCAGGTTCCGGATGGTTTCCCAGGTCATGCGGCGGGATGAAGAATAGCCGCAAGCGGGCCCGCCGTCTCGGGAAGTTTGCGGGCGCCACCCAGGCTCTGCGAGGGCGGGCGGCTCACGAGCGTGGTACAAAAAAGGGGAGTGGCTCTTCGCACGCAGGCTTGCAGGTGGGTGCTGGGGGTTTCCTTGGCGGAGGCTCTGTCGTCTGGGGCGTGCTCAGGCGGGGCGGCCACCGGGACCTCGCCGCATGTGCCGGCCCGGGATGCGGGGACAGGGGGGGCGCTGGATGCGACGGCGGTGCCGCTGGACATGCCGGCCGCCGCCGATCCGCTACCGTTTGTGCCAAGGCCAGCCGAGGCGTTACCGCCGATCACCCCGGCCGTCACCTTGCCCCAGCCGAGCGGCGGCTTCCGCATCCGGGCGGTGAACTACCAGGGCAGCGATGGCGCGGCCGGCTTGCCCAGGTGGCACGACGCCGCCCTGGAGATGGAATGCATCTGGGGCACGGCGGCCGATGGCCGGACGCGCTGCTTGCCCGCGGCCGCCTCGGTGGAGAGCCCGCCCGTCCGCTTCGGCGACACCAAATGCCAGAAGCCTGCGCTGGTCGTCACCCGCCCCGCGTGCGGCGCGGTGCCGTCTTCCATCTTGACGGCCACCCTCACGGGTTGTCCGCAGCGGACCGCGGTGCACAGGCTGGGGCGCAAGCTCGACGTCACACGGGTGTTCTTCCAGTCGGAGGCGGGCATGTGTCTGATGAGCGAGACCTCGATCGGTGACAACGACGACATTTACGAGCGGGGCGAGGAAATTCCGCCCGAGACGTTTGCGGAGGCGACCGCTCGCGTGGGGCGAGCAACCGGCAATCTCGCGCCGGTGTTCTGGGACATTGATGGCGGCGGAACCTTCGTTGCGCGCCACCACGATGTCGCCGGCAACTTCGATTGCGTCGTGCGGACCGCGGCCGATGGCAAGCAGCGCTGCTTGCCGGTGGGCGCCACGGCCTCGGGTAATTTCTTCGCCGACGCGGCTTGCTTGGCACCGGTCGCGCGCGACGTCCATAGTGAATGCCAGCCGGAGG
Organism: Myxococcales bacterium; assembly: GCA_031431215.1. Lineage (GTDB taxonomy): Bacteria > Myxococcota_A > Polyangia > Fen-1088 > Fen-1088 > JANPCZ01. The sequence continues at coordinate 1,126 of JANPCZ010000256.1, forward strand.
GTGCCTTCATCATGCGGCCGGTGGCGCAGAGTTGCCCGGTCAACTTCGCAGCCCACCTTGCCGGCGACCGTTCCAGCACGACCTTCGCCCGGAGCATGAGCACCTGCGCGCCGGTGGCGGCGAATGCGGCCATCGATTCGTTCACCCTTGGTGTCGAGGTGCCAGCGTCGACGTTTGTTGCGATGTCGTCGGGCGTGTCACCTGGGGCCGGGCGGTTGCGCGCCGAGGCCACCAGCGGGCCGGCCGGAACGCTGGCGTCGGGTGGGCTGTGGGACAGCAAGCTGGGTCTGTTTTGCACCGTCGGCACCGCGGCCGACGGGGTGACCCGGTGTCTGCCGCGCAACCGCGCGGTGATGGTCGCCGCCGCCGGATCGTTCGCCGACGCCCAGTGCATGGTGCGCCTGGTGGCGCGCCCCGCACAGGAGTGTCAGACACCCGCGCACGCCGCGACCGTCGATGCGGCGATGTGTCCGGTGCGCCTTCACGTGTTCGGCGTCTCGGCCGAGCCCCATAGCGGGATGGTTTACCTGCAGAACCCCCAGGGCTGTGTCGGCGGTCCGCCCAACCCGAATCTGCGCTACTTCAGGCTCAGCCCCGAGATCCCGGCTGGCGAATTCGCCGAGATCACGCGCACGCCAAGGTGACGGCGGGGCCGCCGACGTCGGCGACCCAGATGACCGGCGTTGCCGCAGGCGCCGCGATCTAGCTGGCGGCGCCTACTGGTGGTTTGCTCGGGCGCGGGTTCTGGCAGTCGCAGGGGCCAAGGCCGGAGGGGGGCCACGAATGATATATTGTTCCATATGAAGCAAGTCCTGATCAGCCTGGATGATGAAACGGCTGCTCGCCTAGAACGGGTGGCTCCTACCCGGGCGAAGAAGCGGTCCGAATTCATCCGGGTGGCTCTGCGCGAGGCGCTCGATCGAACTCTGGAAGCGGAAACCGCCGCTGCGTATCGCCGACAGCCCGACGCGGGCGAGGAATACTTCGATCCCGCGGAGTGGGACCCCGGGCATGTGCCTGCCCCTCCTCCTCGACGGGTCCGCGGCAAATGAAGCAGTATGAGATCTGGTGGGCGGCTCTACCCGAGCCGGCTGGCCGTCGGCCGGTCATGTTGCTGTCTCGTGACGCCGGGTATGAGTATCTCAAGCGCATAATCGTCGCCGAGATCACGACGGTCATCCGTCGAATTCCTCAGGAAGTGCCGCTCGGATCTGCTGAAGGCTTGTCTCGCCCCTGCGTCGCCAATCTGGACAACATCCACGTGGTGGCGAAGGCAAGGCTGAAAGGCAGGATTGGGGCACTCGGAAGCAGCGGCCAACTGGCTGTCAAACGGGCCCTTGGCTACACACTCGATTGGCCCGAACTCAAGGCCCTTGGGACGCAGGACGTTTGATGGGCAACGCGTGCGCCTCCCCCGCCCCCACGCACGCGGCCAGCGCGACCACGCCTGCGATTCGCGACGGCGTATGAGGGAGCACGGTCAGGGATGCTACAGCAGTCGTAGCCGACTGACGTCGAGCTCGGTTGCGATGTCGGCGAGTGGCAGGGCGGCGGTCGCCGGCAGCAGCTTGGCGAGATCGCTCGCCACCGAGCGGCGCGACCCGGCCTCGTCGACGAACAGCCCCAGGCGCGCCGCTGCCAGCATCGCCCGGGCCACCGCGGGCACCAGGTCGGCGTCGCTGGGCTTCTTCACCGCGCCAAGCGCTTGCCACAGCGGTAGCACCGCTGCCTCGAACGCTAGCACCCGGGTCTCGTCGTCAGTGAAGCGCTGGGCTTCCTGAGCGTTGACCAGATCCCTGGTCTGGTCGCCCAGCAGGGCCATGTAGCGCCGCGCCCACGACAGGCGCGGCGGCGCGCGCCGTAGCCGCGCACCCAGGGGCTCGACCGGCGCGGCCTTTCCCGGCTTGGGCGTCAGCGGCAGCGCCAGGGCGGGCGCCGGCGTGAGCGCGTCCGGGTGCTCGATGAACCATGCGGCGCGGGTCCAGATGGCGTCGTTCAGGGTGAACACGGCCAGAACCGAACGCTCGGCGGCGAGATCGGCGTTGCTGCCGAGCGCTTCATCGAAAACACGCCAGGCCTCGATCACGCGCGCGGCGGCGGCGTTGCGGCGGTCGCGGGCCGCAGGCGCCTTGGTCACCGTGAACTCGGCCTGGCCACGCAGCATGTCCAGGTATGCAGAGCCGGATGCGCGATCGAGCGCCGTCGCCAGGCGGTCGTACGAGATCGCCGGCGCGAGCGCCGCAAAGCTCGGATCCTTGCCCCCGGGTCGCACCAGGGTCGCAAGGGCGCGCAGCTCGCCTTCGATCGCGATGGTGTCCCGCCCTGAAAGATCCTCGACCGGCGCAAACAGAAACAACCGAATGTAGTGCCGCGCCAGCGGCGCCAGCAGGAAGCCGCCGGGTTCCATGCGCAGGGCCTCGCCACACAGCTGCGCGGCCTCGCGCTGATCGCGGCGGCTGTGAGTCACCTGCCACAGCAGAAATGCCTTCAGCACCAGGATGTCGGGATCGGCGCGGCCAAGCTGCATCTGCGTGGTGGGGATGCTCTCCATCAGTCGGGCGATGCCAGCGGGCGTCTGCAACGACGTTGGCCGGGCGAGTACGTCGCGCATCAGTTCGGCCTTCGCCGCTTGGCCGCGAAAGCGCGACGCCGCGGCGGGCTGCAAGAGCTCGAGCTGCGAGGCGTGATAGCGCACGTGGGGAAAGTCGAACAGTCGCCAGCTGTGGTCGAGCGCCGTGCGGTGGCTTTCGACCAGGCTGTTGCTGCGCTGCCGGGCGCCGGTGCCGAGCCAGTCCGACGTCCCGTAGATGATCGAGACCGCCAGGGCCGCGACGCCGAACCGAAACAGCATGGGCGCGGCCAGGCGTTTGAACGCCGTCCAGGTCTGAAGCGCCGGCTGCCCGCCCATCACGGTCAGAGTGGGCAGCAGGTCGCCTATCTCCTTCCACAGGCGGTAGGCCACGAACAGCAGGAACGCGAGGCCCCCCAGTAGAGCGGCCACGCGCAGCAGCGATTCCTCAAGGCCGAGCCCTTGCTTGCTGATGATCACGTCGACGTTGCCAAGCCGACGTTCGACCGCCTGGTCCAGTTGCTCGATGCGCCGCCCGAGTGCCTCGTCGGCCTGGCCCACGGCGGACGTCAGCAGCGCGCCGAGCTGGTTCTCGCGTTTCTCGAGAATCGCGTCGGCGTCGGCGAGCGTCTGGCGGGCTTCCTTGCCCAGACTCTTGATCAGATGCAGCCCGGTCTTCTCGGCCGAGGCCAGCGCCAGCCGCGCCGACTGGTCCAGCCGGCCGAGCGCACCTTGCACCAGGGCATCGGCGCTGGTCGACACCTGCAGGATGCGCGCTTCCAGGCTGCCGTCGACCTGCGCCAGGCGCGCGGCCAGCTTGCTGTCCACGTCGCCCACCACCTTGGCAGTGACCGAGCCCGCGTGATCGAGCTGGGTCGCGATGCGCGCGTCGACGTCGGCCACCAGTCGGTGCGCGGAGGTCTCCACGTTGGCGATGGTGGGCGCCGTCGCGCGATCGACGAACTTGCCGGTCTGGCGCCCCGCCGCCTCGAACGGATTCCAGGCCCACGCGGCCGGGGCAACAGCGAACAGCAGCAGCTGCACGCCCAGCCCCAGCGCGGCCGTTGGCATCACTCGCACTGTTCGCTCCGCGGGCTGACAACGAAGCGCTTGGCCGGCGCCAGGGTGGCATCGTCGGCTCCGCAGCGCAGGGCATCGGCCATGGTCATGCCGCGTGCCTTGTGGCTCTGCACCAGCGACGCCGCCCAGGCCAGGCAGGTCATCTCGGTGCGACGCGCGGCCGCGCGAGTGGCGCCGGTGTCGCCGGGATTGCTTTCGCGGACTGAGTTGCGCAGTTCGCGAGCCACGACCTGTTCGTCGAGTGGGTCGGTCACGGCGCAGGCGCCGTCGCGGCACAGGCACGCCAAGAGTCGGCCGGCGCGCAGGGACTGGTTCTGCCGGATGATGCCGGGTGAGGTGGCGTGGTTGCCCTCATCGAGACTGCCAAACCGCTCGCCGAAGGACGTGTCGGCCTGGAGAGCTTCGCACGTCGCGGATCCCGCCTCGACTCGCAACAGCCGCGCGCACGCGGGCGCCGCATGCAGGCGGGTCAGCACGTCGTTGCAGGCCTCGGCCGTGACGCCCTCATCGGGTGCGCAGGTGGCGCCTGCGCGGGCCACCGCGGGAATTGTCCGCACGCTCAGCGACAGGTTGCCGTCAGCGTCGGGGCCGACCAGCAGAAGCGCCGCCTCCTGCGGTGGATCAATGGTTGATCCGACCACGATCTCGTCGAGTTGCCTGCCGCCGACGCAAGCCGAGCGCCGCTGGGACACGTGGGTGTGCGCTGACAGCAACGCCAGCACACGGGACTGGCCGTCGTCGAGAAGTTTGACCAAGCGATCGATCTGCTTGCGGCCGGCGGCGTTGATCTCCTTCAAGGGGTGGTGGAAGAAGATGATGTAGGCCGGGTCGGCGGCCTGCGCGCGCAGCCCGCCCACAAGTTCAACGACCGCGTCGATCTGCTGGCGCGAGATCGCGCCCTGCAGGCCGGCGATGCCGATTTCGAAGTTGTTCTGATCCGAGCTGTCGAGGAACACGCCGATCACGTCCCGCGTGAGCCCGCCATCGCGGGCACGGCCGAGCACGCTGGCGCTGACCAGGGCGCTACGGCGGGAGAAACCCAGAGCCAAAAAACTGGGCGGCTTCTTGACCAGCCGGTGGCCGCCGCGGGCGGGATCGATCCCCGTGGATAACAGGCCGGCGAGTATCTCGTCCGACGCCACCTTGTCGGCGCGCCCCGAGACGCACACGCGGTCCCAGTCGGGGTGCCACGCGAAGTTGCCGGTGAAGGTCGAGTCGTGGTTGCCCGGCGCGAGTCCGGCGAGCGCGTGGGCGCCCGGTGCAACACCTGCAAAGAGATCGGTGAAGCGGTCGACCTCGCCACGGCAGCCCAGATCCGCGAAGTCACCCAGGTGCGCCCAGCGCAGGCCCGGATGTGTCGCGGACAGGGTGTCGAACATCCTGGCGAAGTGAAGAAAGCTGGCCTCTGACAACAGATCCAGCTCGACCGGGCGGATGGCCACCGGCACGAACGCGTCCATCAGGTCGAGCTGTCCATCGAAGCGCGGGCCGCGCAGCTCGTGCAGTTGCGTGTCGGCCAGGATCCACAGCGCGACGTCGCCCGGGCCCGCTGGTCCGCCCGGCTCGTCCTGGCATTCGGTCCGGTCGGACACGACGCCACGCTCGTCGCGGGCGTGGGCCCGGCGCATCACGGCGCTGGTGACACCCACCGCGATGAACACCAGGGCGACGCCCAGCCGGAACAACCAGTCCGTGCGACGCGCGACCTGTGCTTGCCGGTCGCGGAAGCTGTCGCGCTTGGCCTGATGGCTAAAATTCTTCGTGCGCTTCTCGGCCACGCGGGTGCCGAGCTTGATGAGCCGCACAAGCAATCCGAGCGCGATCGCGACAAACAGCGGCGCTGCAATCCGGATCTGACCGGGAGTCAGCGCCAGCACAAGCGTGCCACCGATGATGGTCGTGGCGTAGATCACCGGACGGCGCCGGTAATAGAATGTGCCCGAACCGACCCGCGTGGCGTCGTTCCACAGCAACATGGCGACGAGACCACACAGAGCTTCGCCCAGCAGCACCACCGCCGCCACCAGCGGCAGCTGCCAAGCGAGGCTATTGGTGTGGGTCAGCGCCAGCACGCCCCAGACGAACCACAGCTCGACGTGGCCAATCTGCCGGTTGGTCCACACCACCACGTGGTACACGCGCTCCCAGCTTGGGTGGTACGGCACCAACCACAGCGACGCGGCGACGAAATTCACCAGGCCCAGCCAGAACGACCACGAGATGGCGACCGACACCGCTATGAGCGCCACGTAACCGATGCCATGGCCAAGCTGACGGCCCACCGGCAGCCGCGAAAGGATGCTGCCCCCGATGGCCAGCACCAGCACGGTGAGCAGTGCCGATGGCTTGAAGTACCGGGTCACGAACGGGATGACCACGGTGGCTATCCATTCGACGATCCGTCCGATGAAGGGCGCCGGCGTCGTCGTTGCCGGCGGGACAGTGGGTTCGGACACGGCGGGGCGATCATTCCCCCGCCCGCTCGGGCTTGTAAAGATCCCTGTCACGTATGGTGCGTGGGCAGCGCGCCGGGTGCCACGCGATGGATTGTGGTAATCCTTTTGACCTCACGGAGACCGCCATGGCTGCACGCAAAGTCCTGCTCATCGAGTTGAACGAGATCACCCTGCGGGTCATCGAGCCGATGATCAAGCGGGGTAAGATGCCCAACTTCTCGCGCTTGCGGGCGGAAGGGACCTTCGCCGCACCGGAGGCCATCGAGAAGCCGCCGCACCTGGACCCGTGGGTCACCTGGGTGACACTGCACACCGGGCAGCCGCGTTCGGCTCACGGCGCCACCGTACTGGAACAGGACAGCGACAGCATCAAAGCGAAGCGAACCTGGCACTACGCTGCCGAGGCCGGCCGCACCGTGGGCGTGTTCGGCAGCATCAGCGCGTTTCCACCCAAGCCGGTGCCAGGTTTCATCGTGCCCGGGCCGTTCGCACCCAGCGACGACACCTACCCGGCGTACCTGCGTCCGGTACAGGCGCTGAACCGGCGCTACACCAAGGTGCACGCCAAGATCGCCGCAGCGCAGTCGCCGCTCGACATGGCCCGCCAAGGCATCGATCTCTTTCGCCTGGGTTTGCGGCCCGCAACGTGCGCGCGCATCGCCCGCCAGCTGGTAGCCGAGCGGCGCAAGCCGCACCTGGCCTGGAAGCGCGTGAGCCTGCAGCCGTTCATCAACATGGACTTCTTCGAGGCTTTGTACCGCCGTTACCAGCCCGACTACGCCACCTGGCACACCAACCACGCCGCCCACTACATGCACCACTACTGGCGGTCGTACGACGATTCTGAGTTCCTGACCCGAGCCTCGGCCGAGGAGAAGGCGCAATACGGCGCAGCGGTCGAGTACGGCTACGAGGTATGCGACGAGATTCTGGGCCGGTTCATGCGGCTTGTGGACGAGAACACGGTGCTGGTCGTGGCGTCCAGCATGGGGCAGCAACCCTATGTCACGGACAAGTTTCCCAAGGGGCGCATTGCGGTGCGCTTCAAGGACATTCCTGCGGTACAGACGGTCCTCGATATTCTCGGCGCCCGCGGCGTTACCGAGATCGTTCCCACCATGGTGCCGCAGGTGAACGTGAAGATTCCCGAGGCGGGCGAGCGTGCGCGCGTGCGCGATCTGCTGCTCGCCGCGCGGCGCGAGGGAACGGCGTCTCCGGGGGCTATCTTCGTGACCGAGACCGAGGACATCCTCACCCTGTCGCCGGCTGGCCTCGCCGAACCGGCCGACCTTCGCTACTTCTTCCCGGGTGCTCCCAACGCCCGTGCCGAGGGCTACGCGATGGGCGATATTTTCGCGGCCGACGCGCCCACGCCCAAGGAGGGCTACCACCATCCCACCGGGCTGCTCTTGCTGCACGGGGCGGGCATCCGCCGCGGGGTCGAGATATCGGACACAACCTCGCTCGATGTGGCGCCGACCATTCTGGCCCTGATGGGCATTCCGGTCCCGTCGGTGATGAAGGGGCGAGCGCTGACCGAGGCCTGGCAGGTGCCGGCCCCAGCCTCGGTGGCGACGGCGAAAGCCTCCTGACAGACACTTCGCGGTTGTTGATCCTACTCGCCTCGGCGCAGGGCGGCGCGGCGGTATAGCTGGGCGCGCCCGCGGCTATGTGGTGAAATCCCGTCGGCATGGCGGCGACGCAGGACCTGGCGCCCATTTCGCGCGCGCCCCGCGTGTTGCCGCGCTTGCTGGCGCTGGAGGCGGGCCTGACCATCGGTGAGCTGGTGATCGTCGGGATGCCGATCTATCTGTGGGCCGCTGCCGTCGGTGAGGCCCCGGTCGCTCGCCGGGCCGCAGTCCCACTTGCGGTGGCCTTGTGGCTGGCCACGGCCTGTCGGCTGTGGGACGTCCTGCGCCCGGTGGCGACGCTGCTAGCGGCCAAGCGTGCCCGCCTGCCGGTATCGGCCGCAGAAGCGGACGCCGGCCAGCGGGCGCTGTGGCGGGCGCCGCGCGAAAGCGCGGTCCTGCGTTTCGTGGCGTGGCTGCTTTTGCCGGCGCTGATCCTGGCATTTCGCCGGGGGGCGGTCACGCCGCTGGCCGTGGCGGGCGTCCTCGGCGTGACCGCGTTTCACGCCGCCGCTGTGGCGTGTGTGCGCTCGCTCTGCCTGGATCGCGTGCTGGGCGATTTCACGCCCGAGATCTTGCCCAATTTGGCGGGCATCAGGGTGTTCGCGCGCGGCTGGCGGGCGCGGGTCGTGGAAGTGGCCGTCGCGACCTTTGGACTATCGCACGCGCTGCTGGCGTCGCTCGCGCTGGCGTTCGTGGAGATGCCGCCGCGGGCGCTTGCCATCGTCAGCCTCGTGCTGTGGCCGGCGCTGGCGATCACCGCGCCGTTCTGGTTCCGATCGCTGTTGCGGCGGACGCGACCGATCGCCGACTACTTCGACGCCACGCTGGGGTCCGCAGGTACACGCGGGCCCGCGCGCGAGGAGCCCCGCGCCGTGGTGGCGTTCGTCGCTGCACAGGCGTTGCCGTACCGCATGGCCGGCTATCAGGCATTTATCCTGGCCACGGCCGGCGTGCTGGCGGTCGCGGTGGCCCGCCGGGTGGTAGCGCCCGATTTCGAAGCGTCCTCGGCGGCACGGCTGGTCGCCGGCCTGGCGGCGGTCGTGGTGGCGGGCTGCCTGTACGAGGTGCTGGTGCTGCGGGCGATGCTCGGGCCTCTCATGCGCCATCTGGGTTCACGGCACCATCTGCCGGTGCATGACATCCGGGCAGGCGTGGGTTTGCAGGCGAAACTGGTCGCTGTCTTCGTCGGCGCCTCGGGCGTGACTGCCGGGTTCGTCGCGCTTTACCATGCGGCGCCGGACGCGGCCGGCGCGGCTCCGGCGGGAATGCTGCTGTGCGGGCTCGCCCTCGTGATTGGCCTCGTGGTCCTGATCGCGCGCGCGCTGGTCGGCCCCATCAAGGTGCTCGAGTCGCGCTCCGACGAGATGGCGCGTGGCGAGCTGGCGCGCCCGGTGCCGCCGTCGGGCGAAGCCGACGAGATCGGACGGCTCAGCATCGCGTTCGAGGGGATGCGGCGATCATTGCGCGATCGGCTGCGTTCGACCGAGTCGATCAACGTCGATCTGGAACGCGAGGTGCGGCGGCGCACCGAGGCGCTTGAGCGCCGCAACCAGGATCTGCGCGAGGCGCTCGACAAGTTGCGGCGCGCTCAGGACGATCTCGTGCGCAGCGAGAAACTGGCTTCCATGGGCCGCCTGGTCGCGGGCATCGCTCACGAGATCAACAACCCGATCAACGCGGTCATCAATTCGCTGGGCCCCGTGGCCGAGGCCCTGCACGGGATCGCGGTGGCGCCGACCCTGACCGATGCGGTCGAGCGGGCGCGCGGGGTCGAGGAAATGTTGAGAGTCGTCGAGCGTGGCGCCGGACGCACCAAGAGCATCGTGCAGGCGCTACACAACTATTCGCGCGGCGACGAGACCGTCGAGCGCGACGTGAACCTCGCCCGCAGCATCGACGACAGCCTCGATCTGCTGCGCCACCGTCTGCGCGACGTGCGCATTGAAAAGGACGTCGACCCCACGGCGCACATCCTGGGCTTTCCCGGCCAGATCGATCAGGTCCTGATGAATCTGTTCACCAACGCCGCGCAGGCGCTGGGTTCACGCGGCGGCACCATCCGAGTTACCGCTCACTTTCGCGACGGCGACGGAGAGGTGGAACTGTCCGTGAGCGACGACGGCCCCGGCATCCCGGCCGAGATCCTGCCGCGCATCTTCGATCCGTTCTTCACCACCAAGGATGTTGGCGAAGGGGCCGGTCTGGGCCTGTCGATCGTTCACGGCATCATCGATCGCCACCGCGGCCACATCGACGTCGACAGCGCCCCCGGCCGCGGCACCACCTTCCGCCTGCGCTTCCCCGGACCCGGGAACCTGGGCACGGTGGTGGCCCGAGGCGCGTGATACCCGTGATACCCTCGCCGGGTTCACTTCATGCGTGCCGCGTGTATGCAGTCTTGGCTAGCGGCGGTCGGGCTGGTGGTGGCCGTGGCTGCATCCTGCAGCCGGCCGAACCCCGCCTTCGAGGGCCTAGGTCCTGGCGACGCGAACCGCCCGGCTTCCGCGCTAGCCGATGCGGCTGCGCCGGTGTCGGGTGCGGGTGGTAGACGCGACGCGGCGCCGGATGTGGTCTCGTCGCTCGATGCGCGCGCTGCTCCCACGGTGGCGTGCCCGGATGATTCCGACCTGCTGCTGTGCCTGCGCTTCGAGCGCGTCGTCAAGGACGAGTCGCCCACCGCGCTGCCGCTGACTGTGACGTCGGTCGGCTTCGAGCCCGGCCCCGACGGGTCGATGGCCCACACAACCAGCGCAAGCTCGATCCGCAACACCACCACGGCAGCCCTCGACGTCAGCCGGTTGACCGTCGAGATGTGGGTCAAGCCGGCGTCGCTGCCGCTGGTCGGCGAGCGCTTCATGCTGGCCGACTACCAGCGACAGTGGGCTCTCTTCGTCCTTCCCGGTGGGGGCCTCACGTGCCATGTGTCCCTGGACCGTTGGGTCCAGGTGGACAACTTGCTGGTGCCCGGGGTTTGGTCATCCGTCGCGTGCACGGTGGACAACACGGCCATCACGTTGTGGCACAACGGCGTGGCACGGGCCAGCAAACCCATCTCCGGCTTCGGACCCGTGACCAGCGGCCCCAGCGGTATCGGCGTGGCGTGTAACGTCCAATCTGGGACTCAACCCAACCCCGATGCGTTCGTCGGCTGGATCGACAACGTGCGCGTCTGGCGCCGCGTCCGCACCGCCGACGAGATCTGCCGCGCGTCGATCGGCTGTCGCTGACGGGACGCGCGGATCAGGGCTCGAAGGCTTCGGCCACCGAGCGCCCTGCCACGTCGGCTGGCAGCGCAAGTCCCATCAGGTGGGCAACGGTCGCGGCGGTGTCCATGACCGAGACAGCGGCCTCGATCTCGATGCCCGCGCGTACACCCGGTCCCGTGATGATCCACGGGATGATGGCGTCCTCGGGCGCAGCCTCACGACCGATGAACGCGTAGTGGTTGAAGCCGGCGCCGCCGTGATCGGCGGTCAGTATGATCGTGGTGCCGTCGGGCAGCGCAGCCAGCAGCCGGGCTACGGCGGCGTCAGCGTTGCGCACTTCTTCCAGGTAGGTCTCGGACATCCAGCCGCTCGCGTGTCCGCCGTAATCGACGTTCGGCAAGTGGACCATCAGCAGATCGAACCCGCAGTTGACCTGCACCAACGCCGCGGTGACGACGGCGTCGTCAGTGTCATCGACTAACACGAAGCTGGCCGTGTCGAGCGGCAGCAGCTGGCGCAGCTTGTCTTTGCCAGCGACCAGCGTTGCGCGCATACCAGCTTTCGCAGCCAGGCTCAGCACCGACGGGTTCGCCATGAAGAAATCCGGCATCGAAACATTCCAGTCGATGCCATGCACCTCGGGCGTGACGCCCGTGATCATAGAGGCATGGCCGGGCAGGGTGTATGTCACCGAGACCGTGCGGGCGACCATGGTCGACGCGCCGTCCTTCATCATGGCCGCCAGGCGCGGTGCCGGCGCGGCCGTGATCGCGTCCGGGCGCAGGCCGTCGACACTGATGATGACGACCTTGGCGACCGCGGCGCCAGGCGCGTCCACGGCGACCGCCGCTCGACACGCGGCGGCCCCATCGACTGCGAGCGAAGGCGCGGCATCGACTGCCGACGCAGTGTCATTCACGGTGATGGCTGCGTCGGCGCGCGCGCCCGGCGGCGCGGATGCTTTCCCGGCCTCACCATCACCACACGCGACGCTCGTCGCCAGTGCCGCGAACAGGATCGCGGTCGCGAAGTGCGTCCAGCGCGGGCGCCGCTGCATTGTGATCGACCTTACCACCGGCGTCGTTGACACGAAAAGCCACGGCGCCGTGACGGCGGCAGCGGGCCCTTGCAGTACGTGGGATTGCCGAAGGTCGTGTCGGCCACGCCTATGGCGTTCCCCAGCGACACGAACAGATCATTCGCGCTCGATCCCTCGGGTCTGGGAGGGTCTGGTTTATTCGCTCGACACGACGGTTCGCCAGCAGGGCAACATGCCGTCAGCCACCATCTCGTTGACCTCGGCGGCATCGCGTGGAACCGCGCTGCACACTTCCGGCTTCAGGCCTGTGTCGTGCAATACGCATCCCCGTTTTTCCCCCAGGAAGGTGCAGCCACGGGAACGAATCGCCGTCCGATACATCCAGTCCCCGTCATCATCCTCATAGGGGCCCTCGAAATCGGGAAGGTGCGCCAGGCCCTGGTCGAGAAGCGCGGCACGCTCGTGCGGCCACACGTCGCAGCCCGCGCTGCAACACTCCTCCTGGCAGGGGAAGGTCGTGCAGTCGGGGGTGATGATGGACAGCTTGCGAAGGGGCAGCATGGGAAGAACGACGTGGCACTTTAGCCGCTGTTGTTCGCCAGATGGAGATCCCGTAGGAAAAATTTCGGCATCGCGCAGGTCGGTCAGCCGCGCCCGACGAACGGCATCTGCGTGGCCATGAGGGTCAGGAACAGAACGTTGCTATCGAGCGGCAGGTTGGCCATGTGCACGACGGCTTTGCCCACGTGGCCGACGTCCATGCGGGGTTCGGCCGCCAGGGTTCCGTTGGCCTGCGCGACGCCTTCGCTCATCCGCGCGGTCAGCTCGGTGACCGCGTTGCCGATGTCGATCTGACCGCAGGCGATGTCGTACTTGCGACCGTCGAGCGCCGTCGCCTTGGTCAGCCCGGTGACGGCGTGCTTGGTTGCGGTGTAGGGCACCGAGTTGGGGCGCGGCACGTGCGCCGATATCGATCCGTTGTTGATGATGCGGCCGCCGCGCGGCACCTGCGCGCGCATCACGCGAAACGCCTCCTGCGTGCATAGGAACATGCCAGTGAGGTTGACGTCGACGACCGATCGCCATTGCTCGATGGTGACGTCTTCCAGGGCAATGGCCGGGATGTTGATGCCCGCGTTGTTGAACAGCAGATCGACGCGGCCGAACGCCTCGCGGGTAGCCACGAACAGCGCTTGCACCGACGCGGGATCGCGCACGTCTGTGGTGACGACGAGCGCGCGCTCCTGGGCGGTACCGGCTTCGCGCGCGGTCTGTCGCAAGGGCTCGTCGCGGCGGCCTGCCAGCGCCACCGCCCAGCCATCGCCTAGCAACGCCAGCGCCGCGGACCTGCCAATGCCGCTGCCGGCTCCGGTGACGATGGCGACCTTGGGGCGAACGTTCATGGGGGACCTCCTTGGGGTAGCGCACCTTCTCACGGCGTGCGTGGCGTAGCATGCGCCATCTGCTGGGCGTGGTGGCACACGTGCGGGCGGCGATCGAGCCCGACGGTCTTGCCGGCGTGACGCGACGACTGACCTATTCGTCGAGTGCTGCGGCAGGCAGCGACGGTCACGGGCCCAGGCGGTAGACGACCACAGCGCGAACGTCCACGGACATGTTGCGCGCGCGCACATCCACGACGCCACTTGAGTCGAGCTCGGTATCAGTTGCCCTTGGCGGGCGACAACACGCCGCGGAAGTAGCCGGCGAAACGCCGGGCGATGAGCGCCCGGCCCTCGGCGTCGCTGGGCACCGGGTAGCGTTCGGGAAACGGCACCGGGCCCAGGCGCGAGCTGAACGAGCGGAAGGGCATGTCACGCAGCTCGGCCACCAGATCGGGCAGCGATTTGCCGGGCGATTCGTGGGCGCGGAACACGGCCTCGCA
>JANPCZ010000257.1:0-47743 GCA_031431215.1 Myxococcales bacterium
GGTGCGGAACTACATCATCGAGCCGGGCAGCGGTAACCCCGGCTCGCCGATGGCGCGGCCGACCCCATCGCCGGGTCGACCATCACGCTCCCGGTGCGAGCTCGACCCGCCGAGCGTCAACTACCCTGCGCCGTAACAGCAAGGCCGTCGTTCTGGACGCCGCGTACGATCGGTTGCGTTACAAGGAGGGCTTCCACTGGCCGCCCTCGGAAGAATTTGAACGAAAGGAACGGGATATCCTGATCCTGCGCGGCCGCACTGGACTGCCACCCCAGCAAGTCTCGGCTGTCTCGTACGTCGGCGCCCCGGAGACCGGTCATCGCACGTTGCGAATCGGCGCGGCGGGAGGCGTGTATGGCCAGCGGGCGGGCCTCTTCCAGGAGCTGTCGCTGCGCTTCGCGATTCACGACTATCTGGATGCCCCACGCGGCTATCCCGAGGACGCCGTCCTTGAGATGGGACTGCTTCGGGTTCGTTTCGACGCCGCCAACCGCCACCTGTTCATCGAGCGGGCCGATGCGGTTCACATCGTGTCTGCGGCGCCGGTCGATCGCTGGTTCATCAAACCGTCGTGGAAGATATGGGCCGGCGGTGCGCAAGCTCGCGAACTTGGTTGCGGCGGCTGGAACTGCTTGTATGGCGGCCTGGCCACCGGCGGCGGCTTTGCCTGGCGCCCCGCGCATCCGGTTCTGTTCAACGCGATGATCGACGCCGAGGCCGGCGGGGGCACGCCGTTTCGACACCGGTTTCGTGTCGGGTTCGGCGGATCGGCCGAGGCCGTGCTCAACCTGGGGCGATTCGCGCAGACCGGTCTTTCTGCGCGGTACATTCGATTCCTGGCGGGTGACGTCACGAGCCGCCCAACCTTGGCGGCCGCGCAGGCGCTGAATCTAGGCGGGCGAATGCAAGCCCGCGTGGTGGTCGAGAGTCACGGGCCGTACCTCGACGGGCGGCTCGAATTGCTGGGCTATTTCTAGGATTGGGAGGGCGCGAACGCGTTGTCGTCGGGGACGATGGGACGATCCGGGTTGATGCAGGCAAACAGCAGGGCGCTGATGAAGACCATGGCGGCGATACCGAGCACGGGCAGGTTATAGTTGCCGGTCCCTTTCACCACCCAGCCGAAGAGCAAGGCGCAAAGGAAACCGCCCAGGCTCCCCGCGGTGTTCATCGCGCCGGAAACCGTCCCGGCATGTTTCTGGCCCACATCGAGGCAGAGCGCCCAGGCGCACGGCAGCATACAGTCCATGATCCCGAGGCCGAGCGTCACGCAAATGCCGATACCAAGCTTGTTGGACCCCGGCAGCGTCGCCGTCAGCGCGAGGCAGACCGACGCGAAGGCGAGACTGCCGGCGCCGATGGCCACCCGCCCGATCCGTCGGCCGTAACGCCGAGACAACGCATCGCTGAGCAGCCCGCTCGCGACATTGGAGAACACGGCCACGACAAACGGCAGCGTGTAAAATATCTTCATTTCGTTTTCAGAAAAATGCCGACCCTTCTCCAGATACGTAGGCAGCCAGGTGAAATAGAACCACGAGCCAAAAACGTAGAAGAAATACATCGACACGATGACCCACATCTGCGGAGCGGCGAAGATCCGCCGCCACGGTACAGCCACTTTCGCGGCCGGATTCTTGCCCGCCGAGATCGTAGCGATTTCGGCCGGCGTCACCGAGGTGTTTTCTTCCGGACGATTGCGGAACCACAGCCACCAGATCGCCACCCAAAGAATTCCCAACCCGCCCAGTCCGTAAAAGGCCACGCGCCAGCCATACAGTTGTTGCACCGGGACGACGATCAAGGGACTCAGTGCGCCCCCCAGTCGGCTGGCCCCCCAGATGAAGCCCTGCGCCAACCCGCGTTCGCTGGTAGGAAACCACCGACCGACTACCACCGACATCGCCGGATAGGCCCCGGCCTCACCCAAACCAAACAGAAATCGGATCGCCAGCAGCGAGACAAGTCCGCCGGCGAACCCGGTCGCAACGGTGAAAACGGACCACCACAGCACAATCAGGGTGACCATCAGCCGCGGTCCAAAACGATCAGCCATTGCCCCAAGCGGGATTTGAAACAGCCCGTATCCCAAAATGAAGAGACTCTGCACCCAACCCCATTGCCCCGGGTCGAGCCTGAGATCCGCCATGATGCGGCTGCCCGCGACAGAAAAACAAATGCGGTCGAGAAACGTGATCAGCCCGAGGCCGACGAGAAACGCGAGGACGCGATAACGAACTGGGAAGCCTGTTTTCATGGGTAGACACCATCGAGAAACGCCAGGTGAAGCCGCCGGTTGAGTTGCAAAACCTACTACGCGCGTCGCACCAACCTCACCGCCGCGCCTTTCACGGCACGCTCCGCATCCTTGCAGACTATCTTGCCGCTCGCTCCTTTTGACGCCGCAGGGGAGGCGGTGGCGTCGATGACGGGCGCTGAGATGACGAAGAGTCAGGCGGACCAACCGGCGGAGCGAGCAGCGGAGGATTTCGACCGCGTCTACGAGAGCCGAAGCTCGGAATCAGTCGGGCAAGCGCGCAGCGATCCACTCGACGACTTTGCAGCGCCGCACGCGAGCACGCCACCGCTTCCCAGGGCAAAGATCGCTGGATCCTAAGCGCATCACCCCACTGGCGCGCAGGAAATAGCTTGAGGCCAAGGTGATGAAGTCCGGTCACCTCATGATGGGGAAAAGCCCGACTCCCGGCGCGGCATGACCAGGAACCGCGCTTTCGCCCGCCCGATCGGAATCGCCTGACGCGGCGACGGGGGTGCTACCCTCGCGGCCGATGGCCCAGAGGGAGATCTACGTCAGCACTGACGTCGAGAGCGACGGGCCCATCCCCGGCCCTCACTCGATGCTGAGCATCGGCGCCGCCGCCTTTCGCGATGACGGCACCAGGGTATCCACATTTAGCGCCAACCTCGACACGCTGGCCGGCGCGGCTGCCGATCCGAAGACAGCCGCCTGGTGGGTTTCACGCCCGGACACCTGGGCTGCGTGCCGCGAGAATCCGCGGCCGCCCGATCTGGCGATGCGTGACTTTCGTCGCTGGGTTGAGAGCCTTCCGGGCTTGCCGGTGTTTGTCGCCTACCCGGCCGGCTACGACTTCACCTTCGTCTACTGGTACCTGGTGCGCTTCACCGGCGGCAGCCCGTTCTCGCACTCGGCCCTCGACATCAAGACCATGGCTATGTGCTTGCTCGGCTGCGGTTACCGCGACGCCACGAAGCGCAACATGCCGAAGCGCTGGTTCTCCGATCGCAAGCACACGCACGTGGCGCTCGACGACGCCATCGAACAGGGCGACCTGTTCTGCGCGATGCTCAAAGAAGCGCGCGGCCTGACTGGCCAAGGTCGGTGGTAGGCCCCATTGTGGCCGCGTGGCTCTAGCTCAAGCCGCCTTCGGGATGATGCTGTCGTAGCTCAGCGCCGGCAGCACGCGGCCGTCGCCGGTCTTGATCTTGCGGGTCTTTTCATCGAACAGCAGCGTCATGCTCAGGCGCTCGGACATCTCGGCCAGCGCCAGGATGGTGTGCGCGCGCACCGCGAGATCGATGTTGCCGACCGGCGTCTTGCCCGACCGGATGCAATCGAAGAAATTCTTCTCCAGAAGCGGAACGCTGCCGGGCGGCTGCGGGTTCGCGAACTCCTCGGGCTCGATCTCCTCGGCGAACGGACGCTCGGGGCGCAGCTCGGCGCGATTTTGGCCGCTCGACAGGTAAATCGTCGCCTTGCGGCCGCGGATCATTTCGGCCAACCCTTGCTCGTTCACGGTGCTGCCGACGACGCAGAAGGTGAGTCCGCTCGGCATCTCGGCCAGCAGGTGGGTCGTGTCGGAGATCTCGCGATCGGTCGATACCTTACGCGTGCCGGTGCACGTGACCCGCCTCGGAAACTCGGGCGAAGCGGTCGCCAGCAACAGCGGCAAGAAGGTGTGCGACAGCAGATTGCCCAGGATGCCCGAGTTGTACGCGTAGAACTTGTGCCACGAGAAGTAGTGCTCGGGCGTCCAGGCAAGCTTGGGCGCCTTGCCGAGCCAGCGGTTCCAGTCGAGGTTGGCCAGGCTCGCGTCGGCATCGATCGGGTAGGTCCACTCGCTGTTGTTCTTGTTGTTGCGACAGTACGAGCCCTGCGCCCACACCAGCGGTCCCAGCTTGCCACTGCGGATCCATTCGGCGGCCTTGTGGTACTTGGGATCCACGCAGTACTGCGATCCGATCTGGAACACCTTCTTCGTGCGCTTGACCGTGTCGAGAATGCGAAAGCCCTCGTCGAGATAGCGCGCCAGGGGCTTCTCACCGTAGACGTGCTTGCCGGCTTCGAGGGCGTCAATGGCGACGTCGGCGTGCCAGTTGTCGACGGTGGCGACCACGACCGCGTCGATGTCCTTGCGGTCCATGATGCGACGGTGGTCGCGGACCGCGTTGGCGTCGGTAAGTCCGACGTGCGCCTTGGCCTTGTCGAGCCGCTTCTGGTACACGTCGCACACCGCCGCCTGGACGATGTTGTTGTCCTTGGCGTGGTCCTTCTGGCTGCGCACGTGGGTCATGCCCTGGGTGCCGGTGCCCACATACGCCACGACGATGCGATCGTTGGCTCCGATCACGCGCCCGGGAAACGGCGCCTTGCCCTGCGCCCGCGCCGGCGCGGCCAGCAACTCGTTCGTGGTCGCCGCGGCCGCCGCCGCAACCGTCGAGTGGATGAACGAGCGGCGCGACTGGCCGCCACCCCGGTGTCCGTCTGCAGCGTCACTCATGCAATTATCCTAGCCCTTCTTCCCCTACGCGTGCATGAGGTCTTGCCGCGGCACCGTTTCGACCCGTGGCTGGGCGCACGCGCGCAGGTACGTAATTGCGCAGGTACGTAATTCGCAGCCTCTCGCGATCAGGGTTACACTCGACCGCCGAAGAGGCAGCTGTTCCCGGCACATGCATTCGGTCCAAGACTACCTGGTCGGGCTCTGTCAGCTTCACGAGCTCGGTAGCGTTGACGAGCAGCGCTCGGTGTGGCGGCAGGGAATGGCAACCCTGGCCACGGCCGCAGCGAGCCAGCAGCCGACGCCGCTCGAGGGCCTGCGGCCTGACGCGCTGCTGGCGGGCGTCCGCGCCGCGCTTGCGGCGGGCCTGGTCGATGACCTCCACTTCCTGTCCAAGCCGGTGGCGGCTGCCGCGCTGTTCGAGATTGCTGCCGCCCTGCCCACAAGTGTCGAGAAGCGCGAACTCGGCCGGCGCGTGCTCAAGGCGCTCAACGAGGGCGACGCCGCCACCTTCGTCACCCTGGCCACCTCACTGGCGTTGGCATCACGGCGCGCGCTGGCCGGCGCGACAGTGCGCGCCCGGGTCGCCCTATCGTTGCGCCTGCCCATCGGTACCGGCATCAGCGCTGACGGGCTTGCGCTGGCCCTGATCTCGCGGCCCGAACTGGAGCGCGAATGGCTGTCGGGGCCGTCGACCGGCTCGTTACCGTCACGGCGGCTGGCGGCGCGGCTGATCGAAAGCGCAGCCCGCGAGGCCGCGCGCCGTGCGCAGGACGGCGATGACAGCGGCGTGCACGTGTTCGGTCGTCCGACCGTCAGGGCGGCGTGGGGCCGCCTCATCGCCGATCGCGAGTCCCTGGTGTGGCGGCACATGGCGACCGCGCGCGGGCTGCTGGCCGCCACCACCCCCGGCATGGCCGAGGAGATCGAGCGCGAGCTCGGTCCCAAGCAGGGCATCAGCGAATGGCGGCGCGCAGCCGCGTCGGTGGCCGCTAGCATCGTCAGCGATCCGGTGGCCGGTCTTGCCCGCTGCCGCGACATCTTGAAAAGCGATCTGCCCAAGCGTGATCCCGGCATGGCGGCGGCCATGATCTTCGGTCTCACCCGCGCCGGCGAGGAAGAGCCGGAAGCGGCGGAGGAACTGCTTGGCGAGTTGATGGGCATCGGCGGCGTCGACGTGATGGAGGCGCTGGTCGATCTGCGCGAGGAACATGTCGGCAGCGACTTCGGTGCCAAGGCGGCGGCCACGGCGCTGGGCAAGCTGCGTGGCGCGCCTGCGCCGACCGACGACGGCCTGGTCGCGTTGACCGAAGCGCTGGTGCTCGATCTGGGGTCCGACGCCGACCGATCGGAGCCCACGCTGCGATCCAGGCTGGCCTCGGCCCTGCTGGCTTTCGCCGAGGGCAAGCCGCTTGACGCTCTCACCGGGGCGGCGCTTGCGACGGCGCAAGGCCTGATGGCCAGCCTCGAGAAAACCGCCGACGACACCACGGTCGGCCGCCTCACCGCCTTCAAGGCGCTGCGTGAACTGGACCTCGGCTTGCTCGAGACTTCGACCCTGGCCGACCTGGTGGCCCTGGTGTCCAAGGGTGAAGCGGACAAGGCCACCTCGCCCCTGGTTGACCTGCTCGGCCGCCTCAATGCTTGGATCCTCACACGCGAGCAGCTGCCGCTTGGATCGGGGTCGGTGCCCCATCAGACGCTGCGTCTGCGCCGCATGCGCACCCTCCTGCACCTGCTCGACTTCGAGGGCACCGCTGGCGAGGACACGTCGGCGTGGGCGCGCGAACGGCGCATGAAAGCCTTCCGGGCGCTGCTCGGCCGCGCCCACGGTGACCCGCCGTCGTCGCCGCTGCGCCGCACGGTGTGCGCGGCGCTGGCGCGCTCGTGTGACTCGCTGGTGCGCGACGAGATCTGCGAGCTGTCGGACATCCTGGTGGCGGTGTCGTCAAGCGTGCGCGGTGCGGATGCCCTGCAGATCCTGGCCGAGGCCTCGATGGCGCCCGAGGTGAAGGACATGTTCAAGGCCGCCGCCGACGTCGCGCGCGCGCTTGCCGTTGGCGATAAGGGTCACGTCGAGCGCACCTTCCTTGAATGCTTCCGCGCCCTGGCCGAATCGCTGCCGCCCGGGACCTCGGCGCGGGTCGAGGGCCTGCGCCGCGCGCTGTTCGGCATGGCGCGCGCCCTCGAGTTCCTGCACGAGGCAGCGACCCTGGCCGACCTGCGCAAGCCCGAGGGCGAGAAGGCGGTCGAGCGCCTGGAGGAAGCGGTCGAGTATGGCGCGCAGCTGGTCGCCGGGGTGCGCCGGCGGCTGGGCCTGAATGCCAACCCTACCGCCCCGACCGTGGGTCGCGCCGTGCGTGCGCTGGACGCGGCGCTCGACCGAGCGATGCGCGAGGACGATGAGGATCTGGCCCCGACGGTCACGACGCTTACCGAGGCGTTACGCGCCGAACTGCCGCTGGGCGTGGCCACGGTCGCCGCGCGCGTGCTCGCGCGCATTCCCAAGCTGCCGCGAGAAGCGTCGATCGAGCTGCAGGGCGTGGTCGCCATCCCGGCCGAACGCCGCCTGCGCTTGCCGCCTTGGCTGCCGCCCAGTCGATCGCTGGGCGGCTTCTATGTGTTGCGGCCCATCGGGTCGGGCGCTGGTGGCTCGGTCTTCGTGGTACGCCGCACCGAGGAGCGCCACGACGAGCGGTCCGAGTCCTACGCCCTCAAGGTGCCCCAGTACAACGGCTCGGCGGCGCACACCCTGTCCGAGGACGAGTTCCTGCAACTGTTCCGCGAGGAGGCCGGCGCGCTTTTGACGCTGCCCCAGCACCCGAACCTGGCCGGCTTCGTGACCTTCGACGTGCGCGCGCGCCCGAAGCCCATCCTGGTGATGGAGCTCGTGCAAGGCCCGACGGTCGAGCGCATCCTCGACAAGCGCGAGCTCTCGATGGCGGTGTCGCTGGCGATTCTCGACGGCATCGCGGGCGGCCTCGCCGCCATGCACTTCGTCGGTGTCGGCCACCTCGACGTCAAGCCCGCCAACATCATCCTGCGCCAGCACGAACTCGGACAAGGCTCACGTTTGCTGCGCTTCGAAGACGCCCGCCCGGTGCCGGTGCTGGTGGACTTCGGGCTCGCCGGACGCAAGGTGCGACCGGGCTGCGGCAGTCCGTACTACAGCAGCCCCGAGGTCTGGGACGCCGACATCCTCGCGCGTGGCGCCGACCCGACCGCATCGGACGTCTACGCCTACTGCTGCCTGGCATACGAGTTCTTCACCGGGCACACCCTGTTCGAGGGCGACACCCTGCTCGCCCTGGTGGCGGCTCACCTGTCCCACGACGGCAACCCGCCCGGCCTGCAACGACTGCGCAACGATCCCCGCGTGGCCAGCCTGGCCGACGTGCTGTCGGCGGGCCTGCAGCCCGATCCGAAGGGCCGCACCTCGATCCACGAGTTGCGCTCGGCGTTCAGCAGCCTGCGCGGCGAGCTCGAGCACGTGCCGTGGCCGGCCGGCGCGGGGTAGCCCGCTCGCTGCTCAGATTTCTCGCGCAGATCGCCGGTTTTCTGAGCAGCCGGGCCCGGTAGCTCCCGATTGGTGCGGCTGTGCGTGCGGCACGGACATTGCTCGCAGGCGGGCGCCATGAAAACCCGCCTTGCAATGTGCTTCCTGCTCGCGGCTCCGCTGGCCTGCTCTGACAACAATCTCGCCGACGACGGCAGCGGCGGCGCGGGTGGCGCGGCCACCGCCAGCGGCTCGGCGGGCAGCGGCGGTGGAGCCGGCGGTCCGGGCGGAAGCAGCCTACCAGGCGGCGCGGGAACCACGGGCGCCGCCGGTCTCGGGGGCGGGGCTGGCGCGCCCGGTGGCGGCGGCAATGGCGGCAACTCGGGGGGCAGCTGCGGCATGAGCGGTGGTGGCCGCTGCGGCAGCACCGCCGGCAGCGGCGGCAGCACGAACGGTGGCAGCGGTGGCGCTGGCGGCGTGCGACTGGACGGCGGTGCCAGCGACGCGGGCACACGCGACAGCGGCGCCGACGTGAACCTGGCCGACATCTGCGGCGTGGCCGGCGCGTGCAGCGCCATCGAGCGCGAATGGAACGACGCCGTCCGCAAGGATCAGGCGTGCAGCCCCGGCATCAGCCAGTGCGCGACGCAGGTCAACGGCATCGGCTGCGGCGGCTGCCCGGTATTGGTCAACGGCACGGTGAACACGGATGCCGTGCGGAAGAAATGGCAAGACGCCGGCTGCGCGCGCTGCATACGCATCTGCCCCGCCATCCTGTGCGTCGCGCCCGGACGCGGCGTGTGCGAGCCGGTCGCCATGGGTGGTGCCGCGGTTATCGGCCAGTGCGTGATGGGACGCGGCCTGCCGCCCAATTGAGGTGACAGGTCGCACGCGGCCGACTTTTCGCATGCTTTGTTTTGTTTGCATGTGCTGTGGAGTACGGCGACTTCGTGCTGCGCATCGACTGGCGCATCAAGGAGTACTCGGGCATGCGCAAGGGCACCCCGATCGTCCTGCCCGACGGAACCCACAAGCTGGACGCCGACGGCAAGGAGATCTTGACCGAGATTCCCGACTCTGACTCGGGTGTGTATCTGCGCGGCAGTTCGAAGGCGCAGGTCAATATGTGGTGCTGGCCGATCGGTTCGGGTGAAGTGTACGGCTACCGCATGGACAAGAATCAGCCACCCGAGGTGCGTGCCGGCGTGACACCCAAGGTGAAGGCGGACAAGCCGGTCGGCGAGTGGAACACATTCGAGATCACGCTCAAGGGTGACCGGCTCACCGTCGTGCTCAACGGCCAGACCGCGCTCGACGACGCCCAGTTGCCCGAGCTTCCTGCGCGGGGGCGACTGGCGCTGCAGCATCACGGCGGCTGGAAGGGCGGCAAGTACCAGCCGCCGTCATCGCTGGTTCAGTTCCGCAACGTCTCGATCAAGGAACTGTAACCGGGGCTCGCCGAGCCGCCAGCAGCGCAAATCGAACTTCAGCATGCGCTTGCCCAGGAAGCCGAAGGATCGCTCGCTGTTCCCCGCCGAGTTCAGGAGCCGCTTGCCCCCGACCTGGGACCCCGACTTCAGCCGCTACACGCAGGGCACCTTTTTCAATGACAAGAGCGAGCCGGTGAAAACCCGTGATCAATTTCTCGGCAGGGCCAAGGCGTCGGGCGCGAAACCAAGCCCGGGCATCGAGCTGCGCCAGCTTCACGGCGTGCTGCTCAACCACGGCCTGCGCTCGGAGCTGCGCATCGCGGACGACAAGCTGGCCAATGACGTCATCAAGCGCGAACTGGTCGCGAACCTCGCCACCCCACACGACTACGCCGTCATCAACTATGCCCGCCCGGTCCTGGGACAGGCCGGTGGCGGGCACATCTCGCCGCTCGGTGCCTACGATGCGAAGTCCGATTCGTTCCTGATCCTCGACGTGAATCCCAACGGCCAGAGCTGGGTCTGGGTGCCCACCGATCTTCTCATCCGCGCGCTGCGAACCCCCGACGTCAACGAAAACCGCGGCTACTTGCTGAGCATGAAGGTGGCCGGGGGTCGGCCAGTATTGCCTGGTGATGCCCGAGCAGGACGCGGTTATCGCGATCACCGCCGGGCTTTCGGACATGCAGGGTCCTCTTGAATTTGATCTGGAAGGAGCTGCTGCCCGCGCTGCAGCCGCGCCCCCTGGCCCGCAACGCTGTGGCCCACAAGAAGCTCGCTGACCGGCTGGCGCACCTGTCACTTCGCCAGGTGGCGGGACAGCCGTCGTCGCCAACCGTCGCGCGGATCTCCGGGACGACGTTTGCACTGCCCACGAACGATCACAAGGTCGAATCGATCGTCGAATCGATCGTCCTCGACGCCGGGAGCTCCACGGTGCTGACGTGGGCTTCGCGGGGCGGACGGCGCGAATCGCGCTTGCCAACGGCGAGTGGCGGAAGGGACGCGTGGAGCTGCCCGGCCCCCCCGAGCGCGCCGTCGCAGCGAGCGGAGCGTGGACGGCCGACGACACCTACGTCGCGAAGCTGTGCTTGCCCGAGACGCCCTTCACCTTGACCATCACGCTGCGATTCGCGGACGGCCAGGTGACCTACGAGCAGAAGTTCCGATTCGGCTTCAAGCAGCAGAAACCGCTCGCGATCGTGGGCCGCGCCGCGCGGTTGTGAAGCGCGGTGCCGCGCTGATGTCGCTCTTTTCGTGCGACAAGGCAAGGCGAGGCCCGTCCTTATGGTGCCGTCGGGACCCTGGATCGGGCCGGACGACAGAAAGAGACACGTCATGTACCGATCGATATCTCCTGGTTCAAAAGGACCGAGGCTCCCCCTGGTCGTGCTTGCCCTGGCGTTCGCTTGCGAGTCCGGAGGCGACGCGACGTTGACCCCGCCAGCGGAGGGAACCGGTGGTGGGCAGGTCTCGACCGAGGCGCAGGCACTGCACGCTGAATGCGCGACCCCACCACCCGAAGCTCGGACGAAGTCGCTGGTGAAAGAGAGGCTCCTGGAGCGCACCGCGAACCGAAAACTGGGACAGGAGGGCCTCTTGAATGCAGCTTTTCCGGTCACCATCGGTGTCGTCGTGCACATCATCACGAACAACGCCGGAACCCAGGGTGCCGTCACCGATGCACAGGTCACGAGCATGATGACGTTCCTGAACAACTCGTTTGCGAATGCCTTTGGCGGCGCCGCCGGTACCAACACCAACTACAACTTCGTCAGGGCGATCACCACCCGGACCGCGAACACGACCTGGTTCAACATGACCCCCGATTCGGTGGCCGAGTACGACGCGAAGACCGCACTGCGTGTCGGCAACCGCGCAATCCTGAACGTCTATCTCGCCAACAGCACAA
Source organism: Myxococcales bacterium (assembly GCA_031431215.1). Lineage (GTDB taxonomy): Bacteria > Myxococcota_A > Polyangia > Fen-1088 > Fen-1088 > JANPCZ01. Next base: position 11,599 of record JANPCZ010000257.1, read on the forward strand.
GCGGTGGTACGCCAACCGGCTGGGGGGCGTTTCCCTGGGATGTCACGAGAAGACCGCAGATCGATGGCGTTGTGATCCCCACAATCTCCGTGACGTCCACGCCAATCGATACTTTGGTGGCGCACGAAGTGGGTCACTGGATGGGTCTGCTGCACACGTTCGAGGGCGGATGCACCGGCGGTGATGACGTCGGCGACACCGAGCCGGAGTTCCCCCGCGCGACGAACTTCGCGTGCGGGGTCGTGACCCCCGATACCTGTGGGGCCGCTGGCGGGGCTCCTGATCCCATCAACAACTACATGGACTACTCCACGTGCCGAACTCAGTTCACGCTCTTTCAAACATCGCGCGCGGATACCTTGTTCCAGATGTATCGCAGCGCCACGCACTCGGACATCCTCCTCACAGGAGCAACCGGCTGGGATTTCCTTCCGGTCGCTGCGGGACAGGGTGACGGTGACTTCTGGGTCACCCGTGCTGATGCCAAGACATGGGGCTTTGGATCGCTCGCCGCAGGTTCGGCCAAGAAGCTGACAGGCGATTTCAACCGGGACGGCGTCATGGATCTCGCCCTGGTAGGGGGAACCAACTGGCTCAGTATCCCGGTCGCACATTCTCGCGGCGGCACCGATTTCAAGATAACGAACAAGACCCTCTCCGACATCGCCTTCGGGTCCTGGGCGTCCAACGCGTCCACGAAGAAGGTCACCGGCGATTTCGACGGGGATGGACGGACGGACGTCCTCCTTCTGGGACCAGACAGCTCCGTCACCCGCTTTCGGGTGGCCTACGGCCGAGGTAACAACAGCAACAACGGTGTGGGGACGGACACCGACGGCGACTTCACGGTCTCTCAGCTGAATACGATCGCAGGCAGTGAACTGAGCGCGGCAGACTTCAACAGGTTGGCGACGGTATCTGGTGCCGTCGCGTTCGTGGGCGATTTCGACCGCGATGGGACCTCGGACGTGGCACTGACAGGCGTTTCCACCTGGCAGAGCGTGCCGGTCCTCTTCTTCACGGCGGCGGGACCGAAGACGACCAACCGCAGCGTCGTCAGCAACTGGGGTGCCTGGTCCTCGAGCACCGGGGTGGCCAAGCTGGCGGGCGATTTCAACGGCGACGGCATGATGGATCTTGCCCTCACAGGGGTCGCCGGCTGGGCGAGCATCCCGCTGCTCACGTCGAATGGTGACGGCGCCTTCACTTTCAGCAACGCAGCCGTGGGCTCGACCTGGGGCAGCACCTGGGCAGTAAACTCGGCAGCCAAGAAGCTGGTCGGTGATTTCGACGGCGACCTGAGGGCGGACATCGCCCTGACCGGCGTTCCCGGCTGGCAGAGCATTCCGGTCGCCTACGGTAACAGCGACCGGACGTTCACCGTGGTGAATCAAGTAGCAAGCGCCTTCGCGGGATTGTCGAGCACCTCCGGTGTCACCCGGCTGGTCGGAGACTACAACGGGGATGGCACCTCAGACATCGCGCTCACAGGCGTCGCGGGCTGGACCAGCATCCCGGTGGCCACCGGATTGTCACGCCAAGCAACGTTCACCTTCACGAACAGCATCGTAGATCGCCCGAATAATCCGTGGGGCTCCTGGGCATCCACGGCCAACACGTCAAAGCTTGTGGGCAATCTCTCCGGCAATTGACGTGTGCGTGATCCGGCCCCTCCGGGCTGCGTCTGGCTACGCAGCCCCGGAGGCGAGGCAGTCCTCCTGAGGTCGAAAGCCCCCCGCCATCGCGGCCATCGCCACACCCGGCCGAGGAGTTGGCCATGCCGCTCGACGATCGGCTGATCGTCGACACCGACGGCCACCGCGTCTCGGATCAGAAGGCGGCCCTCGACGAGGGCGGCCCGCGTGGCGGCAACCTCGAGCACCCGCGAAGCTGTGCTGCCCCGAGACGCCCTTCAACTTGACCGTCACGATGCGATTCGCGGACGGCCAGAAAGTAGGCCCTACTTTTGTTACGCCGGCGGGGGTCGAGGCTCCATTGCCATGATTCGTTCCAGGATCGTGACGCGATCGCTGATCTTGTACGCGGCGATCGGCGGCTGCGACGCGCCGGTGGACGGATCGATGGCGGCGGAACGTGGTGGCAGAGGCGCCGCCGAACCGGGGGGCCGAGGCGGCATGGCCCCGAGCACCGGTGGCGTCGCGGGCGGCCGGGGCGGTGTCCCAGGTGGCGCGGGCGGTGTGGCAGGTGCCGGGCCGGCCGGCGGTGGCAGTGCCGGACGCGTGGTGGACGGCGGCACCAGCAGCAGTGCCCCGGACAGCCGGGGTGATGGCACCGCCGCCGACAGCGCGATCACCGCGCCGCCCCCGGTGGGCGGACTCGCGGCCTACGATCTCGTCGGGTTCGCGCAGGCCGCGACTGGCGGTGGCGCGCTCGCCGACACGGATCCAAATTACAGGAAAGTCACCAACGCTGACGAGCTGGTGGCGGCCCTTGCCAGCAAGACCGTCAAGGTCATCGAGCTGATGAACGATCTGAACCTGGGCTGGAACGAGATCCCGGCGTCGGCACGGCAGGGCGCGATCCGCAGCGAATCGACGCCGCTTCTGCACCCGGTCCTGAAGCGCACCGGCGTGAGCGTCGTGGACGTGCAGAACCACGATGGCTTGACCATCTTCTCGGCCAGCGGCGTGACCATCCGCCACGCCCATCTGAACGTGAAGCAGTGCAGCAACGTCATCATCCGCAACATCAAGTTCGACGAGCTGTGGGAGTGGGAGGAGGCGTCCCGGGGCGACTACGACAAGCAGGGCTGGGACTTCATCACGGTCGACATGGCCTGCGAGACCGTGTGGATCGATCGCTGCGAATTCACCAAGGCCTACGACGTGCTGGATATCAAGGGCGGCAGCACGGATTTCACCATCACTTCAGTGCTTGCGCAGTTCGATCCTGACGAGGTCGTCTTGCACGAGGCGCAGGCGCTCCTGGGCAATGGGCACATGTTCTGCGGCCGATCCGGATCGAAGCGCCGTGAGACCACGTACAGTCGCAGACGGGGTGTTCCAGATGGTTGGTGTCCTCGCGATCGTCAACGGAATCCTGTCGTCTGGTGAGCGCGAGAGTACGCTAGCCACCACTGCCCAGGTGCACGCCGCACCGGTGAGCGTCGCTCATGGCGGCCCCGGACTGGCTGCCTTCGGTACCTCTTGACACATCCCGCGGCGGGGGCAGTTGGTCTTCGCCGCCCCGAGTCGGGTGGCCTATCGGGTGGCCCCTGCCGCAGCGTCCCCGTCGCAGCTAGAACGCAACCTTCGAAGCGTGTCTCGGGAACCTGGTCTCGGGTGGGTAGGTGTTGCAGTTACCGGCCTCGAGGACCGGAAAGGCGATTGTGGCGCCCGACTCCGGCGCGGCCCAGCCATCGGCATCGCTGAAGGCGGGGCTCCAGCGGGTCAGCGGCGTGAAGCCGGACCTGGTCGACAGGGCGCAGAAGATCCCCATGGCCGAGCGGCCGCACACGTCGGCGTCACCGTCGTTGTCGAGGTCGACGAACTGGATGGTGTTGGCGGCCGCCGGAGTGCCCCACCCGGCGGCATCACTGAACCCGGGCTGCCACAGCGTCACCGGGTCCAGCGTGGTACCGGTGGACAGTCCACAGATCAGCCCCTCCGGTCCCCGGCCACAGACGTCGAGCTTGCCGTCGCCGTTGAGGTCCGCGAACTGGATGGTGCCGTAGGTGTCCACCCGATCCTGCCAGGCAGCGCCCTTGAACGCGTCGGCCCACCGGATGGGCCGGGCGAAGCCCGTGCCGCTCGACAGCCCGCAGTGCAGACCATCGACCGATCGCCCGCACAGGTCGGCCTTCCGATCGCCGTTGAGGTCGGGGAACTGGATGGTCGACCAATGAGATGGGCTGCCGGCCCAGACCGCGTTGGTGAAGGTGGTGTCCCACTGGGTCGGCGCGTTGAACCGACCGCCGGTCGAAATCCCGCAGTACACACCGTCGGGCCCACGGCCGCAGATGTCGGCTTTGTCGTCGCCGTCTACGTCCGGGAACTGCAGCGTCGCCCAGTAGCTCGGGTGGACGTCCCACGAGTGCACGTCGCTGAATGCCTCGATCCAAAGCGTGGGGATCCCAAAAGAAATGCGCGACGACAGCGCGCACCAGACACCGATGACCCCGCGACCGCAGATGTCGGACTTCCCGTCGGCATCGAGGTCGGGGAACTGAACCGTGCCCCAGTACGGCCTTCTGGTGTTCCAACCGTTCCAGTTGCTGAACCCGTATTCCCACGGTGCGGCTGCTTCGAAAGCGTTGCCGGTGGAGCTCCCGCAGTAGAAACCGTCGACCGAGCGGACACAGACGTCCGCCTTGCCATCCCCGCTGACGTCGGGAAACGCCAGCGTGGCCCAATAACTCGGATCGGTCGCGAATCCATTGGCGTCGCTGAAGTCGCGGCTCCACAGGGTGGCCGCGCCGAACGCGGTGGCTCCGTTCGAAATCGCGCACCGGATGCCGTCGCGATCACGGCCGCAAACACCGGCCACGCGCGGGCGGCACTTCACGCACATGCCCTTCTCTTTGACGAAGCCGGGCATACATTCCTCCAGGCGGCACCTGCCGCCGCTGCACACGGCGGGCGCACCTGCGAACTTGCCCTCGCAGCTGATGCCGCAGCCGCCGCAGTTCTTCGGGTCCGAGGTGATGTCGACGCAGCCGCTGGCGCAACGGCTGGGTGCGGTGGGCGGGCAACCCGGCACGCACGCGGCCTTGCCGGTGGCGTCTGAACAGAACGGGGTCGTGCCCCCGCACGCGCGGCCACATGCGCCACAGTTCTGCGGGGTGGCCAGCGGTGTCTCGCAATCGGCGTTGCTCTTGTTGCAGTCACCCCAGCCGGGCAGACAGCGCGGCGGCGCACAGGTCCGGCGCACGCATTCGGCGATGGTGTTGCCCAGCAAGCAGGAATTGCCACACGCGCCGCAGCTGATCAGGCTGTCGAGCGAGGCCTCACAGCCGTCGCGCGGATCGTTGTTGCAGTCGGCGTAGCCATCGAAGCACTTGCCCATCCGGCGCACCGAGCCCGTGCAGGTCGATGGTGCATTGGGGAACGAGCACGGCTTGTTGCAACCGCCGCAATGGTTCTTGTCGGACACGATGTCCACGCACACCGAGCCACAACGGTTGGGCACCGGCGGCATGCATCCCGAGGTGCATTCCAGCTTGCCATCCACCGTGGCGCACATAGGCGTGGCGCCCTCGCACTTGTGGCCGCAACTGCCACAGTTGAGGTGGCTGTTGAGCGGCGATTCGCAGTCGGGGCTGGCCAGGTCGCAGTTGCCAAAGCCGGGGCTGCAGGTTACCGCCCCGCAGGCGCCCTCGACGCAGCTGCGGCTGCCGTTCAGCACGGTGCACGAGCTGCCGCACATGCCGCAGTTGGTGTGGTGGGTGAGCACGTCGGTCTCGCAACCCGGCGCGGACGTGCAGTCGCCGAAGCCGAACTTGCAGCTGGCGCGCTCGCACCGGGCGTTCACACAGATAGCTTCTGCGTTGGGGATGTCGCACTCGTTGCCGCACGTCTTGCAGTTGGCCGGATCGCTCTGCAGGTTGACGCAACGGTCTTCGCAGCGGTCGGGCCGATCGGCGGGACACGGCTCGCACGCCACCACCGTCGGCCGGCGGATGCACAGCGAATTCTGCTCGCAGCGCACGCCGCAGCCACCACACGCGTCGCGGTGATCGACGCGCGTCTCGCAACCCTCGTCAGGGTTGGCGCTGCAATGGGCAAATCCAATTTCACACGAGCCCACCGGAACCACGCAGCGCCCGGCCTCGCACGACACCGGTGCTCCAGGACGAACACGCGCAAGCGTGTGGCAGTCACGCCCGCACTGGCCGCAGTTAGAAGGATCGTTCGCTGTGCCACACGCGTCGGGAGGGGGCCCGGACGGCGCATCGACTTCAACCGTGCTCGCGTCGGCCGCCACTGATGGGCCGTCGGGACCCACGTGGTTGTCAACCGGTCGCAAGTCGGCACCACCCTGCGGAGCGCCGGCACAGCCGAGCCACATCGTCGCGAGCGTCACGATCCCCAGCGTCCTCGCCATCAATGCCTCTGTCGTGTTGTGTGGCATCTTCTCCTTAGCGGCCGACGACCATGTCCCACGGCAGCCCACCGTCGGCCTGGAACGATCCAGCCGAATGCCGCTTCAGGACCTCCAACGAGCCGTCCGGCGCAAACACGATGCTTTGGGCCGAGCCGTCGGTTGCGTTGAGCAGAAAGACCAGCCCGTTCCAGCCTGCGGCCACGTGCGAGAACACTCCGATCGCATCGTGCTTCTTGCTCATGGCCAGGTCGCCCTTGTCGTTGAGAGTGGCGACCGTGCCACTGCCGCTCGCAGCATCGTAGAGAAACAGACGGCCACGCCCGGCCGACACCAGCTGCGTCCACGGATCGAGCTGGCCTGGATCGTAGTTCTTGACCTTGGTGAACCGCCGGTCGATGGGTCTAAAGACCGCCGCCACCCCCGAGCGTTTGCCCGCATCGTAGAACAGGACGTGTCCCTCGCTGGTGACGCCCGCTTGCAATGCCGGGGGCAGCGCCCCGCCCTCGTAAACCAGGGAGTTGACCACCTGACCATCGATCCCAGGCGACAACAAATCACCGGTGCCGGTCTCCCACGAGTACAGCAAGGCGTAGGAGGCGAGGTTGACGGCGGTGAGGTGACCACCCCAGAGTTCCCTCGCCACCTTCTTCTCTTCATAAACGCCGCTCACCGGATCGAGAATCCCGCGCGCGAACCACCCGTCAAAGTAGAACACCAGCAGGCTCGGGCTCGCCGCCGCGACCAGGCGCCAGTTGCCGGCCATGGGCTTGGACCAGGTTCGCGTCAGCGTGCCATCCCGGGCCAGTCGGTAGACGGCGCCGACGCCCTGGCCACTTGGCGCGCGACGGTAGAAGAACAGATGCCCCGGGCTGGCGAGCGCCCGCAGGGTTGGTGACGCCGCCAGGATGGTCGATATGGGGACCCCGCGCAGTAAGCCTGCGCCCGACTGCTCGCACTCGCCGCCGGTCTGCACGCCCACCAGCGCCTCGGTCGGCACGTGCAGCATGCCGGCGCCGATCATGCCGCCCAGCGAGACCGGCGACGCGACCACAAGCGCCCCGTCGGAGACCTGCAGCACGCCAGCCTCGATCTTCTTGCTGTCGCCGGCTGGGTTCCCGATCACCGCCAGCCGGTCGCCCACATCGGCGTCCGATGCGAACACCATCGTGCGTTCGATGGCTGCGTCGGCGGGTTTTTCGAGCCGTAGGAGTGCGAAGTCCACTCCGCCTAACCGGTGCTCCACCAACTCCTTCACAGCGTAAGCCACCGGCTGAGGCGTGGCCACAGCTGGATTCGCACGGTAGGTGAAGCTGACCTGCAGCTCGCGGGCGGCCCTGTCGGGCGCGATCGGCTTCGGCATCCCGCTCTCTCGCGGCCACACCCAGCCCGACACCGGATCGTCCCCGTCCAGGCAACGCCCGGCGGTCAGCACCAGATCGTCCGCGATCAGAGTCGCGCCGCAGAAGCGCACACCCGCGACGTTGCCCGGATCGCGGTGGCGCAAGCCGAGATCGCTCTTCCACTGGAGAACCCCGGCCGCCTGCTCGGTGTGCTGGACGAACGCGATCGTCACGCCGAGGCTGCCATCGTACTTGGCTATCTCGGGCGGCATCGCGGTGCAGGCGACGCAGGTTGCACCGGCGCGCCGAAACCCTGGCCGGCAGGCGGCCGGCGTGCAAGCGCCGGCCTTGCATTGCGACAATCCATTGGCCACGTCGCAGGTCTTGCGGCAGTCGCCGCAATTCTTCGGATCGGACAGATCGGTTTCGCAGCCGTCGTTTGGATCCGACGTGCAGTGCTTGAACCCGGGCCGACAGCCGTCGGCAGGGATCACGCAGGCGCTGGCCACGCATCTCACCGCCGCCCCTGGGCGGAGGTTCAGCAGCGCGCCGCAATCGTGGCCACACTGGCCGCAGTTGGCTGGATCCAACGGGCTGCCGCACACATCGGGAGGCCTATCGGGCGGCGGCGCGACTTCCGGAACTGACGAGCCGCCGTCGAGGACACTAGGGCCGTCAGCGACCGGGTCGAGACCTGGCGCATCGGAACTGGCGTCATCGAGGCCGGCGTCGATGATGGCCTGGCACCGCCCCCCGACGCAGGCAAACCCGGTTCCGCAACGTAGCTCATCACTGCACGGCGCGCCCTGGCCAGCCGGTCGCCCGCGGCACGCCCCGACGAGCGCCAGAACCACCAGCAACACCCGGATACGCCCCGTCACCATGTTCCGATCGCCGGCGGAGCCGCCTGCGCCGTTCCGCCAGTCCCGCGACGCCACGCCGACACCCCCACCCAGACCGCTGCGGCGACCGCCAGCACCCCTGCTGTGATGGCAGCCGCCACGGCCACGGTGTCCACGTCATCGATCCTCTTGTCGAGGTTGTCGTTGACCTGCTGGCGACGCTGCCACTCCGCGACGGGAACCGCGCTGCCGCCCCGCTGAATCGCGTCGTTCTCGGTCCGCCATTCGCGGTACCGCCCGGTGTTCCAGAGGTACAGTCCCCCGGCGCTGGCCCCTGCGAGCAGGGCGCCGCCCAGCAGCCACAGGCTTGCGGGCGGAGCGATTGCTTCGGGCGACCCTGGCTCGGCCGGCGGTGCAGGCATCTGAGCGGGCGCCGGGGCGACGGGCACAAAGGCTGGACGCCCGCAGGTCGGGCGCAGGGCCTCGCTTTGCACCTCGGCCTTGAGACGCTGCGCCTGCTCGCTGGCCGCAGTCGACAGGCGAAGGAAGTGGCGGTACGCATCGAGGGCGCGCTCGCACTGGCCACCCAGCCGATAGGCCTGCCCAAGGTTGAACAGCAGCACCGGCTCGCGATAGATCTCGTATGCCTCTCGGTAGAGCGCGATCGCCTGCTGGTACTCGCCGAGCTCGTAGTGAACGTTGGCGCGCTCGTAGCGCTGCCTGGCCTGGTCGAGGTTGGCCTGGGTGGCGGCGTCCTGCGCGAGCAGTCGCCCCGGCTCACACAGGGCGAACGCGACCACGATAGCAATGCTAGCGCGCGAGGAGGAAGGGGTTCGCAACATCGTCGGGGTGGCCAAGCGACGGAGCCGGGGCTAGGGCGGGTGGCGGGACAGGGGATGAACCAGCAGGAGACGCGGGCGCTGCAACTGCAGGTGCCGCCGGCTCGGCCGCGCGCGGCTGGCCCGATGTCGACCGGCTCCGTCGCAGGCGCGGCGAAGGTTTGTCCCCGGAGCGAGGCTGATCGAGAGCGCGCGCCGGTACATCCGGATCGGCTGCGACAGCGGGTGATGCCGTCCCCTCCGCTGCTCGCTTGGGCGGCGACGACAGCGGCGGCAACGCCACCAACGGCATCGCCACTCGCATCGGCCGAGGCGATGACGACTGCTTGCTCGAAGGCCACCAATGCAACAGACCGAGCGCCACGATGGCGGCGGCGACAACCGGCACGAACCCGCGGCGCACCAGGCGGCGGCGGTCCGCCGAGGCGACCGCCACGCCGATGTCGTGCGCGTGACGCCAGCGTTTCATTGGATCTGGTTCCAGGCAACCTGCGACGATGTCGTCCCACCCGGGACCGACCGGCGCCTTGCGTGACAGGCGTGGCGCCCGCCCGGACAGGCGTTTCGCCGCAGCTTCGAGCGGGTTCTTGCCGACGAACGGACGCACCCCCGCGAGCATCTCGAAGATGACCACACCCAGCGCGTACACGTCGAAGCCGGGGGTCGCGGCCGCGCCCCCGATCTGCTCGGGCGCCATGTACTCGAGCGTGCCCAGTACCAACCCTTCAGTTTGCGGCTTGCGGGCGGCCACCTGCACGCGCGCAAGCCCGAAGTCCGTCACCACCACGCGATCGCCGCCGCCGTCGATGGGGACCAGAATCACGTTCGCACTCTTGAAGTCACGGTGGACGATACCCGCCGCGTGGATCGCTTCGATCGCGTTTACCATCTGAAGTACCAGCGGGCGCGCCTGGTCGACGGGCAGCGGGCCCCCGCGCTCCAGCCGCGCACTCAGGGTCTCCCCGCGCAGGAACTCCATGGTGATGAACGGCAGGCGGATCGGCACCGGCCCGGCACCCGCCTTCTCGTGTACGCCGAACTCAAGCAGCCGGCAGACATTTTCATGGCTGACCCGCCTCGCGACCTGCACCTCGGCCTTGAGCAGCGCGATCGCGCGCTCGTCCAGGATCGCGCTTGAGTTCAGAGTCTTGAGTGCGACAGTTTCGCCCAGCATCTCGTCGTCCACCTCGTACACTTCGCCCATTCCGCCGCGCGCAAGGAACCGCCGCACGACGTAGCGATCGCACAGGCGTTCACCGTCGGCGAGCGTGGTGATGCCCTCGAGTTCCGACACGCTGACACCCGTGGTCGATTGCGCCGCATGGACAACCAGTTCGCGACAGGCGCCGCACGACGCCAGGTGGGCCGCCACCGCCCTGGGACTCGGTCCGCGCAGGTCGCCCGCCAGATGGGCCGCCACCGTGGCGTCGTCCAGGCAGTCCGGGCTCTCAAGGCTGACGTCGGTCAAGGTAGGAAAGGTAGGCTATCATGACAACCTGGTTTCTTGAATCATGGCGTCACTAGACGAAGGAGTGGCCCGAGCGATGGCTGACGGTGAGCGTGCCTGGCCGGGGGTGCGTGTATCGACCGATGCATTCCTGCGTCGAATCGCGGCATCGAAGGCCGAACCAATCGATCTTGCGGCCACCGGGCGTGACCTTTTCCTAGCGGCCGCCTGCGCCGAGGGCGACACGGCCGCCCTCGAACACTTCGAGCGCCAGTTCGTGACCGCGGTCCCACGCCACGTCGCCCGTCTTGGATTGTCGCCTGACCAGCTCGATGAGCTGCGCCACACGCTGCGCGTGAAGATGATGCTCGGGCCTGAGCGACGCATCGCCCGCTACGACGGCCGCGCACCGCTTGACGCGTGGCTTCGCGTGGTGTGCATTCGGCTGGGACTCGACATCGTCAGGAAGGAAAAGCGCGGCCCCGAGGGCGACGCTGAACTGGCGCTGGCGCTTGTGGCGGGACCCGCCAACCCCGAGGTGGCGGTCGCGACGGAGGACCTGCGCGCGCGCGTGCAGCGGGCGCTCGAGGCCGCCCTGGCGACCCTCGACCCCCAATCCAAGGCGCTGCTTCGTATGCACTTCGTCGATGGAGCGAACCTGGATGCTCTGGCGCGCGTGCTGCAGGTCCACCGCGCCACGGTGGCGCGCTGGCTGGTCGCCCTGCGCGGCCGCGTCTACGGCGAAGTCCGGCGGCAGGTGTCGGTCGACATTCGACCGACTTCGTCCGAGTTCAGGAGCATCGTGCGCTGGGTCCGCAGCGATCTCACGCTGAGCCTGGCGCGCCTGCTCGATCCGGACCCGCGCTGACAGGCCAGCGGCCCGGACACGAGCGGCGCCGAACCTGGCTAGTCCCGAGCAGTAAAGACGAAACCCTCGGTTCCGACGAAACTGTCACCATTCGATGTCGCGGAGGCCTGGGTCCGCCTGTGGTGAAACAGTCGCTGCAGCATGAGAGGACGAACGACTCAAGGGCGAACGCGCCGGTCAGGGTCTGCGTAAAGACGTTGAGGGCTGGATCTACCTCGCGGCCATTCTGGACCTGTTCTCCAGGCGCGTGGTCGGCTGGGCGATGGATGCGAGCATCGACCGGCACCTTGCACTCGACGCCCTGGCGATGGCGGTTAGAACACGCCACCCTGAGCCGGGGCTTGTCCATCACTCTGACCGCGACGTCCAATACGCCAGTGACGACTACCAGCGGGCCCTCAAGGCTTTTGGCGCCATTGCCAGCATGAGCAGGAAGGGCGACTGCCGGGACAACGCTGTCCCGGAGAGTTTTTTCGCCACGCTCAAGAATGAACTTGTCCACGATATGGACTACGCGACGCGGGCCGAGGCCAAGACTTCGATCCACGAGTACATCGAAGCCTTCTACAACCGCCGGCGCCGCCAATCGACGGTCGGATTCGTCAGCCCAGTTCACTACGAAACCGCTGCTACCTTGAAAGAGCTGGCAGCATAATCAACCCGTCCACGAAACCGGGTCAACTCCACTTGGTAAGGACCTTTCTGGAAGGGGGGTAGACGTCTACGTCACTCACTCGTCCCTGTCGCGCGAGCAACGGGCCATGGCTGAACAGGCCTTCGAGCAGCGACAGAATTGCGTGATCGTTGCGACCAGCGCTCTGGAGTTGGGTATCGATATCGACGATCTCGACCGGGTGATCCAGATCGACGCTCCAGCGACGGTGACCTCGTTTCTCCAGCGAATGGGCCGAACCGGGCGTCGGCCCGAGACCTTCCCGAACTGCACATTCCTGGCGACCAAGGACGAAGCGCAGCAGGAATCGGGAATCCCGGCAAGCGACTGCGGTCACCGGTATCGGCTGCGCCGGCGCCTGCCTCCCGCCGGTCAACGGCACCGTGAACACGGACGCTGTGCGGAAGGAGTGGCAAGACGCCGGCTGTGCGCGCTGCGTGCGCATCTGCCCCGCCGTCCTGTGCGTCGCGCCCGGACAAACCACATGCGAGGCGGTCGCGATGGGCGGCGCTGCGGTCCTCGGGCGGTGCGTGACCCGGCCCGGTCTGCCGCGGCTGTGAGTTCCGCAACGTCTCGCCGCCAGGCGGCAGTTCAGGCGAGCCCGAGGACGCGGTTCATGCGATCCGCGACGTCGCGCAGCTCCTTTTCGCCGCCGCCCGACACCTCGCTGGTGGCCCAGCCGTTGTAGCCGATCTCGGCCAGCGCCTTCCTGACCTCGGGCCAATCCTCATCGCCGTCGCCGATCGCGACCCATTTTCTTTCGTTGCTGTAGCCCTTGAAATCGAACTTCAGCATGCGCTTGCCCAGCTTGCGGATCCAGGTCGCGGGCGGCACCCCATACTTGACCATGTTGCTGACGTCGAAGTAGGCCCCGACCGCCGGGTCCTTGAACTCGTCGATGTACTTGATCAGGTTCTCGGGTGTGGTGAGGAAGTCGTTCCACACCACCTCGATCGCTATCTTGATCTTGAGCTTTCCGACCAGCGGCAGTACCTTGCGAACCTCCGCCTGCGAGCGTTGCCAGACCTGCTCGAAGGTTTCGCTGCCGTTGACAACCTTGCCGGGCACCAGCAGCACCGTGGTCGCGCCATAGAACCGGGCGTCCTCGATCGCCGTCTTGAGCCCGTCAAGGCCCTTGGCGCGCACCTCGGGATCGGGATCGGACAGGCGCTGCTTCCAGTGGATCGAATCAACCACGCCGTGGATGACCACCTCGGTCTTGTCGCGCGCCTTGACCACTTCCTGGCGGTCGAGCGATGACGGGCTGTCCATCTCGACACCGGCGAAGCCAAGCGACTTGATGAGCGCGAACTTCTCCTCGACGGTTGCGCCCTGCTTGATCATGCCAAACTTGACGGCCTTCTTGAGCTTGGGCGCCTTCGCTGGAGCACCGAAGGCGAACCCAGGCGACATCGCGGCAGCGGCCACGCCGACGCCGGCACCCATGAACTGACGGCGGTTGGTCATCGCGGCATTGAACCGCCAAGCCGCGCCGGCCACAACAAGGAGACGAAAGTAGATGAAAGGCCGGCGCGGCAGGCCCCTACCTACGGCGGCGTTGCCTGCGCACGAAGGCCAGCGCGGCCAGGGCCAGAGGCGCGATCAGCCCGGCGCCAGAGCCAGAGTCCGAGCCCGCGGCGCCGGAAAGCCGGCAACCACAGCCGCTGCCGCCCAGGTAGCCGTTGACGTTGGCACCGGCATCGCTGCCGCTTGTGACCACGGCGTCGGTCGACGCGTCGGTCGCCATGCGATCGCCGAAAGCGTCCGAAGCCGCCAGGTCGGGTCGCACGGCGTCCGCGCCGGCCTCGCCACCGGTGCTGTCGGCCGGGCGATCCATCGGGACATCGAGTCCGCCGTCGAGCGGCCCCATGGGCACGTCGCGCGGCACGTCCGGCCCGACCTCGACACCCGCCTCGCGCGGCGCATCCACGCCCGCGTCGCTTGCGGTCACGCAGCGCCCGATGGCCATGGTCATCGACGTGCACATCTGTGCGGCCGGGCAACCGTTGCCGCCGATGCCACGGCAACCAACCGTACACTTGCCCACCGTCGTGTCGCACACGCGGCCTGACGCCGACGCGCCGCAATCGGTGTCGGTGGTGCAGCCGCAGCTGTTGTTCGGCAGGCAGCGCGAACCGGCCTGAGCGGCCTGGCAGTTCATCGAACGCGCCACCGTGCATTCGACGCAGGACTTGCTGCCGGTGGCGTCGCAGATGAGCGGCATCGTGCACTGGCCGTCCATCAGGCACTGCACGCACACCCTGGGATTGGCAGCGGTGTCGCAGACCGGCCGCGGCGCGATGCAGTCGGCGTTCGACTGGCAGCCGAGGGGCGTGTTGCAGGTGCCGACCTTGCCGGTTTGATCGCTGCAGACTTGACCTGCGGGGCAGTTGTTGCGGCCGGCCGCCGTGCTGCAGCCGGGCGCGCAGCTACCCGCCGGCCCATTGCAGACGATGCCCGACGTGGAGCCGCCGCACTCGGAATCACCGTCGGTGTCTGTGCAGCCGCAAAGGCCAAGGTTGACCAGACACTGCGGCTTGCTAGCGGCGCAGCGGGTTGCGTTGGCCGCCGAGCACTCGGTGCAAGCGCCGACCAGATTGCCCGCGGTCTGGCACGCAGGCCGCGGCGGATCGATACAGCTGGGTGGGCCGTCGCTCATGCACGGTGCGCACGTGCTGGTCACCGGCGAGCAGAACGGCAGGGTCGCGGCCGGGCAATCGGCATTGGTCAGGCACGCGACGCACTTGGCGGCCACGACATCACACAAAGGCGTGGCGCCCATGCAGCGGGTCTTGTTGGCGGCCGAGCATTCGCCGCACAGCCCACTTGCCAGGCACACCGGTAGATTCATCGGGCATTCCGCGTCGGCCATGCACGGCCGGCACATGTTGGTCATCAGGTTGCAGACCGGGCGAACCGGGGGGCAGTTGCCGTTCATCACGCACTCGACACACTTGCCAGCCGCGACGTTGCACACCGGAGTTGCGCCCATGCAGCGGCTCATGTTGGTCGCCGAGCACTCGCCGCACGCCCCGGTGGGCTGACAGGCGGGCGCGCTCATCGGGCACTCGGTGTCGTTGCCGCACGCGCGGCACGCGCGCGTCGTCATGTCACACACCGGCTTGGCACCCATGCAATCCATGCTCGACAAGCAGCCCACGCACACCTTCATCGCGGTGTCGCACAGGGGCCGATCCATCGGGCAGGTCATGTTGTCGGTGCACTCGACGCACTTGCCGGCCGGCACGTCGCATGCGGGCTTGGGAGTGCCCGTGCACTTGGTCTTGTTGGCCGCCGAGCACTCGCCGCACGCCCCCGTCGTCATGCACGCGGGCGTGGTGCCGCCGCCAGTACCAGTGCACTCGCCGTCGTTGCCACATGCGCGGCACGCCCGCGTCGTCATGTCACACACCGGCTTTGCACCCATGCAGTCAGCGTTCGACAGACAGCCCACGCACACCTTCATCGGGGCGTCACAGCGCGGACGGTCCATTGGGCACGTGGAATTGTCGACGCACTCTATGCACTTGTTCTGGGGCACGTCGCACACCGGCTTGGCCATCGGGCAATGGACGTTCGTGGTGCACTCGCCGCAGCGGCCGTTGGCCATGCATGCCGGCGTGGGCGCCGAGCAATCGGCGTCGCTGCCACACTGCGGAACGCAGGTGTTGGTCGAGGCACTGCACACAGGCTTGGCCACCGGACAGTTCGCGCCGGTCTTGCACTCGGCGCAGATGTTGGGGTCCTTGGCGGTCACGCAGTAGGGTTTGGCCGGGTTGGTGCAATCGGTGTCGACACCGCACTCGTCGATGGGCAGCGGCGTGGGCGGGTTGCCGGGACCGCCACCGTTGCCGTCGGTGTTGTAGTTGGTGGCCGGGTTGCCACTGGCACCGCTGGCGTTGATGGTCGCCTGGTTTTGGATGGTGCCACTGGCGCCCACGTTGATGCGCGCTCGGAACACCACCGTGGTGGCCTCACCTATCTGCAACGTTCCGCCCATGACACCGTTGGCGCCGGTGCCCAGGCGGACCTTCAACGTCCGCGTCGCCGCCGTGTACTCGCCCTGGTCGGCGTCGACCACGTCGGTCTTGTTGCCGATATTGGCGCCCGTGGAAACGCGCAGGGTGCCCGGCTGGTAGGTGATCTCGGGCGGTAGCACATCGGTCAACACGGTGTTTTGCGCGATGTCGTTGCCGTCGTTCTTGACCGCGATGGTGTACTCGATGAGATCGCCGGGGCGCACCGGGCCCGCCGGGTGATCGATGTCGGTGACGGTCTTGGCGCTGTTCGAGAACTCGGGCTTCAGGCTGGCGATGGAGGTGATGAATGCGCCCAGGAAATAGTTGTCGCCCGAGCTGGTGGCGGTGATGGTCGCCATGGTGTCGCCGGACTTGAGCAGCGGCTTGACATTGACGATGTCGAGGTCGATCCCCGAATGGCTGCGTGGGTTACCCGTGAGCTGCGGCAGGTCGCCGACCACGGATACCGGCACCGCGCCCATCGCGTTGAACGTCGAACGCGTGCCGTTGAAGAAATCCGTCGCCGGATTCAGGGCGTTGAACACCAGCGTGCCATTGAAGGTCAGGTAGTCGCCCTCGGCCTGATCGTCACCCTCGTACGCGATGACCCCCAACTTGCCGTCGAACCCGGTGCCAGACGGCACCAGGAACCCGCGCAAAGTGACTGTCACCAGGGGGGTCTGGCCGTTGACCCGATCGAGACCGTCGAACAGCGCCAGGTTGCGCTGCGGCTCGCTGTCGAGCTGGTAGAACACCACCATCGACCACGAAATGAAATACGTGAATTCATTGAGATCCTGGACGGCCAATGAGTCGACGCCACCAAGTCGGTACGCGCCCGAGCCCTGCGCCGTCACCAGCGCGGTGATGTCCGCGGTCGAATTGTAGTAAACGCGCGCCAAGGGCGCTTGGGGCACCGTGAAAGACGAGTCGGCGTTGACGATCTGGGTGAACGTACCGGCGCCCGGGCGATCGAGGGTGACCGTCGAGTCGGCAGCGTTGCCCGCGATGAGCGAGCCCCAGTACACCCGCGCGTAGGTCACCTTGGCCCCCGCCGGCAGGTTGAGTGTGGCCGTGCTGCGTGTCTGGGCGTTGCCGTACGCGAAGCTGGCGGTGGCTCCACCCACCGGCTCGTCAGATCGCCACAGAACGTCCGGCGAGGTGTCAGCCAGGTTGCCGGCAGCGCCGCACATGGCAGCGGCCGGCACGGTCCCGATCACTGGTGCGGGTACGCCTGGGCCGCAGTCCCAGCCCAGGGTGTTGCCAATCAGGATGAAGTCGCCGCGTTGCTCGGCCTGCTTGCGCAGCGCGGGCGCCGCACTGGCATCGCGCGCGCTCAGAGTCAGCGTCGCCAGCAGAGCGGCAGCCAGCGCGACCAGCCGTCGCGACCTTGCCGTCATCCCCGTAATCGTCTTTCCCGTCATAGTCTTTTCTATTGATAAGCACGTCATGGCCCGAACCCTCCGTGGTTACTTCTCGTCGATGTGGAACTCGACCCGCCGATTGTCCTGGCGCCCCTCTGGCGTCGCGTTGTCGGCGATGGGCCGCGCCCGCCCAAGTCCCTTGGCCTTGAGCAACTTGCGATCGATACCCTTCCCGGTGAGCGCCTTGAGTACCGCCGTGGCACGCGACGCCGAAAGACCCAGGTTGTAGATCTCGCCGCCCATGCTGTCGGTGTGGCCCTCGATGCGCAGCCGCTTCCACTCTGGGTGCGCCTTCATCACGTCAGCCACCGCCGAGATGATGGCCTCGCTCTCGGGCAGGATCTTGGCGCTGCCGATCTGGAATTTGACCTGCTCGCGGATCTTGACCTGCTGGTCTTCCACCCGCGCCAGCGGACAGCCGTTCTTCTTGGGATCGGGATCCTTGAGACCCGGCTGATCGGGACACGCGTCCTCGGCGTCCGACACTCCGTCCAGGTCACGATCCGGCGGGCAGCCGTTGGTCTTGGCATCGGCGGTCTTCACGCCCGGCACGTCGGGGCAAGCGTCGTCGGGATCGGACACGGTGTCCTTATCTCGATCCGGCGGTGGCGGCGGCGGCGGGCAACCGTTGGTCTTCGGATCCTCGGTGCGCACACCCGGCACACCCGGGCAGGCGTCCTCCACGTCGAGGACGCCATCGCCGTCGCGATCGGGCGGCGGCGGGCATCCGTTGGTCTTGGGATCCGCGCTGCGCGGGCCCTTGTCCTTCGGGCACGCGTCTTCGCCATCGATGATGCCGTCGCCATCGGTGTCGGGCGGCGGCGGGCAACCATGGGTGCGCGGATCGCCGGTGCGGATGCCGGGGACCATCGGGCACGCGTCGTCCACGTCGAGAACGCCATCGCCGTCGGTGTCGGGCGGCGGCATGGCCGGAAACCACTCGAACGTCGCCAGGAAGCGGAACGTGGGTGAGCCTGGCGCGCGCGTCAGGCCTGGCCCCATGCCCAGGCCCACGCGGAAGTCGTCCTTGATGGTGTAGTGCCCGCCAAAGGTAAGCTCGGCCGGCGTGTCGTAGGTGCCGGCCAAATCCTTGGCAGTGCGCAGGCTGTAGTTCCACAGCAGTTCCGGGCCGAGCAGCAGCTTGCGATCCACCAGGCGCACGCCGGCCGCGATGCCGCCGAAAAGTTCGCTGCCCACCGGCGGGCCACTCTTGACCTTGTACTCGGTGCGGTAGTGAAAGCCCATGCGCGCAGCGTACGCCAGGATGCCCACGTCGCCAGCCGCCAGCAGGTGCGGCGCGAAACGCAGCGTCCCGTCGCTGGTGTAATCGGCTTTGCTGCCAGTCGGCATGTACACCTGCGCGCCCAGAGCCAGCGTGAACGGGTCGCCGTACTTGCCCACCAGTCGTGCGTCGATGCCGATGCGCAGATCGCCGGCCGCGGCCCCGGTCGGAGGCTTGTACAGGGCGCCGTTTATGGTGCCGCCCTTGCCCCCCTGGTACAGCGCGATCGGCAGGCTGGCCCCAAGACGCAGGCGATCGCCCAGGATGACCGCGCCACCGACGTGCAGGAAGACCTGATCGCCGACCAGGGTGCCGCGCGCGTTGTTCTTGCGGTCGTAGATGACCAGCGGTTTCTTGCCCCAGTCGAGTGCGACACCGGCAGCGGGGCGGGTGCCGCCACGCAGGTCCAGCGAATCGAGTGAGAACCAGTCGCTGCCGCGTTCGGCAGGCTCGTAGCGGTCGAGGGCGAAGCCAGCCGCGGTCTGCGCCTCGGCCGGGCCGGGAAGCATCGCCGCCGCCACCAACGCCAGGCCGAAGCAGCGAACACCCAATCCAGGAAGTCTAGGCTCAGTATTCATGGGCGCACCAATAAGGGAAATCAGGTTCGACCGAACGTAGACCGTTTCCCGCTCGGAGGGAAGCGATCCCGGATGGTGGGGAACCCGCGTAACAAGTTACGGTCCCGCGGTGTACGCCGCCGCACAAGGGACCACGAACCCATCAGGGGCGCGTGGTCCCTCGAAACTTCAAACTTTTGGGCTACCGGACGCGGTTTCGGTTCCGTCGTCGACCCGCGACCAGGGCCACAAGTCCCAGCGCCAGCCCGGTCGCGGTTCCACCCGCGCCACCGCTGTGACCGGCGCCGGCCGTACACGCGCAGCCCGAGGCCATACTGTCGGAAACGGGGCCGCCGCCCGCGTCGCCTGATCCGGGGAGCATCGGATTGGGAGCCGCCGCTATCTTGCGCACGCGCACCGATTCGGGCGCTTCGGTGTCGAGGTAGCCATCGACGATCTTGGCCTGGCCACGGGTGTACACCGTCGGCTCTCCGACCGGGCCGGCGAGCGAGATCCGATAGGCCGCCGGTTCCGCCATGGCGTAGGTCCACGGCGCCGGCTGCGGGCCGAACGGCCGCACCGGTTGCGGCAAGGTAACCGACTCCTGGTTCTCGAAGATGAGCTTCACGTCGTGAAACAGACCGTCGCTGCCGCACGAGCCAGTGGCAAGCGCCCGATGGATGTTCGACACCATCGGCATGTCCTTGTTGAAGTGGAACAGGGGATCGCGGGTCATCTCGGGCGGCGACACGGTCGCGAACATGCGGGTCAGGTACGAATGCTTGTCGAACATCGCCTGCGCCTGCTTGAGCGGTTCGATGACCCGCATGTCGAGCGCGGCGATGAAAGCCGGGGCATCGACCGAGGCGGTGCCCAGTTCGGCCTTGTACTGCCCTTGCAGGACGCCGTTGTAGAACTGCTGCTCAGTCAACTTCCGGTCGATCAGCACCTGCGGCATGGGCAGGTACTTGCGCAGCAACCCCATCATGGTTTGGTCGCGCGGCAGGCCGGTGGCGAAGATGGCCTGCAGGAACATCTGCGGATTCGTGATGGTGCGCAGCTTCGTGAGATCGAACTGCCCCTGCCGATACAGCGCGCTCTGCATGATGTCGCTGCGGCCGGCGTATTCGGTGATGAAGCCGTGGCCCGCGGCCTCGTCGATGGCGGCAGTGGCGACCTGGCGATAGTTCGAGCCGTTCCGCAGCCAGTCGATCTTCTTAGGGTTGATCTGCACCTCGAACCAGTTTCGCGGGGTAGCGCGGGTCGAACCGAGTGCGTACACCGTCACTGGCATGTCGGGCTGGGCGGCGATCCGGGTCAGCACCAGAGGCACGCACGCCTCGGGCGTGTCCATGTCGAGCACCAGCGGCTGGATCTCACCGGTGCTGGCATCCTTCATGAGCCGCAGCGCCACGAACAGGAAGTCCTTCTTCACGTACTGTTCGATGAGCGGCAGCGATCCTGGCGGCTGGTCGAACTTGTTCTTGTTGAGCCAGTCGAGCAGCGCCACGCTGCTCTTCGATTCGACCACCACGATCTCGAACGGGCCAAGCTCGCGGCTGTCGACGATGTTGACGCTGTTGTCGGCGGCAGCCCCAGGAGCGGAGGTAGGGGCCCCGCCCGCCAGCCCGAACTGGTTGGAACACTGGCCGCCCGGGCCCTGCGGCCACTCGATGCGGAACTGCGGTTGCGTTCGCTGCGTGAGCGCCGTGAACACCGCCTGCGGGCCCAGGGAGAAGGTGGGCTTGGCCATGACCGGCACCACCCAGGCGAAGTCGTTGGCATTGCCAGCGTACGAGATCTGGATGTACGCGGTGACATGGTTCGGGGTGATTGCGAAGACGATCTGCTCGCCCGACTGTTCCACCGGAACCTGGTTGCAGAAGAAGCCGCCGCAGGCCTGCGCCGGCCGGGGCTGGGCGAAGGGCGACAGGGCGAGAACCATCACGCCGGCCAGGGACACATATGCGATCCGTTTCATGGGGGGCTCCCTTTTCGTTGGAGAAGAAACCGGCGTGGCGCGCAGCACGGTCCGTGCCAGGTACCACAACAGGCAAGAAACCCGTGATTCACGCTGTCAGCGACCGCGGCGGCTGGGCTAGTACAGGGCATGAGGTGGGACCGCGGCTCAAAAAACTGATGCAGCGCCCCGCTCATCCTGATCACTATAGGCCCGACGCGTCCGTCTGATATACGGAAGCCACACTGAGGGGGGTCACCATGAGAGTTCTTGCGTTGGCTGCGGCATTCCTGTTCCTGACCGCGGCGAAGAAGGCACCAGACAAGGCGGCAGCGGATCCGAACGCGGCGACGGCCAAGTCCCACGGCGGTAAGGTCTGGGTCTTCACCGATGCCTTCCCCGCCGGCGAGGGCGGCAAGCTCGCGGCCTGGCTTTCGCAGCACGCGCCGGCCGGTGAGGCGAGGGGGAAGGACAAGGACGGCCCGTGGAGCATCAACTATCTGGCGGTCTTCAAGAAACCCGCCGCCAAGGGCCCCATCACGGTGCGGTTCTTCGAGAAAGGCGACGTCAAGAACGTCGTCGCCCAGTACTCGCCGCCGAACGATGCGGCGGCGGTGGTGTTCCAGGCAAGCTACGACCTGTCGGGCGACGACGGCTTCAACAAGGGCAAGACCTACGTCATCAAGGTGGGTCAGCTCATCAAGAACAAGTTCGTGTTGTACGCCTCGGGCGAGGTGTCCTTGCGGTGAGGCGACCAGGGCCCGCGAGAATCGCCGCGGCGTTGCTTGCCTGTGCGATGGCGGCATGTACCAAGACCAGTTCCGAGGGCATTGCCACACGCGCGTTGCTGGCCGATTTCTCGATCGGGCAGACCGCGACCACGGTCACGGCGCGCGCCGAGTTCCGTGTCTCGGAGGGCGGCACGTACGTTGAACTCGCCGGCAACGACCAGATCTTGTGCAACGGCACGGTCCTGCTCCGGCAGGGATTGGCGAGCGCGGTGTGGTACGGCAACAGCGTCAAGGCGCAGCCCGAGGGCGCACGCTACGCGTTCGAATTGCGACGCGCTGATCCCGCCGACGGCGCGACGGTAACGTTGATGGCCCCGGTCAAGCTGGCGGTGGCGACACCACGCGCGGGTGACAAGATCAAGTTTGGCCAGCAGTTGCCGGTGACCTGGACGCCGGCCGGGACCGCCTTCCCGGTCACCATCACGGCGTCGGGCCGCTGCATCGACCGTCTTGAGAAGAAGGACGCACCCGACACGGGTGACGAGGTACTCGATGTGGTGACGGGCACCGACAAGTGCGACGGCACGGTCAGCATCAGCCGTTCCCACACCCTACTCACCGGGGCTCCGTTCAAGGACGGCAAGCGCCGCTCGACGTTCACGGTCGACCTGATGGTCGGGTTCGTGCCGTGACCCCTAACCCTTGACCGGGTGCAGGCCGCACTCTTTGGTGTCGGGGTTTTCCCACCACCAGCGGCCCGCGCGCGGGTGCTCGCCCGGCTTGATCGCGCGCGTGCACGGTGCGCAGCCGATCGAGGGAAAGCCTTGCTTGTGCAGCGGGTGGATCGGCACTTTGCGGGCGTTGGCGTGGTCCCACAAGCGCTGCTCGCTCCAACCGATGAGCGGACTCAGCTTGGCGAGGCCGCCGTGCCCAGCGTCGAGTTCGACCTCGGCCGCGTCGCTGCGGGTCACCGACTGCTCGCGCCGTAGACCGGTGACCCAGGCGTCGAGCTCACCCAGCGCTCGCCCCAGCGGCTCGACCTTGCGCAGGCCGCAGCACTCGTGGCGGTTGTCGAGCGACTCCATGAAGCTGAACGAGCCCTTGGTGCGGACCAGGGTCTCGACCCGGGCGCGGTCGGCGAGTTGCCATTCGATGGCGATGCCGTACTTGTCTCGCACGCGGTCCGCAGTCTGAAACGTCTCCTCGGGCAAGCGGCCGGTGTCGAGCGCGAACACCCGCACGCTGGCATCGATGGCGTGCGCGAGGTCGATGACCACGCAATCCTCGATCGAGAAACTCGAAGCCACGGCGATGCGGCCGGAGAACCGCGGTAGCGCCCAGGCGAGCACGTCCTCGGCGCTCTTGCCGGCGAGGCGCGCGGCAGCCTCCGCGATCTCGGCACTGGTCGGCTTCATCGGAGCGCGGTTATAGCGCGGCCGATCTAGGACGCCAGCACCTTGCGAACCAGCTCGGCCTGCGAGTGGACCTGCAGCTTTTTGTAGATCGTCTTCAGGTGATTGCGTGCGGTGTGCACCGAGATGTAGAGGCGCCGCGCAACCTCGGGAGTGCGGCGGCCGGCAATGACCTCGCGCAAGATCTCGCGCTCGCGAGGCGACAGGGTGTCGCGCTCGCCAGGAGCCAACCGCTCGACCGGATCGTTGGCCGCGCCGGCGTAACCGCCGCCAGCCGCGACGAACGCCGGCCACTCGGTGGTCTTGCGTGGGTCGGCGGCCTCGGCATCAGTCCAAAGCCACGTGCTGTGGGTGCGCGAGAATTCCAGGATGCGCGCGCTGACGCCGGTGAGGACACGATGGCGGAAGGCCTCGCGCAAGACCGCGCCCAGCGCCTCCGGATCGCAGGGCTTGCGCAGCAGGCGGAAGATCTGGCCCTGGTTGATGGATCGGATGGCGGCATCCAGGTCGGCGCGGCCGGTAAGGATGATCTTCACCACCTCGGGGTACAGAAGGTTGACCTGGATCACCAGATCCGAGCCGCGCATGTCGGGCATTCGCTCGTCGGTCACCAGGATATCCACGGGCCCGGCGGCAAGCTTGGCCAGAGCATCAACGCCCGACAGGGCCGACAAGAGTTCGTAGGGTTGCCCGCCCAGCGCGTCGCGCAGTCCCTCGATCACCTCGGGCTCGTCATCCACGAACAGCACTCGTCCCAGCACGAATTACCCCCTCTTGGGGCTATCGGCTGGACCAGTGGTCTTATTGAGGTCGGCCGTGCAGGGTCAGTCATCTCAGGCTCGCCGAACGCGCGGCGCCATGTTGTGGCCGCTGCGGCCGAGCGTGCTAGGGTGTCGCCCCGAATCAACCAAACCAGGTCATCGAGTCATCGAGACCTCACGGAGGATAGTCATGAGCATCGTTGGCAAGAAAGCACCAGACTTCAAGGTTCCGGCCGCCATGGGCGACGGCTCGTTCAAGGACGTTTCGCTGTCCGACTACAAAGGCAAGTGGGTCGTTCTGTTCTTCTACCCGGCCGACTTCACCTTCATCTGCCCGACCGAGATCACCGAGTTCTCGAAGCGTGACAGCGAGTTCAAGGAAGCCAATGCCGTGATCCTGGGCGCCTCGACCGACTCGAAGCACTCCCACAAGGCGTGGATCAACGGCAGCCTCGGCAAGATCAACCACGCGCTACTGGCCGACTTCAACAAGACCATCGCGCGTGACTATGACTGCCTGCAGCCCGATGGCGTCGCCGAGCGCGCCACCTTCATCATCAATAACGACGGCATCGTGGTGCACGCGCAGTACAACGCCGATCTGCTTGGGCGCTCGGTGTCCGAGACGCTGCGCCTGTTGCAGGCGGCCCAGACCGGCGAGCGCTGCCCGATCGAATGGAAGCCGGGGCAGAAGACCCTCGGCAAGCCAGGCACCTAGTTCCCGGGCCCTCCCCCGCCCCCCCGTCGGCCATGAAAGTTCATCTTCAATACGGAACCCAGGGGCTGGACGTCGACATCCCGTCGGCCAACGTGCGGGTCATCGAGCCCCGCTTCGTCGCAGGTCTGCCCGACGAGGCGGCGGCTTTCACGCAAGCGGTGCGCCAGCCCATCGGCGGGCGCCCGCTGCGTGACTGCGTCGCCGCACACGATCGCGTCGCCATCGTGATCCCCGATCTGACCCGGCCGTTGCCAACCGATCGGTTGTTGCGCTGGACGCTCGCCGAGCTCGAGCACGTGCCGGCGGAGAACTTCGTCATCATCAATGGCACCGGCTCGCATCGGGTCAACACGCCCGCCGAGCTGGCGACAATGGTGAGCGCCGACATCCTGCGACGCTTCCGGGTGGTCAACCACAACGCGCATGATCCGGCGACGCTGGCGCCCGCCGGCCAGACGCGTGATGGGCGTGCCGTGTTGTTCAACCGGGACTACGTGGCGGCCGACAAGCGGCTGGTCATGGGCTTCATCGAGCCTCACTTCATGGCCGGCTTCTCGGGTGGCTACAAGGGCATCTTCCCCGCGGTCGCCGACATCGATTCCATCATGCACTACCACCGCGCCGCCGTGATAGGCGACGCCAAGAGCACGTGGGGCGTGCTCGACGGCAACCCGACGCAGGCCCAGATCCGCGACAACGGCGCGCTGTTGCCGGTGGATTTTCTGATCAACGTGACCCAGAACCGCAAGCGGGAGATCACACGCTACTTCTGTGGCGACCCGGCCCTCGCGCATCTGCAAGGTTGCGCTTACGCGAAGACCACCGCGATGGTGGCGACCGAGACGGCATTCCCCATCGTGGTGACGACGAATTCCGGCTATCCGCTGGATCAGAATCTGTACCAGGCGGTCAAGGGCATGCACGCCGCCGCGCAGATCGTTGAACAAGACGGGTTCATCCTGTCGGCCTCGCGGTGCAACGACGGCTTTCCCAACCACGGTAACTTCCGCAAACTTCTGTTCGATCACGCTTCGCCGCGCGCGCTGCTCGACACCATTCTGGCGCCCGGCTTCTCGCTGTACGATCAGTGGGAGGCGCAGCTTCTGGCCATCATCGCGCTCAAGGCCCGGGTCGGACTATTCAGCGAATTGCCCGCGGCCGACGTGCGGCGCGCGCACATGGAAGCGGTGACCGACATCGGCGCGCGCCTTGCGGCCGAGATCGATCGGCGTGGACCCGACACGCCCATAGCCGTGCTGCCCGAGGGCCCGCAGACCATTCCGTACCTGCCATGAGTGCAGCGCCGCCGCGAGTGCGCGCGGCCGTCGAGCGCATGACCGTGTATGTGCCGGGCGAGCAGCCAGCGCCTGGCGAGCGGATCATCAAGCTCAACACCAACGAAAACCCCTACCCGCCGAGCGCGCGCGTGATGGCGGCCATCCGCGAACTCGACCCTGACCGTCTGCGCCGCTATCCCAACCCGGTAGCGCGGGATTTCACGAACACCGCGGCGCGCGTCCACGGTGTCGCGGCCGACATGGTCATCGCTGGCAACGGCAGCGATGAGATCTTGAGCATCGTCATGCGCACGTTCCTGGGCGCTGGCGACGTGCTGGCGTACCCCGACCCGACGTACTCGCTGTACCCGGTGCTGGCAGCGATCAATGAGAGCCAGATCGTCACAGTCCCGTGGGCGGCAGACTGGGCGCTGCCGGTGGACGCGCTGGTGGCGACCGGCGCGCGCGCGATCTTCTTCGCCAACCCCAACGCGCCGTCGGGCACCCTGGTGCCGGCGGCGGATGTGCGCGAGTTGTGCCGGCGCTTCCCGGGATTGGTGCTGATCGACGAGGCCTACGTCGACTTCGCATCGGAGACCTGCCTGGCACTGGTGGGCACATGCAGCAACGCCATGGTCCTCCGGACACTGAGCAAGGGGTACTCGTTGGCCGGCCTGCGCTTCGGCTACGCAATCGCTGCTGCGCCGCTGGTGGCGGCCATGATGAAGGTCAAGGACAGCTACAACACCGACGCCATCTCGGAAGCGGCGGCGTGCGCGGCGCTCGATGATCAGACGGCGGCTCGCGCCACCTGGGACAAGGTCCGCGCCGAACGCGCACGCGTGACCGCGGAACTGTCCCGGCGCGGCTTCGTGGTGCTGCCGAGCCAGGCCAACTTCGTGCTCGCGACTGTGCCGGGCGGCGATGGCAGTGCCTTGTACCAGGCCCTGAAGGCGCGCGGCATCCTGGTGCGGTTTTTCGACAAGCCAGGCTTGCGCGACAAGATCCGCATCACCATCGGGACTGCCCAGGAGGACGACGCACTCCTCGCCGCGCTAGGCTGACGACGACCGCGCCCGCCACAGGGTCGCGGTCGCGAGCACCAAGACAATCCAGACCAGATCCGCGAGAAGCAGGTGAAGGATCTGAAGGGGAATGGGCGCCAGCAGGGCCAGATTCAGCAGACCGACCGCCACCTGGGTCAGCACCAGGGCGCCCAGCGCGGTGAACAGGTGACGCGCGCCCCGGACGCGTGAGGCCAGTAACGCCGCGACGACCACCAGATACGCCGCGCTCGCCACCGCAAGCACTGGGTGGAAGATCCGCAGGCGCAAAAACAGATGCGACGCGGCCGACAGATCCTGCTGCAATCCCTCGGCAAGCGATCGGGCGGGGAACAGGGTGTCGCCCAGGGCGGCTACGGCGCCGCTGGTGGCGACCAGCACCGTCGCGCCAAGCCCACACAAGAGCGCCGCGATCGCCCCGCGTGGCGGCGATCGTTCGGGTGGTGGCGGATCGTCCGTGCGGCCGGCCAGCCAGCGGGTGATCACCATCGCGGCCAGCAACGCGAAGGTGTTGACCAGG
Source organism: Myxococcales bacterium (assembly GCA_031431215.1). Lineage (GTDB taxonomy): Bacteria > Myxococcota_A > Polyangia > Fen-1088 > Fen-1088 > JANPCZ01. The sequence goes on from JANPCZ010000257.1 coordinate 39,396, forward strand.
TGGCTGGCGATCCACGCGGCGCGCGCCAGCGACTTGTTGCCGGCCACCATCTCGAACAGCACCAGCCCAGCGCCGACCAGCGCCTCGGTCACGATGAACACCGTGGTCGCCGCGGCGGCGCGCCGGATGGCGTGACCACGCGGAAACACGCGCAGCGCCCACATCATCTGCGCGACGATCAGCAGCAGCACCAGACCCGAGGTGGCGCGATGGGTGAACTCGATGACGGTCGCGAGATTCTTCGGGCGCGGGATGATCTGGCCGTTGCACGTGGGCCAGTGGCTGCCACAGCCGGCGCCCGAGCCCGACGCTCGAACGTACGCTCCCCACAGGATCACGGCCAGTGTGGCAACGATGACGGCGCTCGAGAAGCGGCGGAAAGCAGGCGTGGCCACCGCGCGTGTCTAGCCTACCGATACCCCATCGCCAAGCGGGCGCGGCTGGCCCACAATACGCCGTCGTGAAACGACCCGGTAAAGCCAAGCCCCCCGCGCCAACCGCCCGTCGCGCCACCCGGCGCCAGCTCGAGCGTCTGCTCGATCTCCGCAACGAGCACCCCGAGCGGCTGGCCGAGATCGATCGCCGCATCACCCGCACGTTCGCTCATGAGCGCGCGGTGCTTGTGCTCGACATGTGTGGATTCTCGCGCCTGACCATTCGCCACGGAATCGTGCATTTCCTCGCCATGATCCGTCGCCTGCACCGGGCCATGGGCCCCGTCGTGCACCAGGCGGGCGGGCAGATCGTCAAGACCGAGGCTGACAACGTCTTTGCGGTCTTCGCCGACGTGCCGAGGGCCGTCGCCGCGGCGATCGCCCTCGGTGACGAGCTCTTGCGACAGAACCAGGTGCTGCCCGAAGACTGGGACCTGCACCTGGGCATCGGCATTGGCCACGGCGACGTTCTGATGGTCGGTGACCAGGACTTCTACGGCTCGGAGGTCAACATCGCCTCGAAGCTGGGCGAGGACGTCGCCGCGCCAGGCGAGATCCTGCTGACCCCTGCCGCCGCCGCCCGCGTGCCCAAGCTGCGCCTGCGCCGACGCCGCCAACGCTTGAGTGGGCTGGACGTCACCTACTTCGCGCTGATGGCCGCACCGGTCACTTCAGCTTCGCCGGATCGCCGTGGCCGCGGCCGAGGATCGCCTTCGTGAACGGGACGAAGTCGAACTCGCCGTTGGTCTGAACGGGGGTGTGGCACTCGCGGCACAGCGTCACCGGCACCTCGCGGCGGGTGCCCTTCCGAGGTTCGCGACGCTGGGGCGATCTCAGGCAACTCCGCGGCCGCTGCGATCACGCCTGGGAGGGCGAACGGGCGGCCGCGCTTCACGGTGTCGTGATGATGAAGAGCCCGGTGAACCGGGAGAAATCGTCCACATCCGTGGTGAGGACCGTCAGGCCGTGTTGCGTGGCAGTGGAGGCGATCATCACGTCGAAGTCGCCGGGGTGGTGTCCCGCGGCGCGCATCTTCGCCGAGATCGCACCAAACACGCGGGCAGTAGCATCCTCGACCGGAAGCACCCGCACGCTCGCCAGGAACGCCTGCAGCGCGATCAGCGCGCCAACGGGATCATTCGATCGTTCCACTCCCTCTTGCAGTTCGGCCAGCGTGATCACGCTGATCGCCAGCCCGTCCGGTTCCAGGGCGGTCAGCCGCGCCGAGTACTCCTTGCGCCCACGGAGGTGCCGGATGACCCAACCCGTATCGATGAGGTACTTCAGCGGCGCGCCGGTCATAGGCCGGTGAGCGGCCGGGGACGGTGGCGGCGCTGGTATACCTCACGCTCGAAAGCCTCGCAGTCCACGGCGGTAGCCCAACCTCCGGCACTCGCCTCGATCCCGCTGACCGGAGTCTCGGCGGGGCCGACGACACGAAGCTCGACCTCCAGATCGCCCACCCGTACCCGTACGGGGTGCTCGCGGTCCCGCCCGAGTTCCTGCACTGCCTCCTCGAGCGTCGAAGGCCTCTTCTCCTCGGGCGTCGCCATGGCTGACAAAGAGTAGCACGGCGTTGCGGTGACACCGGCCGCGGCTGCCACCTCACCTCCGGACGTACTCGCTGCGCAGCAAGTTCGCGCCCGCTTCAGCGCGGTCCAAGCTGGGCATGGCACCGGCATCTCCGTCAGTGACCGCGCCTGCCTCGCCTGGCGAGGGCGAGACGCCAGAATCGGCCGCGCTCCTGGCAGTGCTGCCGATACTACCGTGGGACCACGCGCGCGACGAACCAGATGAGCCCCGCGATGGCGATCGCGCCCGAGCCCGCCAGCAGGAAGGCGCGCTCGTACAGGTGCGGCCGCCGCCGCGCCACCGCAAGCAGCAGCGGCAACATCAGCGACACCACCGTTAGCTGGCCTAGCTCGACACCCAGATTGAACGACAACAGCGACAGCACCAGGCCGGAACGCGGCAAGCCAATCTCCTGTAGCACCGACGCGAAACCGAAGCCGTGCACCAGACCGAAGCCGAACACCAGCAGCCACCTTCGTCCGGGCCTGCCACGAAAGCAGTTCTCGACACCGACGTAGGCCACCGACAGGGCGATAGCCGGCTCGACCCAGAAGGTGGGCAGCCCGCCGGGCCGCAACGCCGAGCTGATGAGGGTGATCGAATGGGCGAGAGTGAACGCCGACACGATCTTCAGGGTCCCTAACACGGCCGCGCGCACCGACGCGCCCGCGGGCGCCGACCCGGGCCCGCTGCGCCGGCCGAGCGCGGCGGCCAGCAGCAGAGCGGTGAGAAACGCCAGGTGGTCGTAGCCGGTGAAGATGTGCTCGACGCCGAGGACCAGGTAGTCGCCCGCCGTTTGCCACACCGACACGTCGCGTGCCACCGCCAGCTGGCGCGTGTCCTTGCGGAAGATCGTGGTGGCCAGGTGCTCATCATCGAGCGCGAGCTTGGCGAAGCCGGTGTGCAGATCGTCCAGGTCGAAGAACAAGTCGTAGCGCAAGCGCAGCGCCGACACGCGCCGAGGGCAGGCGAACTGGAAGGTGAACGCCCAGGTCGGCAGGGCGGCGTCCGCGGCGAGATCGACCCGCGCGGCGGTGCGCGCGCAGGCGGCGTCACCATCTTGCACGGCCAGGCGTGCGGCGACGTAGCTCTGAGCTTCCTCCCGACGGGCATCCAGATCTGCCGGCGGCGCCGTATCGGGCAGCCCGACCGGCACCAGGAGATCTTCCGTCCGCACCCTGACCTGCCAGGTGACTTCGCCCTTGCTGACCGCGATGTCGCTGAACGTGCTGGTGCGATGGTGCGCGGCCGCGACGGCGGGCGCGGCCAGCAGGCAGGCGAACGTGGCCGCGGCGACGAGCCTCATCGAGGTCCCCGATATATAACAAGGCCCCTCAACCCGATGGCCCCTCGATTGAAAAAGCCGACCGGAAAGCGCGACCAGAACGCGCGTGCCCGCGACGCCACGGGCGATGGCACCAGCACTGACGACCCCAAGGACGACGACAACGCCAAGGACGACGCCGCCGCCGACATCGAAGCGCCCGAGGTGCTGGAGGGCACCGTGGTGGGAGCGGCCGCCCTGCCCCTGCCCGACCTACCCGACGAGGTAGGCCCGCTGGTGCCGGCGCGCGATCCGGTGCAGCGCTTTCTCAACGAAGCGCGACGCTACCGGCGGCTGAGCGAGGACGAGGAACGCACCCTCATCACTCTGGTGCGCGAGCACGCGGACAAGGCGGCGGCGCGCAAGCTGGTGGTCCACAATCTGCGTCTGGTGGTGAGCATCGCCTACCAGTACCGGCAGGCGTGGACCAGCATGATGGATCTGTTTCAGGAGGGCGGCGTCGGCCTGGTCGAGGCGGTCAAGCGGTGGGATCCGAACGTGGGCACGCGGTTCGGCTCGTACGCGGCGTACTGGATCCGCGCGTACATCCTGCGCTTCCTGATGACCAACTCGCGCCTCATCCACGTCGGCAACACCCGCGCGGGCCGCAAGTTGTTCTTTCGACTGGAGCGCGAGCGGCAGAAGCTGCTGGCGGCCGGCATCGACGTCACACCCAAGCTGCTGGCGGCCAAGCTCGACGTCAACGAGAAGGATCTGGAGGAAGTGTCCGCCCACCTGGGATCGCGCGAGGTATCGTTCGACCCGCGACCCGATGAAGACGGCATCGCGCTAGAGGAGCGGCTGCCACGCGTTCAGGCCTCACCCGAAGCGGCGGCGGCGCGCGGCGAGCTGACCCAGAACGTCGCCCGTCTGATGAAGCGCTTCGAGGCCAACCTGACCGACGAACGCGAGCGGGCCATCTGGCGCGAGCACCTGGCCGCCGCCGACGACGCCCGGCCGCTGGGCGAGCTGGGTGCGCGCTTCGGTGTGTCCAAGCAGCGCATGGGCCAGATCGCCGACAAGCTCAAGCAGCGTTTTCGCGAAGCCGTGTTGACCGAGCTGGGCTCGGAGATGGAGCTCGCCTGGCAGCCCGAGGAAGCGGATTGAAGATCGCCGCGGTCGACATCGCCGAATCGACCGGGCTGTCCCGCCAGGATCACGTCGCGGTTGAGCAGCCGCTCGAGATCCGGGTCGCCGCGCACGCTGGCGACCCGCAACCGCTGGCGATCACGATGCGCACGCCCGCCGATGACGACGAACGGTGCGCCGGATTCCTGTTCACCAAGGGCCTGGTGCACCGGCGGCAGGACATCGCCACGCTTGCGCAGACGGCGGACGATGCCGTGCTGGTCGGACTTGGCGTGGGCATCGCCATCGAACCGCACCGGCGCTTCGCTGTCACCTCTGCGTGCGGCGTATGCGGGCGGACGGGACGCTGCGGCTGCTTCGCGAGGACGTCGGCCGCCACAACGCCGTCGACAAGATCGTGGGCGCGCTGTACCTGCGCGACGCCGAAGTCGCTGATGGCGCAGATCCCGATTCTGGCGGCGGTCGGCGCGCCGTCGAGTCTGGCGGTCAGCCTGGCGCGAGAGGCCGGCATGACCTTGATTGGTTTTTTGCGCGACGGACGTTTCAACATCTACGCCGGCGGCGAGCGCATCGCGAACCAGTAGGCTGACGTCACGCCCGCTCGTCGAGCAGTGATTGCTTGCGCCCGCGGTGGTAGGCGTCGAGCTGCGTGTTGGCCGCGCCAACGGTAACCAGCGCCGCCGCGACCGTCGCCAGATCGATGCCCCGCACCATCATGTAGACATGGCTATCAGGCAGGTCGGTGTAGACACGGTTGCCGACGCAGCCGAACGACATCGTTGTGCCGGTGGCGGCCGCCGCCGGAATCGCCATGCACGTAGGGCGCGACAGCGGCTGTAGAGCGGAAGCAACCCCGCTGGCCTTGGCAGCCTCATTGAGCAGCATGGCCGCCGCCGGGCGCATCACGAACACGACGACATCAGGCAACGTCGTCGCATCGGCAAGACGCGAGTAAACGATGGCAGCCGGGGCCGTCGCCCAGCGCGGGATCTGAGACACCTCCTCGGCCTTGACGTACTCGATCTTGGCGAACACGTTCAAGACATCGGCCAGCTCGTGCGCGCGTTCGCTCGGCATGTCGATGCCATGCGTGTAGCTTCCGATGGGACAGTTGTGGTGGTCCGCCGGCACTGTGCAAAAAGCACTGGTCCCGACCGGACGTGCCGCCGCCGCCTTCCAGAACCGGCAGCCCGCCGGCACGGTGCCCGCGAAACGCGGAACATCCTGCGGCACTTTTTCACGGAAGCTCACCGCCACCGGCGCGCAGTCGAGGACCAAGGCGTCGGTGAATTGCTGCTCAAGATCGCGTGACATCGAGGCCAGAGATAGCATGGCAGGCGGCCACCCCCCGCAGGTTTCGCAACGGCAGCACGTTGGGTTGACTTGGTCATGTTCATGACCAACAATCGAATCATGATCAAGGTCAACGTGCATGAGGCCAAGATTCACCTGTCGCGCTATCTCGCGGCGGCGGCCCGTGGAGAGCGGGTGGTGATCTGCAACCGCAACGTACCGGTGGCCGAACTCGCTCCCGTGCGCAGCGCCCCGTCACGGCACCGGCCGATAGGTCTCGCCAAGGGTACCTTCAAGGTACCGCGGTCCTTTTTCGAGCCGCTGCCTGATGATCTGCTCGCCGCGTTCGCGGGTAAGCCGTGAGGCTGCTGCTCGACACGTGCACGTTTCTTTGGATCGCAGGCGGAGATACGGCTCTGTCGGCGCGCGCGGCGGCCCTGTATTCGGATCCGGCGAACGAAGTTTTTCTGAGCGCCGCCTCAGCCTGGGAGATCGCCGTCAAGCATGCGATCGGCAAGCTGCCCCTCCCCAAGCCGCCGGCTACCTTCGTTCCGGAGGAGCGCCAGCGGCACCAGATCGCACCGCTCCCGATAGATGAAGCCGCCGCTCTCGCCGTGGGACGCCTACCGGACCATCACCGGGATCCGTTCGACCGCATGCTGGTCGCGCAGGCCATTGTCTCTGGACTGACCATTGTCACTCCCGACAGTGAAATCGCGAGGTACCCGGCGTCGACGATCTGGTGAGTAGGATCGACGGGCGCCCGCGGGCTATGACCCTGCGCAGGTTTCGCGGGGCGATTGAGGCGTCGCCCAGAGTGGAATCTGCGGCACCTCCTACCGGCCTACCACCACGTTCAGGCTGAAATACCCCGGGATGGGCACCTTGGCCGCGCGCAACGCCCGCCGCACCACGCGGCCATCCAGTGGGCCGCCGCGCCCCGCCAGCCGGAACAGGATCGGATCGAGCAGAGGGAACCACAACGGCTCCAGCTCAAGCGCACGCAGCACCGCGAAGCGCCCGCCTTCCATCAGGAGGGCCTTGAAGGCGGCGAGGTCCGTGTATTCGCGCAGGTGCGAACTGTCCAGCACCGACTCACCGTCGCGCTTGCGGAAGTACCAGGCCCAAGGCTTCTTGAACACGGTGGTGATGTAGGCGCGCCCACCGGGCCGCAAGACACGGCAGATCTCGTCGAGATACTTCCGCTCATCGGGCACGTGCTCCATCACCATCGTCGAGCTGACGAAGTCGAGCGTGCCCGCCGGAATTCCTGGCGCGCTGTCAGCCGGCCCCACCAGTGTGGTCACGTACGGGAATCGTTCGCGCACACGCGCCAGACGCGCCGCCTCAAGATCGACAGCGTAGACCGGCGTCCCAGCCACCACGAAGCCACCACGTTCCAGGGCCGCGAACAGCGGCCCGTCGCCGCAGCCAAAATCGGCGTACGCCAGCGGGCCCGGCGGCAGATGTGCGCGCAGCAGGCGAGGCAACTCCGCGACATCGAAATGAATCGCGGTCTCGGTGTACCTGGGAGCCTCGGTGGCCACGATGACGACGTTCTTGCCACGCTTTCGCATCGGGATCCACGAAGGCGCGGCAGGCGCGGCTTCATAGGAAGCGGCCAGTCGTCCTGCTAACATCCGCCGCCTCGTGAATTCCATCCAACGCATCAAGCGCTTCGGCTGGGGCTTGTTGCGGCCGGTGGCCCTGCAAGCCCTCCGGCACACCGGCACGTTCGACGTCACCTGGCGCAGCGTGCGCAAGTTACGTGAACGCGGCATGCAGGTGCGCGTGGCCATCGACGGCGGTGCTGCAGTCGGCGACTGGGCGGGCAAGTTCAAGACCATCTACCCCGACGCGCAGGTCCTGTGCATCGAGCCGCGCGATGAACCCCAGGAAGAGCTGGCCCGCCTGGCAGGCAGAGTGCCCGGCATTCACGTGGCGCAGACCCTGGTCGGCGAAGCCGAGACCGAGGTTGCGTTCCACGTCCACAAGGACCAGTCGTCCATTCTGAAGAATGCCTCGGGCTCCGACTTCGGGGAGACCAAGCAGATGCCCATGACCACGCTCGATGCGCTCATCAAGCAAAGAAATCTGTCGTGGCCGGATCTCATCAAGCTGGACCTGCAGGGCGCCGAACTGCAGTGTCTGCGCGGCGCCCCTGAATGCCTCAAGCACGCCCAGGCCGTTCTCCTGGAGGTTCTGGTGCTGCCCTTGTACAAGGACGCGCCCCGACTGGCCGACCTGGTCGGCTACATGGCGGAACAGGGATTCATCACGTACGACATCTGCTCGCTATGGCACCGGCCCCTCGATGGCGCCCTGGCCTACGGCGACTTCGTGTTCGTGCGCGCGGACAGTCCGCTCATCGCCGACGGTCGCTGGTCCCGAGACGCGCCCTGGGAAGCGATCCGCTGACGGCCTCCGCTGCGCACAACGTATACTTCCGTCATGCTCCGTGCCATGGCCCTGCTCGTCGGCGCGACCGCGCTTGCCACCGGGGCGTGCGGAGCCGACGGAACCAGCGTCACCGTCGACGGTGATGGGCGCGCGCCCGGCGATCCTGATGCGGAGCCGCCCGTCGACAGCGATGGCGACGCGCGGCGAGCGCCGCCGGTCGATATGGCACCCTCGAC
>JANPCZ010000258.1:0-1618 GCA_031431215.1 Myxococcales bacterium
CCTGGCGGAGCAACGCTTTGGCGATCTCGACCATCTGCATCTGCCCGGTGGTCAGATCACTGACCAGCATGGTCGGTGGTAAGTGAAGCCCGATGCGGGATAGCAATTCACTCGCCGCAGTGTTCATGGAACGACGATCAAGCAGGTGTCGTGCGATGCGTTTCTCGTTCCCCAGAAAGATATTGGCGGCGATGCTGAGGTTGGGCGCGAGCAATAGTTCCTGATGAATCAGCGCGATGCCGAGGCGCTTGGCATCGTTCACCCCGCGAATCTCGACGGATTGTCCATCGACATGAATGGTCCCGGCATCGAGCGCATAGGCCCCGCCGAGAATCTTCATCAGCGTGCTCTTACCGGCACCGTTTTCACCGACCAACGCCAGGATTTCGCCGTGATGCAGATCGAGCGACACATCGCTGAGCGCGACCACGCCGGGAAATCGCTTGCTGATCCCGCGCATCGAGAGAATCGGATGATCGTCCTGCACCGAGAGGCAATTTAACCACAAAGGCACAAAGACACGAAGCGAGCGGAGGTGTTCGACCCGCTTCGTTAGCGCAATTGCATGTTGACCCAAAACCAGTCAGATCGAGCGAAGCGAGACATCTCCAGATCGGGAGCCGCTCCAGAATCCGAGATTCCTCACTACGTTCGGAATGACGAAGCGCCCCAGATGGATGCCACGCTTGGTTGGTGCCTTCGTGTATTCGTCGCTGGGTGGTTAACTCACCACGCTACTTTGCCGCCGCCGGCTTCACCTGCGAGAATCATGGCATCGTGTTTCATCGTTCGCTCCGCATTCTCCGAACCTCGCTGACTGTCCTGTCGCTCATACTCTTCCTCGGGACGACAACGCTCTGGGCGCATAAACCGTTTTTTCCACGGCGAATTCAGCTACGTCAACAAATAAGCGTTCGATTTGATCGTGAGCGACTCGGCGTGTCTCATTGGGTAGAAGTCGACCTACGCGTTGATGCATGGGGCGGGGCCGGACTCCGCTCATCACTTGCCAGTCCGTCTGGCCGACAGGCTCAACGATGCTGCTCGCCCCGAAAGCTAGCATCTCGTAAAAGTTCGAATGGAGTCAATCTTAATGTAGACCTTCCGGCCACGACGCGCTTCAACAACCTGAACACGGGTCACAGCGCGCAGTTCGTGCATTCGTTCATAGACATCAACCAATTCTGGTACAAACTTGGCGAGGATCTAGGGTGGCGCGCGCCTCAGTAATTCTTTCAGTTTCGCTGGTCTTGTCGGCATTGCTCGGTGCTTGCGACCCTAGCTCAAGCTCCCCCGCGGGATTGAAAGGCCAGAGCAACGCCGAGATGACCTTTTACGGGCTGGCTGTCGACGAGTTAGGTAATCCACTGGAAGGTGTCGCTTTTGAGCTCTCCATCGAATCGATTCCGGTGAACTGGTCCTTCGATAACCGTGGCAAACCGCATGATGTTACGCACGTGCACGTGACAACCGACGCCAACGGTCGCTTTCACCAACAAATGACCGTCCACATTCTTAGAGTCGAGCCGGAAGTTCCTGCAGGGTTTCGTCACTTTTGTAACCGTTGGGGCCAAGGCGAGGGTGGCGTTTACAACCGTGGCTACCAGATTACGGCGTG
>JANPCZ010000259.1:0-16129 GCA_031431215.1 Myxococcales bacterium
CTTGACCTCGATGCTCGACCACGAGGCATACCCGGCGAAGGAAATTGTGGGGCTCTACCATGAGCGGTGGGAGTTGGAACTCGGGTACGACGAAATCAAGACCGAGATGCTCGACCGCCTCGAAAGCATCCGCAGTCGCACCGTCCAGGGTGTCCAGCAGGAGTTGTGGGGGATCCTGCTCGCGTACAACTTGGTCCGTCTGGAGATGGAGCGCACCGCCCGTGATCTTGGCATCGAACCAACTCGGATCAGTTTTGTCTCTGCCCTTCGAATCATCTGCGACACTTGGTCATGGTGCGCGCTCGCCTCGCCCGGTGCGCTACCGACGCGCCTCAAGACGATGCGCGAATTCTTCACCCGCCTCGTCCTCCCAGAGCAACGCAGATCACGACGATATCCCCGGGCCGTGAAGATAAAAATGAGTAATTTCGTGGGCCGCAAGAAAAGCCGACAACAACGCCGAACCGAGTCGATCGCGCCGCACGGCTTCCATGCCCCCCACCTTGGCGCCGGAGCGTGAATCGGTCGACTGATACCGGCTTAACTCGTCTTTCCTGGCTGCGCGTCACGGGCCCGGGGAGCTCACAGGCGCCACTGGCGCTCACCTTGCCTCATGCGCAGAGCCTCTTCAGAAGCGACCCAGCGCTCCCACCACCACACCCAGGTTGCGAAGGCGCTCGTCGGTCGAGCTGGTGAACCGGTTGTTGCCGGCGTTGATCTCGGCCACCCGTTCGCCCATCAAGGGGATGTCGGCTATCAGGGTCACGGTCAAACCCAGGTTTCCGGTGGCCATGATCGACAGCCCGGGCTCGAGGTTGAGCGAGAGTCCGGTGGTGTGTCCCGACGCGTACGCGTTGCCCTGACGGAAGAAGCCGTCGCCGTCGATACGAAACCAGGTGATGCCCCCGCGCAGCCACAGCCCGAGCGATCCGGTCAGCCCCTTGGCGAACCCGGCGCGCGGCGCGAACAGGAATCCGGTCCGCGTCGGGCCGTCGCGGCCGACGTTGTTCTGCTCCGTCGACGAGTCGCCCACCACGACCCCGACCGCGCCTCCCACGGTGAGTCCGTCGATGACCGCGTAGTCCAGGGCCAGGCGGGGCCACATGTACAGCGATGCGGGCCGCGCCATCAATATCCCCAGCTCGGTGGTGGTCGCCGAGCTTTCGTTACCGTTGTTGTCGACGGTGACGGTCGAGGCGGCGAACCCGAACAGCCGGTCGATTCCGATCGCGAACGTCCCGCGCTCGCCCACGCCGCCGTCAGCGTGCGCGACACTGGTCCACAAGAGAGCGCCAACCGCAATAACGAATCTGGTGGGTGTCATCAACACGAACGATAGTCCAAATCGGCGGCCTTGGTACTATCGGGGCGCCACCCCAGATGCGAACCTGCCCGCACTGCCAGCAAGAAAACGCCGATCACCTGGCCTCCTGCGCAGGGTGCGGTAAGAGCCTGCGCCCGACGTCCGTCTTCGCTGCGAGGCCACCACCGCTGCCACGAAACCTCACGCCGCCCCCGCCGCGAAAACTCACGCCCCCGCCGCCCCCGCCGTCGTCGCCCCCGCCGCTCCCGCCGGGTGCGGATCTGGCGCGTCAGGCTGCCAGCCTGCGTCCCATCGATGCCGGCGTCGCCATCGGCGACTCGACTCTGCTCGAGCTCCAGAAGGCGGCCATGACGCCGACTCCTCGGCCCTCCGACGATCCTGACCGGGGCGCGGCGCCAGTGCCCCAGTCCCTGCCGGCATTGCTCGCAACGGCGATGCCCTACGTGGTCGAGGTGGCGAAGGCGCGGCGCAGCCTGCGGGAGCGGCGCGCCCGATCCGTGGCGGACCAGGCCGACGACGAGCAACTGCTTGCTGCGGCGTTCGCCGATCTCGGTGCCGGCGTACGCAAGGCGGGCCTGCGCGAACTGGCGCTCGAGCCCGTCCTGGGGTCGATCGCCGCAGCCGAGAGCCGCCGAAACCAGGCCGCCACCGCCTTCGCTGAGGTGCAGCGGCGGCACGAGATGGAGGATAAACGGCTCGCTGCCGAGGAGGCCGATGTCTTGGCCGCGTGGCAGGCCGCCGAGCCGATGGCGGTCGAGAGCGAGAGCATCCTCGGCGAGACCCTGGGCGAACGGCAGGGCATCACCACGGCGCTCGCTCGCTTGCAAGAGACGCGGCAGCGCTTCGAGGCAGAGGCGAACGATCGGAAGGACGTCGCCACGCCTCGCCCGGCCGCCGCGGAGGCGCGCGCGTTTGCCGAAGGTCTGCGCCGGCAGGTGGCCGCCCTCGCGCCGACGGAGACTGTATTCCGGGATCAGATCTCCGCCCTCGACGAGTGCATCACGGATCTGCGCGCCCGGGCCGAGGCTCTGCGCGGCGATGCCACCGCGAAGCGCGCCCGCTACGACGGCCTGGTCGAGGCGCGTCGCCAGGCAGCGGCAGATCTCCAGACCCGCGCCGTGGACCACGCGCGCGAGCAGGGCGACTCCGAGCGGCAGATGCGTGAGTTCACGAACCAGCTCGGCCAGGTCGCCGCGCGCACAAGGCCGATCTGTCCTGCGCTGGAAGACGCCTACGCCCGTCTCGACAGCGCCGAGGGCACCATCGCGGCGCGCAGCAAGGACATCGAGGAGATCGACCAGGATCTGCTGTCCTTCGACAAGCGGAAGCTCCGCGTGGGCGTCGCGATGCTCGCCATCGTCGGCGCCGGGATCATCCTGGTCGCGCTGGTGGCGATGTTCTGACCTGCTCTCGGCTACTGGGCGCCCGGGCGGTACACGAAGACCAGGTTCTTCGACTCGCCCGCAGCGGCGGCGTTTTCGGGCATCATCTGACGCCGATGACCGCCAAGGTTACAGAGGTGTTATCGGACATTCTCGGAGCGACAGGCGCTGGGCCGAAGAGTGGCCTTGAAGCCACTACACTCAACACCGGCCAATCACCGTGGAAGTTTGGCCAGTCGTGCGGGACGAAAGCGAAGCTGGCCACTCCCCGCACGGTTTGCAGGACGCGAGACGGGAACGTCCCGGTGGGGCTCCAGCCGGCGGGTTGCATGGTGGCAGCGAGGTCCACCAGTGGGTTCCAGGGCCGTCCACCGAACCAGCCGTGCAGCAACGGGTACAGCGGATCGCCGTACCACACGGTGTTCTTGAGCCAGTGGATGGACGTCACCCCGACGAAGACCAGCAAGGCGACACCGGACCCGAGCAGGGCTCGCCGGACGGCGCGTTCGCGGGCGGCCATCGCGACGCCGCGCGCGGCGAGAGCGATGGCGGGACCGGCCAGCAGGAAGATGGCCTGGTACTTGGTCAGCGCCGCGCCGGCCGCCATCGTGCCAAAGAGCGCGGCATCGCGGCGATCCAGGCGGACGAAGGCGCGCCGGGCGGCGAGCAGCACGGGCCCCGCCCAGAACGCCAGCACGTGATCGGCACCCAGGCTCAGGGTCGAGTCGTAAACGAAGATGCCGGGAAACAGGAACAGCGCGGCCCATGCCAGGGGCACACGGCGGCCACCCAGGAGCCAGCGCACCACCGGCGGCACGCTGGCAAGCGTGGCCAGGAAAAGCATGAACTCCATGTGCGCCGCGATCTCGATGCGTGTGAACAGCCCGTTGCCCGGGATCAGAAACGCCCACGTGTAGAGGTAGCTCGACAGATGCGGCAGCGCGCCCGCGAACCCAACCTGTCGCTCGTCAATCAGACCCTTGGCGGGCGTGGCATCGTGCTTTCGGGTGACCAGAGCACGCTGTTCGTCAGCACCATGAACCGCTACGGCGAAGTGGAAATTTATCGCTTGCCCGTCAGCCCCGACGGCAGCGTCGGCGCCCCAGTGATCTTCGTCCCGGCCAAGAGCGCGGGCATCGGGGCCGGCGGTATGTGCGTCGATCAGGCCGGCAACCTGTACCACGCTCGCGGCGTGATCCGGATCTTTAGCCCGACGGGCGTCGCCCTGGGCATGATCCAGGTCGGCGGCGCCAACGACTGCGCCTTCGGCGAGGCTGACCTGCGCACGATGTTCGTGACCACCAGCTCGAGCGCGGCGGTCCACAACCTCTACCGCGTGCGCATGAACATCCCCGGCGTGTGATATTTCCAGGGCCGATGTTGTTCGCCTCGTTGCTAGCCACGGTTTTCTCGGCGTTTGCCCTGGCCGCCGAGCCTGCGGCCACGGCCACGGCCGCGCGTCCGGGCGTGGGCGATGCGGCGCCCGCGATCGATCTGCCCACGCTCGAAGGCCTGCAGATAAAGCGGGGCAACCTTCTGGGCCAGGTGACCGCGGTCGAATTCTTCGCCAGCTGGTGCGCGCCGTGTCGGTCGAGCATCGCCGACCTGGATCGGATCCGCGCGGCACTGGGCACCAAGGTCAAGCTGCTGGTCATCGACGTGCGCGAGACGCCCGAGGCGCTGCGCAAGTATCTGGCGCGCAGGCCGCTGCCTGCCTACGCGACGCTGGCGCTCGACCGTCACGGCGAAGTGGCCCGCCGCTGGGGCGAGGACCGGCTACCCACCACATTCCTGGTCGACGAGCTCGGCATCATTCGCCACATCAACCGTGGCCATGGCCCGGGCTTTCGCGCCCGGCTGACCGGGTGGGCAAAAGCCATGCTGGCGAAGGGCTGATCCGGCCGGCCGCGCGAACCGCCTTCGCGAGCGGTGCCACTACCGCCGTACGTCGATGCGGACGGCCGCGCCCTCGAGCTTGACGCTCGCCTGGAAACCCGCCCGATGCCCGACCGCGATCACCGTGCCGGGACCCTGCTTCACGACGCGGATCTTCGAGAACGGACCACCGGGCGCGTAGACACCGGGCTTGAGCACGGTCCGGGCACGCGGGAACCTGGCGATGACCCCCGGTGGCTTGGTCATTCGCACGAACTTGAAGCCGTTGGTCGGTCCGGTGAGTTGAACCAGAACCCAGCTGGAGTCGCCGTCGGTCTGTGCCACGAGCGGCCCTGCAGGCCCAGGCGTCGGCGCGGCTGCGGCGGGCGCCGTGCTGGTGGTGGGTCCTTCAGTCTTGGGCGGCGGCTCGGCCGGCGTCGGCGGCGCGGTCTCGCCACGGGCCGCCGGGGTCGAGCCCTGGTTCGGAGGCTGAACGCCGGCGATGGACTTCGGCGACTCCGCCACGGGGGCGACCGCTGGCGCGGGCGGTACCGAAGCGGGCGCCGGCCGCTCGCTTCGGTGAAAAACCATGACAGCGCCGGCACCGACGCCGATACCGGCCAGGAACGCCGCCACGAGGCCTGCATGACGTCCGAGCGACCTGCGGGACTGGCTCGCGACCGGCCACTGCGCTTCGGGCGCCGGCGCGGTCGGCGCGGCGGGGGCGGCCGGCGCGGCTTCGGCCACCGGGGGGCGGAGCGAGGAAGGGCGCATCGGTGTCGCCGCTCTCGTCGGCAGCGCGGCTGGGATGACGGCCGGCAGCCGATCCGAGGGCCTCGGGAGCGGCGCCTCCCGCGCCACGGGCGATGTCCCTGCGAGGGGCTGGGAGCCGGGGAGTTCCGCGGTCTCGATCGAGCGGTCGCCGAAAAGATCCGCCATGAGGTCGCGAGGCGGTCCGAGTGGTCGGCCGAGCTGGGGGGGGGTGGTCGCCTTCCGAACGATCGCCGCCTCCTTCTCCTGGGCGAGCACCTGCCTCATGGCATCGGACGTTGTGACCGTGCGGGATTCCTCGAATCCGCCTTCCTCCGCTTCCTGCTCGTCCGCTACCGGCACGCCCGAACTGACCCAGGGCAGGGATGCACCCGGATCGACGACGGTCGGCGACTCGAACTCGTCGGGTGCGTCCTCGTCTTCGGCTGCGTGACCCGGAGGCGCTGGCCACCTTCGCTTGTCCCCACCGCTCGCCATGAGTTCTCATTGTATCTCGATTCGGAGCAGCGGCGGGATCCTGCGCTTGTCGTCCCGCGCGCCGTGCTGGACCGTCACGACTGGCTTGACGACATCGCGGTCGGGCGACGGCGCACAGCGAAGCTCAGGCACGCGGCTGCCGCTGCTGCACAGAGAACAACCGCGGCGGGGAAGGTGCGCGACCGATACTCCAGCACCACCCGATGCGATCCGGGCGGCAGGTAGACCGCGCGAAACAGCAGGTCGGCGGGAAACAGCGGCACACGGGCGCCATCGACCGTTGCCCGCCAACCTGGATAGAAGGTATCGACGACCAGCAGAATCGCGGGCTGGGCGTTGTTCGCTTCGATGCTCAGTCGATCGGGATCTCCAGGGTTCAGGAGACGCACGCGATCGGCAGCTGTCGCGGCGGAAGCCAGCGCAGGGGCAGGCGATCCGTCAGCGTCGGGTTCGATGAGCGCCACTTCGTCGGCAGCGGCCAGGTGCGCGCGTTCTTGTACCAATTGCGCCAGCTGCTTCCGCGCATCGGCAGGCCGTGCGACGGGCAGCGCACGATAAACCAGTCGGACGCGGGGCAAGGCCCCGAGGTTTTCATACAGCAGAGCTCGTGGTGTCTGGGCTAGCCGAACGAAGGCGGCATCACCCTCCAGCTCTCGCTGTGCGTCCAACCCCGGCCCGGCACCCGCCCGCTCCACCACGACGTAGCGCACGGCCGCCAAATCGAGCAACGGCGAGCGCGGGTGAGCCGTGGTCAGGAACGTGGCCGTGCCACTGGGGCCGGCGGCCGACAGATAGGACACGTAGCGCCGGGGCGGCAACGCCGAGTTCAGTCGAAAGTCGGCCAATCCGTACAGCATCGCGGTCTGCGGAAGCGCGACATCGGCGGGGAAAGCCATGAACCGCCCGTCGCCGCCTGCCAGACGCTCGCGCAGAAGTTGGACCAGCGGCGCAGGCGGTTGCGTGAGGACGGCAGACGCCTCGTGACGGCAGTAGGGCGACACATCCAGGATCGCCTCTCCGGTCGCCAGCACCCCGATCGCCAGCAAGATCCGCGAGGCGGGCCAACGGCGCCTGAACGCCAGCGCGGCGCAGATCGCGACCAGCGCCGTGGCCGCCGGCAACACGAGGTGCCCGAGGCCTTCGCGCAGCGCTCCCACCTGGGCCAGCGGCGGTAGGGGCAAGCCAACGTCGCGGCGAACACCGAAGCGGCCGCGGCGAAGAGTGCGCGGGGGCGGCCGACACTGACGAGCGCGCACAGGCCAGACGCCGCGGCCTGGGTCATTGTGAGCGCAACCAGTGGCCACGCGTAGCGGGGGAACACCAGAGCAAGGCCGGGCAGTCGATGCAGGAGGGTCAGAGGGTCGAACGCCAAAAGCAGGCCGCTGCCGAGCAGCGCGAGCAGCCCGACCCCGAGCCCGCCGCCGAGCACACCTGCGAGGCCGAGCACCAACCCGAGCGCGCCGACACTCGGGCCGAGGCCCCACGGCAGACGCAAGATCGGGTCGGCCCCGAGCCGCGCCACCAGGCCGGGCGCCAACCACCCCACGGGCGCCGCGAGTCTGTTGCGACGCAGGTCGTCCTGGATCATGAGCGCTGCCGCCGCGCTGTCCTTGTAGGTCAGGCCGACGGACCGCAATTCCCACAGTGGCAAGAGCGCCGGCGCCGCCAAGGCGAAACCGAGCGCCAGCGACGCCGCGATGCGCGTGACGGTGCGGATCGCTTGCCGTCGCTCGCGACGAAGCAAAAGCGCGGTCTCGGCCAGTGCCACGACGACGAACGATCCCCACACCAAGAGCACGTAGACCGGATGCGCGCCAAGACCCGCGAGTCCCAGCGCCAAGCTAGCTCCGGCCACCGCGCGCCAGTTCGGAACGCCGGCGATCGCCTGTGCCGCCAGAACCACCCACGGCAATAGATCGAGCGGCGCCGATGCTCCGAAGGAGGCGTTCGCCACCACCGCGCCCGACGTTTCGTAGAGGGTTGCTGCGAAAAATGCGGGCAGCGCCGAGCGCACGCGGCGTCGGGCGAGCAGGTACGCGCCAAAGCCGGCCAGCAGCAGCCGCGCGGCCAGGAACGCCGTGTAGCCACGCGGTGTCGGCCATAGGTAGAACACCGGCTTGAGCGGAAACAGCGATCCAGTCTGCTCTGCCCATAGCGGCGTGCCGGTGCCAGCCAGCGGATTCCACTGGTCGAGACGCCCGGCGCGCAGGCCGCGCGCGAACGCGAGGTCATGCGGGTAGTGGAAGGACAGCGCGCTGAAGTCGCTGAACAATGGCGTCGGCGGGGGATTGCGTTCGCGCTGGTAAAGCGGATCGCTGTCGAGCGCCGCTTCGGGCCCAAGCGCCGCGGCCCCGAGCAGCGCGGGGCCGGTCAGCAGCAGCGCCACCACAGCCAAGCCCACCAGTGCCAGGACGTTCTCGCGCGCCCGCAGGCCAGCCGACCGTGACCGGATGGCCATCACCAGTCCAGAATGGCGCCGTCGGGTGCTCGTACCGTGGTCGCCAGGATCGATTCCTCCTTGAACGGGTGCTTCTGCGCCGCCGCTTCGTCGACCTCGACGCCGAGGCCGGGCTCGTCGCACGGCAGCCAGTGGCCTTTCAGGGTGCGCAGCTTGTGCTTGACCACGTCGAAGCGCCACGGCACGTCGGCCAGCATGTCTTCCTGGATGATGAAGTTGGGCGTCGACAGCGCGAAGTGCAGGGCGGCTGCGTTGGCGACCGGGCCCAACGGGTTGTGGGGCGCAACGCCCATGTAATAGGTCTCGGCCATGGCGGCGATCTTCTTGGCCTCGGCCAGGCCGCCGCAGTGGCACAGGTCGGGTTGGATGATGTGGCAGGCCTGGGTCTCGAACACGCGACGGAATTCGAAGCGCGTGGTCAGCCGCTCGCCGGTGGCGACGGGCACCGGGCTTGCCCGCTGCAACTCGGCCAGCGCGTCGACGTTCTCGGGCGGCAGCGGTTCTTCGACGAAGAACGGGCGATAGGGCGCAAGCACGCGCAGGAACTCGAGCGCATTGGCGGGGAAGTGCCGGCCGTGGCAGTCGACCATGATGTCGATGTCATCGCCGACGGCGGTGCGCAGCGCCTCCATCATGCGCGCGGTGCGCTTGTAGTCGTTGATTGACAACAGCGCCTCGGACGGTGGCGTGATCAGCACTTTGATCGCCCGCAGCGGCGGCGTTTTCGGGCATCATCTGACGCCGATGACCGCCAAGGTTACAGAGGTGTTATCGGACATTCTCGGAGCGACAGGCGCTGGGCCGAAAAGTGGCCTTGAAGCCACTACACTCACGCCAAACGGCACCGCGACCTGCAAGTACGACGTCATTGGATGCTTTGCGACCGTCGCTCCTTCACCGCAATACCCGAGAGAACCCATGCGAACAATTCCTGCCTTGTCGACCCTGATTCTCGGCGCCGCCCTGGCGGCAGGCCCGCTCGCCGGCATGGCGCGCGCCGGGCTGCCCGAGTGCGGAAACTTTCGGCTGGAGGACGCCAAGCGCTGCGAGATCCGCGGCAAAATCAGCTGCACCGCCAGCTGCAGCGAGCTCGGCGTCTACAAGAAGGCGTGCGCCACCAAGCTACACACCGTGTGCCGGCGCAACTGCACGCTGTCCGAACAGCCGACCTGCACCGACTCGTGCACCGAAAGCTGCTCGGCCGACTGCTCGCGCGGTGTCAACGTGATCTGCAGCCACAATTGCTACCGCGAGTGCGTCGGCTCGTGCGATGCGAAGTGCGCCGGCGCGGCCAACGTCGCGCAGTGCCGCGCCACCTGCGAGGCCACCTGCGACGGCGAGTGCGACATCAAATGCAAGCCGGTGGTGAACGCGTCCTGCTACCAGCACTGCGTCGAGTGTTGCGGCGGCTCCTGCAAGGCGCAGGCGAACATGGACTGCCAGACCACCTGCCAGGACAAAACGTTCGAGGATTGCGAGCACGAGTTCCGGGCCAACTGCCAGGCCTCGTGCTCGGGCCAGGGCGCGCTGTTCTGCGACGGCACGTACGTGCTTTCGGGATCGGACATCCCCGCGTGCGCCAAGGCGATCGTCGAGCGCGGCATCGCATCCAACTTCAATGCCCAGGGAGCGGTCATGGTCAAGCTCGACAGCGGCGGCAAAGTTGGCTGCCGGATGGCGCCGCTGGGCGTCCCGGGCAACGAGGGCTCCGCCTCGCCCCTGTGGCTGCTCGCCGGCTTGGCCGGCCTTGGGCTGCGCGTCCGCCGGCCGTGAACAGCGCCACCCGCGATGGCGATTGTGGGTAACCCGCGCACGCATGCCCGGGTCCTGTCGGCCAACGAGGAGGTTCCCATGCGATTGTTAAAAGTTCTGGCCGTGGTGCTCGCGTACGCAGGTGGTTCGGTTTCCGCTTCGGCGGCTGACAAGAAGGCGCCCGACAAGGCCGAGCCCGAGAAGCCGGCGGCGAAGAAGGCAGCCGGCAAGCCGGACCCGACCGGTTCGTGGACGTGGACGTCGCAACGCCCGGGCGGTGAGCCGAGCGAATCGAAGCTGGTGCTCAAACTCGACGGCGACAAGCTGACCGGCACCGTCACTCGCCGCGAGGGTGAAGGCGCGCCCATCTCCGACGGCAAGCTCGACAAGGACGGCACCGTCACCTTCAAGGTCGAGCGCGAGCGCAACGGACAGAAGGTCGTCGCCAACTTCAAGGGCAAGCTCGCGGGCGACACCATCACGGGCGCGCAGACCTCGAACTTCGGCGGTCAGGACCGCGAGCGCCCCTGGGAAGCCAAGCGCGCGAAGTAGAGTAACCGCAGTACCCGGCCCACACGGGCCGGGTCGGGTCGCGTCGCGTATTCGCTGGACGCCGCCCGCGCAGCCTGGGACTAGTTGGCCCAGAAGACGTGCGTGATGACCACGCTGTCCCGACCGTTTCGCTTCACGAACGTGTGCGGCCGGCCGTTCTCATCGTGACCGACGGGCTTCCCCACGTCCTCGTGGCCCTCGCCGGTGTCGATTTGGGTGCCAGTGCTGGCCGCACCGGACGACGGCAAGGACGCGGCGATCGTCGTGGTCGTATCGAAGTGCGCGTAGATAGTCGCGAGCTGCTCGAAGTCGTGCGCATTCGGGTGCTCGTTAGACAGCTGGTCGGGCTCGGCGATGGTGCCGGCGGGGTCGCTCGTGTAGTCCATGCAGCTGCCGAGGTTCGCGTTGGCGTGCGTTTCATCCTGGTGGCCGAGCCCGAAACCGTGCGCGACCTCCTGGCACATCACCATGTTCCTCCACGCGGGGGTGTTGTACGACGCGGAGTTGAAGTAGCTGTCGTTCATCTTGGCGGTTGCCTGCGTGATGTGGTCCCCAGTCGCCCAGATCGACGCAAGGCCTAGCCAGCCGTTGTTGCCATAACTCTCGTTGCAGACCTCAATCTTGCCAGCCGTCGCTCGGCACCTTCTGGCGGTCGTGCCACCGGGGACGATCGTCGTGTCCAGTGTCGGGGAGGCAGTCCAGTCCGAGGACGTTGTGGCGAGGTAGGAATCCCACGCGCTGCTCACGTTGTCGCCCAACTTCAGCGTGAACGGGTTGACCTTCCGCGCCCAGTGGTAGTTGCCCCACGCGTGAACCGCCTGCTGCACACTCTCGACCGGACTCTCGACGCTCAGTGGCTCGTTTCCGCAGGCGACCAGAAACAGCGGGCCCAGGACCACGAGGCGGGTGAATCGCTTGAACATCGGTACTCCCCTTTGCTGGCGCCGGTTGGCGGCGATGTAGGCATCGGTACGGTAACGGACGGTCACCGCTCCCGTCAACGCCTTTGTCGGTGCTGTCGGAAGCACAGAAGATGTCCGGGGCATAAGCAGTCGTAGATGTCCGGTCGCAGCGGGCGCTGGAGTAGGGCTGCAGGGATGCAGACCGACCCGGTGGCCAAACAGGCCAGGACGATGACGAGAGCAGAAGTGATACGGAAGGCGATCGAGAAACGGATCACGTGGCAGCAGGCTGCGGATATTTGTCAGGTGAGCCCGCGGCACCTGTTGCGGCTTCGACAACGCTACGAGCTGTACGAGATCGACGGGCTACGAGATCGACGGACGGGAAAGCGCCAGCCGACTCGAATTTCCAGGGCGACGGTCGAGAAACTGTGCCGGCTCAAGCGGGAGCTGTATGCGGATTTCTCGGTCAGGCACTTTCACCAGTTCGCGACGGAACGGCACGCGCTCAAGGTCTCCTACACTTGGGCCCTGGTGGTGCTGCAGTCGCGGGGGCTGGCGCCGAAGGCCGCGAGCCGAGGGAGATATCGTCGCCGCCGCGAGCGACGGCCCATGGTTGGGATGCTGATCCACCAGGACGGCTCCACCCACGAGTGGCTCGTGGGGTTGATACCGGCCGACCTCATCGTGACGATGGACGATGCGGACGGGCGCATCCTGCACGGACAGTTCGTTGCGCAGGAGGGGACGCTGTCGAGCTTGCAGGGCATCCTCCAGGTGCTGCGCAAGTGGGGACGCTTCTGCGAGTTCTACACGGATCGCGGGTCGCACTACTGCCGGACCAGCGATGCCACGCAGGGGCCCGACGAGGCGCAGGACGGCCAGGTCAGTCGGGTTCTCAAGACCCTCGGCATTCGCCAGATTTTGGCGCGCTCGCCGGAGGCGCGCGGCCGGAGCGAACGCGCCTTCGGCACCATCCAGGGGCGGCTTCCGCAGGAGCTGCGGCTGGCAGGCATCAAGGACTACGACCGGGCGAACCGCTACCTGCAGCTGCGGATCGCCCTTGCTGATTGGTCCTTGCGAGGTCGCAGACCCAGAAACGCTCCGCCATCCGGCTCTGCGCAAACCGGTCCTTGTCGTCGATCGTCAGGATGTAGACCAGCGCCGTCAGGGTTCCTACGCCGTGGATCTGAGACACCACGGCCACGTCCGGGTACCGCTCGGCGACTCGTTCGATGGTCTGTTCCAGTTCCCGGATCTGTTCCTCGATCCGAAGCAGGCACTCGTAGACCGGTTCCAGCGCCGGCTTCAGGTCGGCGGGAATCAGCTCCCGCGTGTTGCGTGCGAAGCCCGGGGCTGCACACGGCGGAAGTCGTTCCCCGACGCTCTTGATGGTGCCGCGGGCGTGGTTGATAAGCTTGGTTCGCGTCGCCACCAGAACAGCGCGCGATCCGGCATCACTCACAGTGACCCCACCTCCCCGTGCGCCACCGTTACACGAGCCGCGCGGATCGCCGGGTAGGTCGAGGCTCACTCGATCGGCGTGGCCATCACCCTCGTCGGGCGGGAATGGCCGTCGCGGTCGTCGAGGGTTGTCCGCGCGTAACCTGGTCGATTCGGAATTGTTTCGCACACGCGTCCGCGACGGAAACCCGCGCAACCAGGAATTTACGCTCGCGGGCACCAGGAATTTACGCTCGCGGGCGCGCCCCGGAAATCGACGGTGCGGCACAGTTGGTGCCATGAACAACCTCGCCTCCGACGGGCCCGACAGCGGTCGCAATGCTGTCCTTGCCCTGTCGACCACCGCCTTCACCCTTCTGTTTGCCGTCTGGCTCATGCTCGGCGTGCTGGGCGTCCCGATCAGGGAAGAACTGGGGCTCAGCAAGATCCAGTTCACCTGGCTGGCGGCCATCGCTGTCCTCAGCGGCTCGATCTTTCGCACGCCGTTCGGCATCCTGACCGACCGTCTCGGGGGCCGGACCCTTCTGACCTTGTTGTTACTGGCTTCGGCGGTTCCTTGCTACCTGTTCAGCCGCGCCACCACCTACACCGAGATGCTCGTGTGTACGTTTCTGTTCGGCATCGCAGGCAACTCGTTCTCGGTCGGTATCGCATGGACGGCCGCCTGGTTCAGCCGTGATCGGCAGGGCTTCGCACTCGGGACTTTCGGTGCTGGCAACGTCGGGGCTTCGATCACCAAGCTCCTGGGTCCGGGACTCATC
The DNA here is from genome assembly GCA_031431215.1 of Myxococcales bacterium. Taxonomy (GTDB): domain Bacteria; phylum Myxococcota_A; class Polyangia; order Fen-1088; family Fen-1088; genus JANPCZ01. Next base: position 13,719 of record JANPCZ010000259.1, read on the forward strand.
GCGGTGATTCCAGTTCACGGCGTGCTCGGGGGCACCTTCCCGGGCGGCTGGCGTTTCATCCCGGTCCTGTACTCCGCCTTCCTGGTCCTGATGGCGGCGGCCGTGTGGTTTTTGTCGCCCGCGCACGACAAGCGCCCGGCTTCAGGACGCAGCCTCAAGTCGATGCTCGAGCCGCTCAAGGAAGTCCGGGTCTGGCGATTTGGCCTCTACTACGTCGTCGTGTTCGGCGCCTACGTGGCCTTCTCTTTGTGGCTGCCGAGCTACTACAAGAGCGTTTACCGACTTTCATTGAGCACGTCGGCTCTGCTGACCGCCTTGTTCATCTTTCCCGCCAGCCTGCTGCGCCCCCTGGGCGGCTGGCTGTCGGATCGCCTGGGCGCGCGTCCGGTCACGTATGGCGTGTTCGCCGGGATGCTGCTCGCATGTTTGCCGCTGGCCGCGCCAGACGGCACCTTCGGTTTCAAGGTGGGGTTGCCTGCGTTCGTCGCCCTGGTCGAGGTGCTCGGCATCGGCATGGGCCTGGGCAAGGCGTCGGTCTACAAGTACATCCCCGAGTATTTCCCCACGGACGTTGGCGTCGTGGGCGGCCTGGTGGGCACACTGGGGGCGCTGGGGGGATTCTTTCTCCCGCTCGGCTTCGGCTATCTCGAAGCGCTGACCGCTCAGCCGCGGAGTTGTTTCTGGCTCATGCTGGCTCTCATAGCGTGGAGCTTCCTCTGGCTGCACCTGGTGGTGACCAGCATGAAGCGACAACAGGTTGGCGTGGCGTCGCCGGGATCGGTGCTGACATGAAGCCCAGTATCCGAACATCACTGCTGGCTGCGGGCATGGTCGCCGCCGGCGGAGCGGTCGCTGCCGCGGACCAACAGGCCCCCGGCATTGCCGCTCCGGCGAATACCGAACCGGCAACGCCTGCGGTGGTGGCGCCACCACCCTATTCGTTGCCGTGGCAACTGCGCCCAGCCAGCGTGGGCAACGTCGTCCGCTCCGATACCAGCGTTGCGCTCTACCGGACGAAGAACGCCGCTGGCGACGAGTTCGCAGGCTCGACGGTGGCCAGCACGCTTCTGGCGACGTACAAGATCTCGCCATCGCTGGCCCCGCTTGTCCGCGCGGCGATCGTCGAGAACTCGGAGCCTGGGCCCACTCTGGGCAGCGCGACGTCGTTCGTGAATCCCGTTGTTGGCCTGACCTACGGGCGCAAGGTGGGCGCGGATTTTCGCTTCGCCGCTTTGGCGGCCGCTGGTCTCCCCATTGGCATGGGCGGTGATAAGAAACGCAGTATGGACGAGGTTGCCAGCGCCACGTTCCGTGGTATTGCCGCGCGGTCGGCCATGGACAACGCCATGTTTGCCGTCAATTACTTCAGCGTGATAGGCGGCGCGGACCTAGCGTACGTCGCGAGCAAGCTGACGGTGCAGGCAGAGGTCACGCTGCTGCAACTTTTTCGCGCGCGCAATGAGACCATCGACGTCGACAACAAGCGGACGAATCTGACCGCCGGATTGCACGCCGGGTACTTTCTCTTGCCGATGCTCTCGCTCGGCGGGGAGATCCGCTACCAGCGCTGGCTATCGACGCCAGCCGCCGTCACCGCCGCGCCGGCCGCGCGCGACACGGTAACCTTCGCGGTCGGCCCGCGCTTCCACTTCAAGGTGTCACCCACGACCTGGTTGCGGCCGGGTATCTCGTATTCCCGAGCTATGGATGCGCCGCTGTCGGACGCTCATTACCACATCGTGCAAGTCGACGTGCCGGTGGCGTTCTGACCCCTACCGGCGCTACGAATTCTCCAACACCACACGCTCGATGATATTGGCGACGTCCTCGCATCGGTCAGTGGCGGTCTCGAGCAACTCGTAGATCTTCCTCTGCTTGATGATCTCGACCGGGTTCTTCTCCTCGCAAAACAACTTCGCCCGCCGCGACGGGCACCACCGACGATCGAACGTCACCGGTGCGGCCGCCTTTGGTGCACGCGCGGCCTGCATCGCGATGCGCACGCAGATCTGCGCGGGCAGCGCCCGACCCTCGACAAATCGCCAGTCCTGATCTAACCGCCGGGCGGCTGCAAACCGAAACTGACCAAGAAAATACTGGCGGTGATGGGCCTGTCCACCGAAGGCCCCAAGGCCGCGTGCGCGCGTTCACCACCGGCGGCCGGTGGTGGTGCTGGGATGGATGGCGCAGAGAGCGGCTGTCCAAACCATCGGCAAATTCGTGCCAAGCGGGCGGAGCCACATCCGGGGGGGGCCGGATCAGAGCCCGTGGGAGCCCTCAGGGCTGCAACGGCCCGAACACGAACAGGCCCTGCCCCTGTGCGGCCCCCGCACGCGTACCCAGCACCAACGCCTCGGGCAATCCGTTCGACCAATCAAGTCTCGTCAGGTTGTCGATGTCGAGATCCGTGA
>JANPCZ010000260.1:0-12863 GCA_031431215.1 Myxococcales bacterium
CTGGTCGATCATCCTCGCCATGCGCTCGGCGCTGGCGACAATTCGGCCGGTGGGCTTGGCGATCTGCTCGGCATCCGATCTCCTGAGAACCAGGCTCGCAGCCGTGGCAATGGCACTCAGCGGGTTTCTCAAATCGTGACCAAGGATCCCGACAAACATCTCGTTGAAGTGCGCCGTTCGCTGGAGACCCTCGATGAAGCCCTCGCGCTCCTTCTCGGTCCGTTTTCGATCGCTGATGTCCTGAAAGGTAATGACCGCACCCGTGGTGCGATCGTCGCGTCGAATGGCCGCACAGTCATAGGCTGCATGAAACCAGGAACCATCCCGGCGCAAAAGGCTGTGTTCTTCACTGCTGATCTTGCCACCGGTGCGCATCACCTCCTCGAGCGGACACGCAACCGAGCCGCCGTCGAATGCGGCAAAGCGAGTGAGCTCGTCGAACGGTCGTTGTAAAGCGTCCGTTTCTGCCCAGCCGAGCAGTCTTTTTGCGGCTCGATTGAAAAACGTGACGTGCCTTTCGAGATCGACGGCAATGACACCCTCGCCAAGACTGCCAGCCATCGCGCGCGTGAAGTCGAGCTGCTCTTGCAGTCGTTCCGTGGCCTGTCGGGCATCCTCCAGCGCCTGGAGCAGCTCTTGATTCTGGTGACGGACTGCCTCCATGGGGCTCGGGGCCACGCGAGCCAGCTGTCCGGAGATCCTCGCGAGGATCGCCGGCGTCAGCTCTGGCGCGGCAGGCGGGAACGTCGTCGCCAGCTCGATTGTGGTGCCCTGCCCCGGAGCAGACACCAGATGGAACCGATCCGTGAGCTGCCTGGCTCCGACGATTCCCCGCCCGAGCTCGGAATTCGACTTGAAAAACCGACCGCTCAACACCGCTTCGACGTCTGCGATACCCGGACCGTTATCGGTCACCCGAATGACGAACGCGGCGGGGTTTTCCCCCTCGATACTGAAGCTAGCCCGGCCGCCGGCCGCGTACTGGAAGGCATTCCGCGCCACCTCGGACACGGCGGTGGCGATCCGCGTCTGGTCCAGGGCGGTCAACCCCAGGAGCTCGGCGATCTGTCGCGCGCGCCAACGCACCAGCACCAGGTCTTCCTCGCTGCGGATCTCGGTCGTGAGAAGGTCGGCCTTCACGTGGCCGCCTGCAAACCGAAGTCGCGGTCGCGGCACACCAGAACCACCACGTCGTCATTGCGGTTATGAAAATCTCGATACAAAACCCCGGCAATGAGGCTCGGATCCCTTTGGCTCAACCCGGGATAGGTTTCCAGATCCCAGCGGCTCGACAGACCGTCCGAATGCAGCACCAGCAGCGCCTTGTCGGGCCAGCGGTGCTTGAACTCCTGAAAGCGTCGTGTCGTCTGGCCGAGCGCGCCGGGGTGAGAGACCAGACCGGTGCCTCTCTGGCCTGGCGCGAGCACCATGCCCGCGATGTTACCCACGCCAGCGTAGCGCATCTCGCGCTCCGGCCAGCTGATGTCGACGGTCATCGCGGCGGCGCCGCGCGTACCTCGTAGATCCTGGTCGAGTGCCCGCAAAGACGGCTCGGGCCCCTCACCTGACATTCTGTGGAACCCGCTGAGCGCTTGCTGCGCGGCATCGAAGGCGTGGAGCCCATGTCCCACGCCGTCCACCACCAGGATCCTGGTCCGGCCGGGGGCCTCGTCGACCGCCCACGCATCCCCGGAAACCTCCTGACCGCGAATGGGCACGCAGACCGCGCCCCATGCCAACCGAGGCTCGAGGGATGGTTTCGGGCGCACCACGATGCGAGAGAGAATCGCGGTTCCCTTGCCTGGAACCGACAGGATGTCGAACGTGGTGGACAGGCGCGCAATGGCCCCGATGCCGACACCGCGCGATCCTGCGGTTGAGAATCCGTCCTTCATGCACTCGGCCACATTCATACCGGGGCCGCTATCGAGCGCGATGATCTCGATACCCGCACTGGTATCCATGGCGATGCGACGAATGAGGATCTGGCCACGGCCTGCGTGCCGAGCGATGTTGGTCGCTGCCTCGGTGACGACGAGCGCAGCGCGGCCGACGTCGGATTCACTGAACTCGAGTGCTTCGGCGAGCCCAGTTACCACCCTTCGGGCGTCGACCGCCCCGGTAATGTCCTCGATGGACACGGCCAGGCACATGACGTCACCGGGTGGCGGCCTCAGGTCCACAACGTCACCATCACGCGGGTGCCCTCGCCCAGGTTGGATACCAGCTCGAATTCGTCCACCAGTCGCCTGGTGCCGCCGAGACCGAGGCCCAGCCCACCAGCCGTGGTGTAGCCGTCTGCCATGGCTCGCTCGACGTCTGCGATGCCAGGCCCGTGGTCCTCGAACGTGAGGCGCAACCCACGACGGGCCATATTCACCAGTGTCTCCAGCAGCATCTTTCCGCCGCCGCCATGAACCAGCGTGTTCCGTCCGAGTTCACTCGCAGCAGTGACCGCTTTGGTTTGCAGCAACTTGCCGAAACCGAGCTCCGCCGCGCCTTGCCGCACGAGCTGGCGAACCAGCAAGAGGTCAGGCTCGTCGCGAATCGCCACGGTCTCACTTTTTATGAGAGGCATTCGCGCGGCCGTTTCTCATCGCCGCGCGGAGGCGCGCCATGCCCTTTTCCGCATCGAGGGCGGTGAGGATTCCTGGCAAGGTGACCCCCATCTCCACCAGCGTGATGGCGACCGTGGTCTGCATTCCGACCAGCACGGTTTCGGCATCGAGCACGCGCGACATCTGCGCGATGTTGCCCAGCACCCGGGCGATGAAAGAGTCGACGGTATCGAGCGCCGAAATGTCGATGAGGACACCGCGCGCCCCGGTGCTCGCGAGGCGTTTGCCAAGATCATCTTGCAGCGTCGTGGCGAGTCGGTCGTGCAGGTCGACCTGGATGGTGACCAGCAAGAACTCGCCCATTCGTAGGATGGGAATGTGGTCCAAGGCCCGACCCTCTTTCTAGGCCCCGTGCTCTTCGGACGGTTCCAGAGCCTTGACGCCCAGGCCACGCCGCTTGAACGCGATCGCCAGCGCACCAGCGATGGTGGACTTCGTGGTGACGTCGGCGAAGCTCACGCCGAGGCCGATCATGGTCTGGGCGATCTGGGGCCGCACGCCGGAGATCAGGCACTCGGCGCCCATGAGGCGCGTGGCGTTCACGGTATTCATCAGATGCTGCGCCGTGAGGGTGTCCATGGCGGGAACGCCCGTGATGTCGACGATGGCCACCTCGGCCTGGGTCGCGGCAATTCGCTCGAGCAAGGCCTCCATCATGAGCTGCGTGCGCTTCGAATCGAGCGTTCCGATGACGGGTAGCGCGAGGATGCCCTGCCAGAGTTCCACCACCGGGGCGGACAGCTCGAACATCTCTTGTTGCTGGCGACCGATGATCTCCTCGCGCGACTTTTGAAACATCTCGGCCGTGTAGAGGCCGAGCTTGTCGAACAGAACGGTCGCGTTCCAGTAGTCCTCCGCAAGCGAGTCCGCCTTGTCGTGGCTTTTTCGCAAGCGAGCGAATATTGGTTGCTTGATCGAGAACACGAAGGTCGCAGTCTCGGACGCGCTGAAGCCCAGCAGCGCCCTCGAGCGGCTGATCTCGCCCAGCATGTCTCGCACCGGCGCCCAGTGCGGCCGCTGAATGTCGAGAACATTGCTGCCCAGGATGGCTTCGCGAAGCAGCTTGATGAACCTGGTGCACTGCGCGCGCAACTCGCCCTCTTTCAGGAGGTCAGGTCGCAGCGTCGACGCGCCGATCTGCTCCTTTATCCATTCTGCGAGGATCTCGGCCTCGTGCTTCTCGATCACCTCGAGGATCTTGGTATTCATTTCCACAGGCATCGCATCTCCTTTTCATTCTCGGTGTTGGGCGGGGAGTCACGGCGGGCGGATGAGAGCGGATTCCACGTCCTCGATGCGGAACGGCTTCGTGAGAAAGGCATCGAACCCCGCACGGTGTGCCTTGTCGCGCGCCTCGGCTAGGGTGAGTCCCGTGAGTGCGATGAGACGAACCTTGTCGCCGAAGCGGGTACGGATCGTCGTGGCCAGCTGGTAGCCGTCGATGTCGGGAAGGCCGATGTCGAGCAGCACGACATCGGGAAGGCTCTGGTCGAGCAGCTTCAGCGCGCTCGCACCACCCGATGCGGTAAGCACATGATGGCCGTCTCCCTGGAGTAACTCCGAAAGCATCTCGGCCTGGTCTTCGTCGTCATCGACGACGACAAGGGTGAGCTTCTTGCCAGCTCCGCTTGCCGAGAAGGTCTTCTCGATGGCGTCGGCGAGCTGCTCGAGATCAAGCGGCTTACGCAGCACGGTCACATCGCTCATGCTCGCACTTGGAACCGCCGTCACCACGATGACCGGAATAGAAGCCAGGTCCGGATCGCGCGCCAGTTGCTCTCGAAACTGCCAGCCGTCGACGTTCGGCATCTTCAGGTCGAGGATGATCAGGCTCGGCCGAGGCGAGGCCGAAGTGAGAAGCTTCAGCGCCTCGGCGCCATCGGAAGCCAGGAGCGCCCCGTAACCCTCGTCGGAGAGAAAATCATGGAGGGTGTCGCGAACCAGCTCATCATCATCGATGAGGAGCACGACCCGCTCCGGGGAGCCGTCACGCCGCAGTGGACCGCCCTGCTTGGCGGACGAACCTGCTGCCAGTGATTCTGCACTCGCACTCGCGCCACGAGCGTTCACCCACACGTCGACTTCCGAGAGCTTCACCTTCCAGAGCTTGCCGATCTTGTTGGCTGGCAATCCGCGGTGCTCGATCCAGCGGTAGATCGAGTCCTTCCGCACACCGAGATGGGCCGCGACCTCATCGACGGAAGCCCAAGGTTCTGCCCCCTGACCAGTGGCGGGCGGCGAAGGCGAACCAGGTGGGCGCATGTGGCATCACGTCTTACAGGCGGGGCAAAATACTTGCAATAGTAAACAATAGTCGAACATACGAGGTTACGCGTGACGATATCTCCGCCGTCTAGGTTGTCCTCAGACCACATAAAGCTGCGCAGCGTTAGGCTGCGGGTGTGAGTGGTTAGCGCCTTCGCCAGGGGCGAGATCAGCCGCGGGAACCGTGAAGAGGAAAGTCGCGCCGCGCCCCAGCTCGCTCTCCGCCCAGATCCGGCCGCCGTGCGCGCTAACAATTCCACCCGCGATGGCGAGACCCAAGCCTGTGCCCTGGTAGTTTGCCTCGTCGCTGCGCCAGTAACGCTCGAACAGATGCTTGGCGTCCTCCTCGCTGATGCCCGGACCGTCATCTGAGACTGCAAACAAGAGTTCGTGGCCTCGTGCCTCGGCTCGGACAACGATTTGCCCGCCCTCGGCCGTGGCCTTGATCGCGTTGTCGACCAAGTTGGAGAGCACCTGAAGAATGCGATCGCGGTCGCAGGAGATCGCCGGCAGATCCGGTTCGACATCCGCCGTCAACCGCAGCTGGGTTTCTTGCGAGACGCTCTCGAAGCACGCAAGCGTTTCGTGAATCATCGAGACCGGATCGTGCGGCTGGGGCTTGATCGCAACGCGTCCGGCTTCGATGCTGGCGAAGTCGAGCAGGTCCTCGATGAGCCGCTGCATGCGTTCCGCCGAACGCTGGATTCTTCCAACGGCCTGCGGAAGCTCTCGTCGCCGCTCCTTCGAAATCCCTCTCTTCGCGAGAGTCGCGGTGGTCATGAGGATCGTCCCGAGGGGATTCTTGAGATCGTGCGAGACAATCGCGAGAATCTGTTCACGCTCTCGCACCGCTTGCCGCGCCTGCTCGTACAACCTGGCGTTCTCGTCAGCAAGCGCCTGATACTTCTCCCTTGATCTTTCGGCGATCTCTCGCCGCGTGATGTCGCGCCGCCGCCTGCGATCTCGATCGAGCGCGATCGCGAGCTGGTTGGCGATGGCGTTGACGAATATCAGATCCGCCTTGTCGAAGGGCTGGACCCCTTCCAGCTGAAGCGCGCCAAAGGGCGGGTGATGGGCCACGACGAGCGGGATGACGATGAACTTCTTCGCGAGGTTCGCTTCGGTTCCCGCCCGGGATACGGTCGATGCAGCCCCGACCAGGTAGGCGTACGCCGCCTGCAAGTGCTGCTTGACAGTTCGCATGTGCCCGGAGTTCTGGCCCTCGGAAGGCCAGACGATCATCTTGGAACGATCGTCGTCTACCTTGATGAGAATCGCACTGCGAAGGGGCAGCGTCCTGGTCACGATGCCAAGAGTGGGCTCGAATATTTGCTCGACGTTTTCGAAGGTCGCGAACAGCTTGTTGACCTCGTACAGTTGCTCCAGCCGCTGATGGGCCTGCCGACTGGATCTCATCTGGGCCTGCTGCCGAGCATCTGATGACCGAAACGATGAGGACTGGCGTCGACCGTTGCCCTTCGGGCGGCGACCGCCCCGTGTATCACTTCGGCGCGAGAGCCACGGTACAGGTGAAGCGAATGACCCATGAACACAGCGACCGAGGCGCCCGTCACGGCAATGGCGAGTTTGATCCAGGTCGGATGCCCTACGAAGATGCCAATCAGAAAAATTAGCTGAATGATGCAGGCAAGCACTCCAGCAACTACTTCAAGAACCGTGCCGGCAGGTTTTGCGCGAATTCCGCGGGTGTTTCCTCGCTTTCGCTACCGGTGATGACGAGCGGTTCCCACTGGAGCCGCCCAGGGGGTGGCTTGGTAACGTTGATGCCGCCTGCTCGGTGCGGCTGGGGAAAGTCGCGCCTGGCGGATCACCGGCCCACGATGAAATTCAGATCCGCCTCCAGATCCTCCCCGGGAATCGCCGATTCCAGCAGGCGCTTGCGCAGTATCTCGCGCAGCAGGTGGCGCGACTCGCGCAGGCGGTTGCGGATGTCGTTCTCGCTGACGCCGAAGCGCTGGCCGAGTTCCTCGGAAGCTGCCCCGCTCGGGCGACAGCTTGGCGAATTGCCCGCGCGCCAACATCTGGGTGAAGAACTCCTGCGTCAGATCTTCGGCCTCCGCGGGTGCCATTGTCCGCAGCGCGCGAACGTAGCAATAGACCGGCTGCCAGTAGCGCTGCACCAGCCGCTCGAGCAGATCGCGTCCGACACCTGGGCCAGGCTCGTGCAGAGCCAGAAGCAGCGACCAGTCTGTTGGCGGAAACGACGCGGCCACGGCGACGAAAAATCTAGCACGCAAGGCGCGATCAGCGGGCGGCGCGATCGCGTGCTTCGCGCAGGCGTGCGCCCAGCAGCGGCTCGAGCGCCGGGTTGAGCGCGAGGGCCTGCGTGAAATCCACCGCCGCCGTCGCATACGCCGGGCGCGACAGACGCACGTGGCCGTGTTCCTCCCACGCCTCGGGATTTTCGGGCTTCCTGCGGATGGCTTCGGACAGGTGGGCATCGGCGCCGGCCAGATCGCCGCGCAGCGCGCGCGACGTGCCCCACAGGATCCACGCCCATTCGTTGTCGGGCTCGCGGCGCACGGACTCCATGAAATCGCGCTCGGCGTCCTCGAAACGCCCCAGGTGCGCGCTCGCGCTACCCCGCCGCATCAGCGAGTACGGATCCTCGGCGGGCGACAGCACCGACTCGGCCGCTGCGAAATCCGGCCGAGCTGTGGCCGCGTTGACCAGGTGACCTGGGCTTCGCTCCATGCAACATCAGCGAGGGCACGCACCTCGGTCATGAGAGCTCCGGTACCCAGTGTCTCGCACTGGACCACCAGGCGAGCGTTGCTGACCGACGGGACTGCGCCCAGATCGAACTTCAGGAGTGCTTCGCGGGGATCGTTGTTCTCCAGCGCCACATCGAATACCCGTCCGGTGCCGTAGTTCATGCCCTGGTAGGCGGTCCCCCTCGAACTTGCGCAAAGGGGCTGGGAGCACGTGGTGAACGCGAACGCCTATCTCACGGACGTTGGTGCCGGTTTCATTTCTTCGGTGCTGGTGGCCAGGCAGGTTCCGAGGGCCCGTCATCGGCCTCACAGCGCGAGGCGGTCGCGCGGCGGCAGCGGTGAAGAACTACAACGCCAGACCGCCAGAGAACGCGCGCTCGACTGCCTGTTCGAGACCTTTCTTGACCTCGGCCCAGCTTGTCTTGGCGAGCATTTCTGGCATCCGCTCTGCTTCGACGTCCTTGAAGTAGGTCAGGCCCTTGATGGCCACACCGGGATCGGTACCCGGTCGACGTAATCTCTCTTCGTCGCCCGTTGACAGATGGCCGCCAGCTTCATGGCACCGATGTCCGTCAACGAAGCGAGGCTGCAACCCTCGAAAGAAACCGGTGACCCGACGGTGTCGTAGCGGTATCGGAATACGCTGTAGTCGATGCCGCCGACCTGACCGAGGAATGTCCCCTGGTCGTTCTGGCGAACCTGAACCGGAAACCCGAGGGATCTCACATCCGCGAGCAGCCCGGCCGGATCGAGCGTCTTCCTGGTGAACCAATCGAAGTCGGCGGAGACGCGATGGCCAAGCTGCAGCGCCGCCGCCATGCCGCCCGCGAGATAGGCTTCCCATCTCGCTGTCGCCGCTCCCGAGGCGGCCAGAACCGCCGTCTGATTCGCGACCAGCGTCTCTGGATGGAGCTTCACCGGTTCTCCCAGATCTGCGCGCCCGGGTTGCCGGCTTGCCACTTGCGCGCAACACGCTCGGTGATCCACGGGATCATCTGCTTGATGGTCAACCCTCGTCCGCGATTCCGGAGGATCCAGGTCCTGATGCCGCGATCACCGAAGCGCCGCACGAGCCACGCCTTGTGCTCGGGTCCGCCGCTCGCACGCACCTGGTACATGACCAGGTTCAAATCGCGCGCGATCGTGAGTTGCTCGAAAGTGGTTGGGTAGGTCCAGAACAGTGGTCGCAACAGCCGCGCCGCGCTTGGTGCCTCGGCGAGCTAGCTGCTAGATCGCGCCGCGGGGTGGGCCGCGGCCGAGATGCGCACGGACCACCGGTTTGGCGACGAGTCGGTCGACGAGCGAAAGCAACGGCGGCGCGCTGACCGCGGTCGGAGCCGCAAGCACCGACGGCGCTGCGGTGTTCTGCACGGCCAACCGCAAGTGCTCGGGCGCGTCGCGTCCGTGGTCGGCGGGGCTACGGCCTGGGTTCCCGGGAATCCCGTGCTGGTGGCGAGCGGGCAAGGCGGGCGCGGCCGCCGGCGCTGGCGCCACCTCCGTCCCGGTGATGTCGTCTCGGTGCACGCGGCCGTCGTCATGCCGGTGGTATCCGGCCAGGCGCTCCTTGGCCGAGTTCCGGATGCGCAGCGTCCACGCCGTCGGGGCACTGGGCGCGGCGGCTTCCGTGTCCTCGAGCGCATGAACGAGGGTGTGCAGCCACGGCAACCCGAGCGTTGCGAACCACGCGGTGGCTACCAGCATCCCCCGACCCACGCGCGAGCGGCGCAGGGATTCGAGCCAGGCAGTGCGGGACGATGCATGCAACCGGTGCACGGCCGGCGCACTCTACACTAGTGCGCTCCTGATGCCTGAACCCTCAGCGTCCCGACAGCAACCGATCGACCTCGCGCCACACGGCATCCGCGTCCAGTATGAGACCTGCGCAGCCCGGAACGCGATTCGATGAGCCGCCTAGCAGCGAGAGCGCCCGGATGTACTTGCCGGTCTTCCCCCGCTCGAGGATCTCGATGGTTCTTTGCGCGGGATCGACGATCCAGTAGTAGTGCACACCGAAGGCGGCGTACTCGTCGGCCTTCTCGACCCGGTCGCGTCGCCCGTCACGCGGCGTCGGCGACACCACCTCGATCACGATGTCCGGGGGCACGCGCACGGGCCCCCGCGCCGGCAGTCCCTTGACGCCCGGTAAATAGATGCTGAGGTCAGGCTTTCGACCGCGCTTCGCGCTGACCACGAACTTGGCCTCGGAACCGAATACGAAGCCACCGCGCCCGCCGATCCAGACGTGCAACAAAGCGTTCAGCCACGAAACGACGAGCTCATGGATCAGATCGGGCATCTCCTCCTCCACCAGGCGGCCATCGACCAGCTCGCCAGACTCGTCCTCGGGCATCGCGCCCCACTGGGCCATGGTCAATCGTGCCCCCCTCGGTTCGGGTGCCGCGAGGCCGGCCGCATTCCGGGCGGGTTTCACGTGCCCAGAGTAGCATCGTTGGTGCATCGTTGGTCGCGGTCCATGCGTCACCGCCAACTCAAGTGCGACCCTGGCTCAATAGTCGTAGGCCACTCCGACCGCCAGCATGGGACCTTCGCGGTGAAAACCGTCGAGTCGCTGGAGCACCGGCACCTTGATCGACGCGAACACCAGCAGGTCCATCATGGGGTTGGCCAGCAGGTCGGCGGATGCGAACCATACCGAGCCGCCCGAATCGCCGGCCGTCACCCCGGCCTCGATGGCCTTGCCGTCGATACGGCCGTCCAGGCCGGCGCGCACCCCGAAGGATGCGCCCAGCTGACGTTGCAGAAGTGCTGTCACCCGCAGCGAGCGGCTGGCGCGGTAGCCGTCGTGTCCGCCGGTGGCGAGGGCGCCCTGCACGCTGGTGTACACCGACCAGGGCGCAGCGAAATGCCCGTACGAAAGCCCTGCCAGCGGATCCCACGATCCTGTCCCTGGTTGCAATTCGATCGGCAATCGCATGCCGTCCGAGGCTTCTTGCGCGGGTGCCGTCGGTGCCTTGAGTCCTGCCGTGGCAAACAACAGGTGGCGCGGCGAGAATGTGCGGTCCTGCATCAGGATGACCCGCCCCCGCAACTCCACGTCGCCGATTCCTCTCGAAGTGGTCTGCGCCAGGTTCACGTGCTGCACGCTCCGTTGCAGCGCCGGCAGCGTCAGCAGGAGTGTGAGCTTGTCGAGTGGCGAGTAGGACACCTGGACGTCGAGGCGCTGCTCGCCCAGGCGCAATTGATCCACGCGGGGCTCACCAATTCGGTCGGTGCGGTGGCGCAGTTCCAGGGATCCGCGCAGGCGACCGGCAAATGGTTTTTCGAGACCGATCCCGGTCAACGTGGGATCGCCGCAGCCGCAGCTGGCGCACGCGTGGGCCCCGGGCTCGCCGCCGGCTGCCAGCAAAGCAAGCGCGACGAGCGTGGCGCAGCCAGCCCGGATCCCCCGCTGGCGCATCAAAATGCGGCCGCTTCCAACGAAGCCCGCACGTTTTCGAGAATGCGCCTGCCGACGTCGGCGTCAGACCGCGACTCCATGTCGATGCCGTCGAACCAGTGATCGGAGGCTTTCTTCAAGACCACCACCTGCCGACGCGGCGCCGCTTCGTCAAGCAGCAAGGGACCCACCGACAAATTGATCTCGACGACCCGGTCCGACGACAACGCGAACGGCAGGGTGGCGTCGCTGCCCGCAAGCTGGTACCGCCCGGCAAGCAGAAGGCTCTTGCCGATCAGGTTCGCGTCGGATGGAAGCCCTCTGGCGTCGGCATCGGCGGGACCGAGCACGACCCTCACCTGACAATAGCGATCCGGTGCGGGACGAAAGGTGCCCATCCAGGTTCGCGACCGATCCGGGGCGAGAAGCGACTCGACCAGCGGCGCGCCAACGTGGGTGGGTGACGCCGCATCGTGAGCGAAGGCTGTGCCAACCAGGGAGAACGACGGTGCTCGACGGCTGGCCGACGTACCCGGGCACGCAAGCAGATCGACCGAGCGCGTGACCAGATAGCCTCGCGTGACGACGATGCGGTAGCCGCGATCGTTGTTGATCACGATCTCGCCGGGTCCGCCGCCTGACCTGGACGGCGACTCGACCGAGAGGTCGAGCTCGATCCCCGGCGTGGCCGTCGCTGAGCAAGCGGCGGCCGCCGCCGCCATGGTGAGCAGCACGGCGGCCCGTGCCAGTGGCGACGGCATCACTGGGTGACGTTGAATGTGACCGGGGTGGGCGACACGAAGGGCCCCAGCGTGATGCTGCCCTGGCTGAACACGGCACGCGCCAATCGCAAGTTCACCGTCTTGCCCGCCAGCGGCCCCAGGGCTGCCTTCCACTTCGCCGCCCCAGGCGTGAAGGAGGTGACCGAAAGAAAGGCGGTGTACGCGGGATCCTTGGCTCCGTCGGCCGTGAGCTGAAACAGAAAGGTCTCGCCGGTGACGGCGGGGCAGTGCGCCCACGCGGTCCCTTCGAACGACAGCCACGATCGCGCGCGCGACCAAAGGGAGCGCGGACGCGACGCGGGTGGCCGGCCGTTGCCGGAGCGGTCGAACGTCATGGCGGCCGAACGAAACACAACCTGGGGCGGTGCGCTCGCAGACAGTCCACCTCCCGCCGCTGGCGCCGTCAGTACGGGAGCCTGCGTTTCGCTCATCATGTAAGCGTTGGCCGTGGCCTTGTTGATGAACTCAACAAAACCCTCGTCGGTGGCGAATACCTTGAGGCTCGCGGGCGGTGATCCCTCGCAGTCGTAGAAATACTCGTCGGCACCGGGCTCGTCGGCACCGCTGCCCTTGCACGACAGGAGGCCAAGGCCAGCAGCGAGGACGATGATCGAGGTTGGTCTCATGGCGGCTCCGTGCGCGGGGAAGGCTGCGCGGAGCGGAAGCTAGCCGAAAGCTAGCCGGATCGTCCATGGCCAGCCAGCGACAAGATGTCGCAGCCCGGTGTATTGGAGGACGGGCGGGGGTTCCTGGGCGAAGGCGGGGGGCGCCCCAATTGTGTAGCACCAGGTACCGAACATGATGCTTAGTGCTTGGCCCGTCGCTTCTCCACCCGGGGAAACCCTACCACGCGATCCCGCCGAAGGTGATGTGCCGTCAGCACGACATTGATCATGCCGCCGACCTAAGATTCTCGCGAATGATTCGGGGGTGACGAGCAGCAATCCTCAGGAGGCCAATCGCTGGCCCCTCCGGACGTCTTCGACCTTGCTCCCAGTTTCGCAGCGTATGGACGCTGATCGCCATCGCCTGCGCGAACTGAGACTGGGATAGGCCAACGAAACGG
>JANPCZ010000261.1:0-27110 GCA_031431215.1 Myxococcales bacterium
CCCCCTTGTGCCACGAACGCAGGACCAGCCTGCCCGACGGGTCGCAGGCGGTGACCAAGTACTTCTGTTTCGTGAAAGGCATCGGCAAGGTCTACGAGTTGACGCCCAACCCACGCGAGGAGGAGGTGCTGCGCAAAGTGCCGGGCAGCTTCAACGTCCCTAACTGCGCCGCGGTGCCGTGACGGTTGCGGGGGCGCCCGACTCGTGGCCGGCGCTGGGGCAACTTGATTCGGCAATGATCGGGGGAGACAGGGGCCCATCTCGAACGTTGCACCTGTGCAGGGCCTGCGCGACCTGCGCGGTCGCTGCGCGGTCTGGTTCGCCCAGGTCGCTTTGAACCCGCGCCTTTCCTTGCTGCGCCTCTGGCCGGCATCTTGCTGATGGCGGCGCCAGCATCATGAACAACCACAGACTCCACTCCCGGTTCCTTGCTGGTCGGTGCCGGCACGGGTGCCGAAGCGCGCTTCAGCCTTGGCTATGTCGACCTCGCCGTGGACGGCGGCGGCAACCTGTTTGTCGCGGACACGAGCAACACTGTTATTCGCAGGGTCGAGGTCGCGACCGGCCTGACGACCACGTGTGTGGATACACCAGGCCGCCGCGGTGTTCAGCCGGGGCCACTGCCTGGAGGCCTGAACACGCCGCAGGGCCTCGCCGTGCTCCCGGGCGGCCAACCCGCCATCACCGACTACGCGGAGTGCGTGGTCCTGCTCGTCCGGCCGTAGGCGGCAGCGTGACCGGCCTCGAACTATCAGCGCTCCGGGCGGTTGACTCGGAGGACCTTGCCCGCACAGTCGCCGACCTCAGCAATAGCGTCGCTGATCCGTCCGGCCTGCGCGGCGAAATCGATGTCGAACGTGCACACCACGAGCCCTGCGTGGTCAGGCCATGCCTCCCCTGAACGGCCCGCATCGCTGACCGTGAACACGTCGTGTCCGAGGCGGCGCAGGTAGTCCACGCCCGGCTCGGGGAAGTTCTCGTCCGCGAACAGCCTCGCCACGAATCAGGCCGCTTCGTTGTCCTGAATCTGCGAATCGATCAGATCGCGATGATTCCTCACGAAGGCCCACGCACTGGCCAGATCTTCGGCGCGAAGCGAAGGATATGCTCGCAGCAGATCGGCTTCCCCGGCACCCTGTCTCCTGGCTTGCTCCAGGGTCCAAACCGGGATGCGAGTGCGCACGATGCGGGGCGCGCCCCCACATACGCCTGGGGTCTCTTCGATGCCCGGGAACGTGTCGCCCAGATCGCGCACCAGCAACTTGAGGAGCTGGGCTTTTTCTCCAGGCGTCATGTCGGACAGCAGCTTTTCGGCCTGTTCCAGATGTGACACGAAACAAGGGTACCACGAGTGTTTGGGTGCGCTGGCCACGCGCACTCGCATCTCCATCGCTTGGCATCGGGAATCCGCCCATTGTGCAGGCCCTGCACGACCTGCGCAGTGACGGCGCGGTCTGGTCCGCGTCCGGCGCACACGAACCCGCGTTTTTCCTGGCCGCGCCGCTGGCGCGCCCCTTGCTGCTGGCGGCGCCGGCATTGCAGTCCTCTTCCAACCCAGGAGCTACCTCATGAACCAGCACAGACTCCGTCCTCGATCGCTCGTTGCCATTGCTCTCGTCGCCGCGCCATGGACGCTGGCTGTCGCCGCGCCCGTCGAACTTGTCGGCCAGGGCACGCTGTCGGCCACCGCATCCGACGGGCTCACCGGCCTCACGCCACCCCTCCTCGAAGATGGGGTGACGCCGCACGATCGCGCGGGCGGCCTCGGCTCCGGCATCGCGTACACGGGCGTGCGCAACCGCTACATCGCGCAACCCGATCGCGGCCCCGCCGACGGCACCACCAGTTACCAGGATCGTACCTACGTCCTCGACGTAGCCGTACCGGCACCGGCACCCGGGGTCGTCGGCAGCATCGCGGTGTCGCTGGTGCAGGCGACGATCCTGCGCAACGAGGCTGGCTTGCCGTTCGTAGGCACCGGCAACCAGGTGGCGTCGGGCCTGCGCCTGGATCCCGAGGGCATTCGGCTGGGCAGCGGCGGCACGTTCTTCGTCTCGGACGAGTACGGGCCCTTCGTCTACGAGTTCAACGCCGCGGGCACGCGGCTGCGCACGCTGGCCACGCCCGCCAAATTCGCCATCGCCAACCCGTCGGTCATCCTGGGTGCGGCCGGCACAGCGGCCGAGCTGTCGGGCAACACCAGCGGGCGGCAGGCCAACCGGGGCATGGAGGGGCTCGCCATCTCGCCCGATGGCAAGAAGCTGTTCGGCATCATGCAGAACGCGCTTCTGCAGGACGGTGGCCTCAATGCGGCCGGCAAGCGAGCCGGCACGTGGAACCGCATCGTCGAGTTCGACATCGCCACCGGCGCGGCCACGCGCGAGTTCGCCTACGCCATCGACACGGCATCCAAGGGCGGCGTCAACGAGCTGCTGGCCATCAATGACCACGAGCTGCTGGTGATCGAGCGCGACAGCGAGGTCGGCGTGAAGGCGGTGACCAAGAAGATCTTCAAGATCGATCTGGCCGCCGCGTCTGATGTCAGCGGCATCGCCAACCTGCCGCAAACCGGTGCTATCCCCGGGGCGACGCCGGTGGCCAAGGCGCCGTTCATCAACCTGCTCGATCCGGCTTTCAACCTGGTCGGCGCGACGTTCCCCGAGAAGATCGAGGGCCTGGCGTTCGGCCCCGATCTGCCCGACGGACGTCGCTTGCTCGTCGTGACCACCGACAACGACTTCGTGGTCACCAACGACACCCTGTTCTGGGCCTTCGCCATCGAACGGACGACCCTGCCGACCTTCGCGGCGCAGACGCTGTCGCCGGCGATCGACGTGCGCCCTGGCGATCCCGACAACCACATCAATCCGCGCGCGCGCGGTGCGATCCCGGTGGCCATCTTCGGCAATGCCTTCCTGCCGGTCGACGCCATCGATCGGGCCACCATCAAGCTGGGTGGTGCGCCGGTCAAGCACCTGTTCTCGCACCCGCTGTGCCTGGCGCTCGACGGTAACGGCGACGGCCTCGACGATCTGTACTGCCTGGTCGATGGCGACGAGCTTGCCCTGGCAGAGGGCGCCACCAGCATCACGCTTGAAGCCGCCACGACGACGGGGACCCGGGTGCGGGCAAGTACCCCGATCACGATCGTGGGCAATGGAGGAGGACACTAGTCATGAATGCACGGGGGCTGCTTCGGATCTCGTTGGTGCTGGTTGCGGCGGGAGGGTGTGCGGGCGGCGGGCAGGGCGGGAACGAGAGTGCCGGAGCAGCCCCCGGGATGCGCGGTGGCGGCGGGGGCGGGTACCCCGGCGACGACGCGGCTTCGGGGTCGCCCGCCGACGATCCGCGGGCGGCTTCGGGATCCGCCGGCCTCGACGCGCGACCGTCGGTGACACGTGGCTATCTCCCGCTGCGGGTGGGGGCATGGTGGCAGTACAACCTGCGCCCGGTGAATGGTCAGGCCAGTGGCGCAGATGCCGGCGGCAGCAAGAAGACCGTTGTGCAGGCGCGCGAGAATCTGACCGGCGACAAGGCCGGCATCGTCGCGTTTCGGATCGTCACCACCTCGACCAGAAACGGTGCTCCTCCTTCCACGTCCTTCGACGAGAGGCGCGGTGGTGTGGTCGTACGCCATGAGGAGATGGGCCCCGATGGGCGCAAGCTGTGGTTTCCAGGCAAGCAGCGCTTCGACGAGAACCCGGCCCGCCTGGCTGTCGGTGCGACCTGGACCGAGAAGTACCGGGAAGCGAAGCTCACCGACAATGGCAACCTGCGCCTGTCGGCGGAGCGCACCGATCGCTGGACCATGGAGGCGCTCGACGAGGTCGTTGTGGTGCCGGCGGGGCGCTTCACTTGTGCGCGGGTGCGCCTCGATTGGAGCGAGGTCAGCGTGGACGACGGCGCACGAAAGGGCGTCAAGCGCTACTGGTTCGCGGGCGGCATCGGCAAGGTGGTCGAAGAAAGCGCCGACCAGATCGAGGAACTCGCGGCGTGGTCGGTCCCGCCGGGCAGCGATGACGCCGACGCCGCCGATCAAGCCATGGCATCCGATGGTGGGCCCGACGTCCGGATCATGGAGCCTCCGGTCCCGCTGCCGACCAACCCCGTGTTTGTCAGCCGCGCGCCGCTGGTGCCGAACTTCGGCGCGCTGGTGAACGCGCCGGTGCCGCCGCCGCCGCTCGCAGGCGGGACCCTGCTGGTGATGCGTGACGGGCGCACCGCCGTGGCATCCGATGCCGATCGCGATCGCATCGTCATCGTCGATCTCGTGACCGAGAAGGTGACGGCCGAGATCCCGGTGCTTCGCGGCGATGAGCCGGGCCGCCTTGTCGAGGACGACGACGGTCGCGTGCACGTGGCACTTCGTCGGAGTGGCGCCGTGCTCACGCTGCGCGGGCCGCGGTGGGCCGTGGCCATGCGCCGCCCGGTGTGTCCGGCGCCGCGCGGACTGGCGCACGAGCCTGGGCAGGATCTCCTGCATGTCGCCTGCGCGGGCGGTGAGCTGGTGTCGCTGCCGGCGAGCGGAGGCGCGCCGGTCCGGACGCTGCGGCTCGATGCCGATCTGCGCGACGTGCTGGTCGATGGCGATCACCTGCTGGTCAGCCGGTTTCGCAGTGCCGAAGTTCTGGCCATCGAGCGCGACGGTCGGGTCAGCGCGCGCGGCGCTCCGGCGGCGGTGCGGGATCGGCAGCGTGTGCCCTCAGATCCGATGCAGCCGTCGCTGATGACGCCGTCGGTGGCGTGGCGGATGCTTTCGCTTCCGGGTAGCGGTGGTGCACTCGTCCTGCACCAGCGTGCGACAACCGGCCTGGTCGGAACCGTCGGCGCCGGCGCCTACGTCGGGGGCGGTCCGGGTGGATCGCCAGATCCGTGCAACACCATTGTTCAGGCCGTGCTGTCGTCGTTGACTCCAGGCCAGCCAGCGAAGCCGGCGCCGGCGCTCGCGCGCGTGACCCTGGCGGTGGATCTGGCGCTCGCGCCCGACGGGCGTCGGGCGGCGCTGCTGGATGCGGGCGGCGCCTGGACGCCGACGGTGGGCAGCCGCGTCCTGGTCGGGCGCTGGGAGGCGTTCGCGCGCGATCCTGTCGGACAGGGCTGCCTCGACCCCGGCGCCAACCCCTCGCCGCCTTCTCCTGACGCCGGCCCGCCGGCGCCTGGCGACGGAGATTGGCTCGACGTCATCGAGCGCCGAATCGGCACCCTGGACGTGGCCGGCGAAGCGATCGCGGTCGCTTTCGATGGTGGCGGCCGCGTCGTCGTGCAGACGCGCGAGCCGGCGACACTGCAACTGCCCGCCTCGGGTCGCACCATCGTGCTCGGTGGCGGAAGCCGCGCCGACACCGGCTACGCAATATTCCACAGCGTCGCAGGAGGCGCGATCGCGTGCGCGTCCTGCCATCCCGACGGTGGCGAGGATGGTCGCGTGTGGAACTTCGCTCCCATGGGACCGCGGCGCACGCAATCGCTGCGGGGCGGAATCATGGCGGCGGCGCCGTTCCACTGGGACGGTGACATGCGCGATCTGCAGACTCTTGCAAGCGTGGTCTGGACCCGCCGCATGGGCGGCCCGCCGTTGGCCCCCGAACTGGTCAAGGCCCTGGCGCGTTTCATCGACGGGGTGCCTGCGCTGCCGGTGGCGGAACCGCGCGATGGGGTCGCCGTCAGCCGCGGCCGGGCCATCTTCACCAACCCGGCCGTCGGTTGCGCCACCTGCCACGCGGGTCGCCTGGGCACCAACAACCAGAACGTCGACGTCGGCACCGGCAAGGCTTTCCAGGTTGCGCCTCTGATCGGCCTCGCCGCCCGCGCGCCGTACATGCACGACGGCTGCGCGCCGACTTTGCTCGCGCGCCTTTCCGATCAACGGTGCGGCGGCGACGCGCGCCACGGCGCCACGGCGGGCCTGACCGCTGGTCAACTCGCCGATCTGGTGGCGTATCTCGAGACCATGTGAGCCCCGCGACGGACTCAGCCCAGCATCTGGTCGACGGAGAGCCTGAGATCGGGAAAGGCCTCTGGCTGGAGCGTCTGGCCACGGCGCCAAGGGACGATGCGGCGATACTGTCCGCCCGACGGGTCCAGGTGAACCTCGACGGCGTCATCACGAAGGTTCACGATCCAGTACTCAGGAATTCCCCCGGCCGCAAAACCCGGAGCCTTGAAGCCTCGATCGCCGTCCACCGATGAGTCGGCGACCTCGATCACCAAGAGGGCGGTAGTTGGATGGGCGTCCTTGTATTCACCGGGGGCCACGATCGCCAGGTCGGGCTCGGGCTCCGAATCTTCGGACAGGGCGAGCGGTAACTGCACCCGCACTTCAGCCCGGCCGTCGGCGCATGCCAGGACGAACAGACGGGTGAGTCGCATGACCGCGGCTGCGTGGGAACTTTTCTGGCGGCTCGTGCGAAGGATGACTCCTTGCCAGAGTTCGACGCGCTCGTGATCGAACAGGCCGCCTCGTCGTCAGGACATGAGATCGCCGTCCACGTCCCAGGGGATGATGTCCAGGTGAAACAGGGCTCGACCGTCGTCTGTCGGATCTTCGAAGCACTGATGGGGGCACTGCTCACCGCAGATTTCGCTCGAAAATTCCGTCACGCTCCGCATGAGTCCGACTGCCAGGTTGCCGCGTTCCGAGGGCTCGAAGAGGGCGTGTTTCTTCAATATGCCAACCAGTAGTGCGTGCATCTCCGCAGGTTTGCTGGTGCCGCCCACGCCGCGGGTGAACGTCGCTGCGAACACCTTGCCGGCTTCCAGGGCGGCGCTTTCGACATGATTGAGGGACGCTCGCTGGCTCGACGGCACCTCGCGGTTGACGGTGTTCAACGCCAGGAAAGCCGCGGTCGCCAGATCCAGCACCGCCACGTCCTTCTTGCGCCGTTCATGCGGCCTGCCCGGTTCGTCGACCAGCAGGCGGGCGCGAAGCGTTGCGCGTGCTTCCTGGAACCTGTCTTCGATGACCTCCTCGGGCGTCGCCAGGGCGCGCAGCAAGGACGCGGTCGCCATGCACTGCAGGAAGGAGCCGTCGGATCGACTCAGCTCATGCGCCAGTTTCTGGCACAACGCCGCGCGATCCGAGTGCCCTGCGTTGGCGAGGGCGTTGGCCTGGTACCGCAGCATGCGCTCGAGGCGGACGAGCTCGCCGGTTGCGATCAACCGTTCACAAGTACGGGCGCTCTCTTGGATGAGACGCTTGCGGAAAGCGGCGGGCGAGGGACGCCCGGTTTTGCCCCGCGCACTTTTGCGAAGGACTTCGACGGAGGCGCGTATCGCTGCCTCACGCGCTTCGAAGAACCAGTACTCGAACCCTGCGCTGTCGAGTAGGGCCTTGATCCTCTCGATGGGCACGGCCGGCCCGGCTGCCGGCGCGGGCGCCGGGGTGGGCTGCCGGCGAGCGATTTCCAGCGCCGGCGTCGCCAGGGCGATGGCCTGAGCGATGTCGGCTTCCGCCAGGGTCTCGGGTCGCGCGAGCGCCAAGGCTTCGTCGACCATGCGTGCACAGAGCGGCATGGGGACGAAAGCGGTGAGCTCGAACTTTCCCTTGATCTGGTCCACCAGCTCGTCGACGCCACTGCGCGACAGGTTTCGGCGAACAAAGCCGTCCCTTATGCCACTGCCAAGATGGAGCAGGAGGTTCGCGAGGTCGAAGGTCGGAGCCCGCGGGATGATGATATTCACCGCCAGACAGGCGTCGCCGTCGACGCCGGTCACGAAAGCGCGGGTCGCTTCAAGGTCGGCCCGCACCTGGCCCCGGACACCTCGGCTGCGCAGGATGTGCAGGTGACGGCGGGCAAGCCTGGCATCCGCGCCGGTCGCGCTCGCCGCGAATGAGGCGAGCAGATCGGCGGCGACCTGACTGCCTTCGGCGGCGGCCATGTCGATGAGCGCCTGGCGTGCGTCCGGAGCGGTTTCGGCCTTGAGCAGGTGAATACAGATGGTCGCGATTCCCTTGCCGTGTTCGCGTGCCAACCCAGCCAGAGTTCGCACGAATGGCAACCGGTCCTGGGCTGGGAATGTGGTGTAGCTGCGCAGGAAGTTATCGAGCCCGAAGCCTCCATCAGCCTCGGGATCGGACACCATCTCGAGCACCGCGAGGCTGGTGCACAGGTACGCCTCTTCCGGCAACAGCTCGTGGGCCGATCCCTTCACTCCGCCCGAAACTGCCCAGGCTGCCGCCGCTCGCTGGTCAAGTCCGAGATTTTCATCAGCGGCTATCGCCAAAAGAGCGGTCAGCCCTGCGTCGCCCCCGAGGCAGGCAAGCGCTTGAGCCGCGACCCGCGCTGGTAGTCGGCCGCTCTTGCGAACGGCGGCGATCAGGGCCAGGCGCACCATCTCCTGGTCGGGGAGCGCCCTGAACGGATCAAGCAGGGCATCAAGTTCATCCGGTTCAGGGAAGGTGTCACGCGTACCGCGTTTCCGGGTGAGCGCGAGCAAATCATCCATCGTGGCTGCCGGCATGAGTGGCGTCCTATCGGAAAACGGGTCGCGTTCAAGCTCCGATGACGATCATGAACCTGATGGCGCCGGTCTCGAAGCCCCGGCCCAGATCGATGCCGACCAGGGGCACGGCGATCGAGCGCAGGAAGAAGCGCAGGCCGGCGCCGACCGACGAGTGGATGTCGCGGGCCGCGCTGAACCCGGGCAGCAGGTATTGCGGGGGCAGGTAGCTGCGGCCGTTCTCGGTGGTCTCGTACATGCCGCCCAGGTCCAGCGGCAGCTTGCGATACCAGATCGCCGCGGCGTCGTTGAACACCACGCCACGCACATCCAGCTTCAGGATCGAGAACATCGGGAAGTGGTACTCGACCTGTGTGCGCAGCAGCGTGTCGCCGAGAAACTGCCGGTACAGGAAACCACGAAGGTTGGCACCGCCTGCGTTGGGTTCGGCGAAGAACGGCATGTCCTCGCCCACCGATCCGTTGCCTCGTACTACCAGGTTGTGGCGTCGGAAGAACCGGATGCCGTGC
Source organism: Myxococcales bacterium (assembly GCA_031431215.1). GTDB lineage: Bacteria > Myxococcota_A > Polyangia > Fen-1088 > Fen-1088 > JANPCZ01. The sequence continues at coordinate 8,970 of JANPCZ010000261.1, forward strand.
TCGTAGGACGCGCCTGCCTTCCAGTAGTGGGTGAGGGCGTCGCCGCCGAAGCGCGGCTGGCCCAGGTCAACGTTGAACGACAGCGCGTTGCCGTACATCACGGCGTGCTCGCGCGCGCGAAAGTCGAACGTCACGATCGCTTCGGCGAGACCGCGCGTGATGTCGCCCGACGCGGCGGGCAGTCCGACCGGCGCGCGTGGATCGGGCTTGTCGATCCGCGGCGACCACACAATCCGGTTGCGCTCCAGATACCAGCCGACGGCGGTGCGCACGCGACGGAACCAGGCGATGCCGGCAATGGCTTCGACCGATAGCGAGCGCACGCGGGTTTCACGCAGCATCTGCGTGGTATCGCCGACATTGCCGTACTCGGGAATGATCTGGTCCTGGAACCTGCCTCGCAGATTCCAGAAGCCCCAGCTGCCGAAGAACGCTGGATCGTCGTAGGCGATGAGCGCGCCCGAGTCGACGTTCGAGATGCGGCCGCCGATCACCCCGCGCTTGCCGCGGCCGAACAGATTGCCGTGACCCACCACCAGCCCCAATGACGTGTTGCCGGGCGACTTCGAGAATGTCGGCACCGGCGCCCACGGGAACTTGTCCTTGATGACGATGTTGATGCGCACGCCATCCTTGAACGGCACCCAGAACACGTTGACGTCGGCGAACAGACCCGAGGTCTGCAGGCGCTCGCGCGCGGTCTCCAGCGTGTCGGTCTCCAGCGTGTCGCCGATGCGCACACCGGCGATCGACTGGATGGTCTCGTCCATCGTGTGGCTGTTGTTCTGGACCTTGACGTCGGTGATGGGTTCGCCAAGCGCGAACGCCCGCCCGGCCGGCAACGCCACCGCGACCACCACGAACAAGCTAGCTAAGGAGCGCAAGACTCAATTGTAGAAGAACACGAACGTCACCACCACGAACAGCGGCACCAGCACGGCACCCGACCAGGCCATGTAGCCGAAGAAGCCCGGCATCTGGAGACCGCTGTCTTCGGCCACGGCCTTGACCATGAAGTTGGGTCCATTGCCGATGTACGTGTTGGCACCCATCATGACCGAGCCGCACGAGATCGCGATCAGCAGGCGCGCACCGTCGGGGAAAGCCAGCAGGGCTCCCAGATTCCCGGCGTCGAGCCCGGCGCCCGGGTGGGTGCCGTTGACCACGCCCACGGCCAGCGACGCGAAGGTCAGGTAGGTGGGGGCATTGTCAAGGAGGCCCGACAGGATTCCGCTGGCCCAGAAAAATTGCCACGGCCGCGTGACGCCCAATTCGGCGCCGCGCGCCTCCAGCACCTTGAGCGCAGGCACCATGGTGATGAAGATGCCGGCGAAGATCGCGGCGACCTCCTCGATGGGTGCCCATGAGAAGCCGTTGGCGGCGCGCACGGAGGCCTTTGTCGTCAGAAGCGACAGGCCGGCCATGGCGGCCATGCCCAGGACCTGGACCAGCCGCTGCAAGTCCTCGCTGCCCAGTCGCTTGCCGAAGGTGCCCGACAGGAAGATCACCGCCACCACGCCCGCCAGCCACACGAAGTTCAGCTTGCCCTCGATGTACAGCGGCTGCTTCACCTGCTGCACCTCCTCCAGCTGCGATCCGGGGCGCTCGCGTTCCTCCTTGTCGAAGATGTAATGGTCGCAGAGGTTGAAGAGCACAAGCAAGACGCCGTTGACGAACGCCCACGGCAGTATCAACCGTAGCGTCCACAGAAACGGCACTCCGCGCAGGAAGCCGAGAAACAGCGGTGGATCGCCCAGCGGCGTCAGCAGGCCACCTGCGTTGGACACCACGAAGATGAAGAACACCACCACGTGTGTCTTGCGCTCGCGTGGCCCGTTGGCACGCAGCAGCGGCCGGATGAGCAGCATGGACGCGCCGGTGGTGCCGACCACACTGGCCAGCAGCGCGCCAATTCCAAGGAAAGCGGTGTTGGTCAGGGGCGTCCCCGCAAGCGACCCGCGCAGCAGGATGCCACCCGAGATCACGAACAGTGAGCCCAGCAAGACGATGAACGCCACGTACTCCTTGGCGCTGTCGAAGAGCCAGTGCGCGCCGTGCGGTTCGGCTATCAACAGGTACGCGACGGCAGGCAGCCCGGTCGCCGCCGCGACCAGTAGCTTGTTGCGCGTGCGATGCCAGAAGTGCGCGTGCACCAGCGGCACGACCGCGATGCCCAGCAGGTACAGCACGAACGGCAGGACGATCCAGGCGGGCGGGGCGGCGTGCACGGCCCGCGCATCTTAGACGACGCGAGACCTTGAGAAACCAGGCGATCAGGTGTTCATCGCGGCGGCGGCGCCGCGCAGGTAGGCCAGGCTCTCCTTGATGCCGGGCAGGGGCGCGTCCCCGTTGATCTCGTACTCCAGCGCGACGTGGCCCTGGAATTTCGCCTTGTGCAGTTGCCTGAGCAGTCCGACGATGTCGAGCGTGCCTCGGCCGACCTCGACCTGGGTGCCCTTACCCGTGACCAGATCGATGTCCTTCAGATCCTTGATGTGCAGGTCGAACAGGCGCGCGCCCAGTTCGCCCACGGTCTTCACCGGATCGCCGCCGGCGCGCGCGGTGTGGCCGATGTCCATGCAGCAGCCGACGCGCTTGTCGCGCTTGGCTACCAGCTTCAGCACGTCCTTCGGCGTCGGGTACAGCTTGTCCTCGGGCCCGTGGTTGTGGATGGCGACCGGGATGCCGAACTCCTTGACCATGGCCTCGACGATGTCGAGCGCATCCGGGATGGGCGACGCCACGATCGTCGGGAAGCCGCAGATCTTCGCGTACTCGAAGTTCTTGCGGATCTTGCCCTCATCCTTCTCCTTCATATTGATGACCCCGCCACCCATGATGGTGATACCCGCGGCCTTGATCTTGGCGACCGCGGCCTTGAGTTTTTCGGGCGCATCGGTCTGTGGCAAGTGCATATCCTTGACGGTGAGGTACTTGGTGCCGGTCTCGATGCAGGCGGCGATGGCCTGATCAAGGTTCAACTTGCGCAGCGAGTAGGACGCAAGCCCGATCTTGAGGTCGTGCCTGGCCGGGCCGGCAGCGGCGGCGGGCGGCGCACGGAACAGCGCCGGCACGGTGGCGGCGGCCAGGGTCGCGTTGAACAGATGTCTGCGCGTCAGTGTCATCAGTGTCATCGGTGGCTTCATGGGCGAGCAGTGTAGCGCCGCCCGCCGAGTGGTGTGCGCGCACCGGAGCTGGTGTTGGATTCGAACCGTTTCCAGCTATGCCGCCCGTCACAGCTTGGGCAGGTTCGGGTAACATTCGCGTTTCCAGATGGCCGATACCGACGACAAGCCGCAGCCCAGCGCGCCGTGGGATCAGAACCGGATCGAGAAACTGGGCGGCGCGCTTATCGCCGCTGCCAACAAGGCCGGCATGGGGTTGTCGGTCGTCGCGATGGATGCGCCCCATCCGCGCGTTGTCTACATCACCGATGTCGGGGCTGAGATCCTGGGTCATCCGAAGGAGGTCATTCTCAACGCGCCTGCGACCTCGTTCCTGGCGCCTGAGGCGCGCGGCACGCGCCTCGATGGCTATCAAGAGCGAAACCGCCGGGAGGGCCCCGCGCGTATTCTCGAGACCACGGTCGCGCGCGCCGATGGCACCCAAGCGCCGATCGAGGTGTCGCTGGCCCAGATCCAGATGGACGGTCAGCCGTTGGTTGTCACATTCTTTCGTGACATCAGCGAGCGGCGCGCCGCTACCCTTGCCCTGCAGCAATCCGAGCGACGCTTCCGTCTGTTGATCGAACGGGCACCCGACGCGGTCTGGATCAACGACGGACGGCGCCTGCTGTACGTCAACTCCGCCACCGTGACGATGCTGGGCTACGACAACGCCGAGCAGGTGCTGGCCCTGTCGCCCGCGGCGATCGTCCACCCCGACGATGTGCCGATGATGCGCGAGCGGACCCGGCAGATGTTCGAGTCCGGCGAGCCGTTGCCGGCGCGCGAGTACCGGACGATTCGTCGTGACGGCGGCGTCATCCTGGTCGATGTGCAGTCCATGCCCATCGATTGGGAGGGCTCGCGCGCGCTCCTGGGCATCGCTCGCGATGTGACCGACCGTAAGGAGATCGAGACCAGACTCATGCAGTCAGATCGCCTGGCGGCATTGGGGACCTTGCTTGCCGGTATCGCGCACGAGATGAACAACCCGCTGGCGTACATGCTGCTCGGTCTGGAGCAGGCATTCGCCGGTCTGGACACGATCACAGTGCGGCCCGACGGGGTCGCCAAGCTGCGCGAGGTCCTGCTGGACGTGCGCCAGGGCGCCGAGCGGGTGGTGGCGGTGGTGCGGCAGTTGCGTGCGAACTCGCGCTCCGAGTCCGAAGGCTGGGGGATGGTGGATGTGCGCCGGGTGATCCAGGCGGCCATGCGGCTGGCGCAGAACGAGATGCGCCATCGTGCGCGTCTGGTGACCTCCCTGGAGGAGGTGCCGGCCATCGAGGGCAGCGCCCAGCGGCTCGAGCAGGTGTGTCTGAACCTGCTGATGAACGCGACGCAGGCCCTGCCTGACGGGCGTCCCGACAACGAGATCCGGGTGGTCCTGCGCGCCGATGGGCCCGACCGGGTCGCGATCGAGATCAGCGACAATGGTGCCGGCATAGCCGCCGAGGCATTGCCGCGCATCTTCGATCCGTTCTTCACGACCAAGCCGGTCGGCATTGGCATGGGCCTGGGCCTCTCGATCTGCCACGGCATCGTGACCGCGCACGGCGGCAGCATCGACGTCGACACCGATCCAGCTCGCGGTACCACCTTTCGCGTGGTGTTGCCACGGCGCGGTGGTGCTGCGGCGGTGTCGCCCACAATCGTCGAGTCGATCACGCCGACGCCGGTGGTACGACGCGCGCGCCGCCGGCGGTTGCTGGTGGTCGACGACGAGGCGCAGCTGGGCGAGATGATCATGCGGATGCTGGAGGATTCGTGCGACGTGGACGTCGTCACCGATGCCCGCCACGCCCTCGACAAGATCGGCGCTTCCGATGACGCCTACGACGTGATCCTGTGCGACCTGATGATGCCCGGGATGACGGGCATGGATCTCCATGCGGCGGTGCTGGCCCAGCATCCGGGTGTTGCACGACGCTTCGTGTTCATGACCGGCGGTGCGTTCACGCCCCGGGCTTCCGAGTTCCTGGCTCAGATCACCAATCGGCGCATCGAGAAGCCATTCGACCTCGGCGCGCTGCGCGCTCTGGTCGACGGCGAAGAGTAGGCGACCCGGGCAGGCCGCGCGGGTTGCTAGCGGCGCGGTCGTCTGGTGCGGGCGCCGATCAGCGCCAACAGGGCCAGCGCCGCGACGAGGATCGCTGACGAGCGGGGGGCTGCCACGGCGGTGCAACCTGACGAGCGGGTTGCGGCGGTCTCGCTCGCGGGCGGCCGCGGCAGCACGACCTGCATGGTGGGATCGCCCAGAAGGTGGAAGGTCCGTCGCAACTCGCGATCGGAAATCGCCGCCTTGGCACCACGCAGGGCTTCACCAAGCGACTGGCCTTCGACAAGAATCCGGCGCGTCAGCTCGCGGTTGAAGCGCCCCTGCTCGGCCGTGCCGGGGAAGCCCGACGAGGCCAGCACCGCGATCGCGCCGCCATCGGGATCGGTCAGTAATTTTTCGCCCAGGCTCGCGCCGTGAGCGTCGTGGAAGAAGCCATTCAAGCACGTCATCGCTACTACAACTGGCGCGTGACCGCTGCCAGTCATGCCGCCCACGTCCTCGGACGTCAGCAAGGTCTCGGCCCACGCGTCGACGGATCCGTGGCCCAGATAGTCGACCACAGCGGGGCCTGAAGCGAGTGCGGCGCGCAGGCGCGTGCGGGCTTCGGCATCGCCGAGTGCGTGCCGCGAAATCGTTAGCGGCTGCACCCGCGGCGGTAGCGCCTGCGCCACGCTCGCGGCCATGCGCTCGAACTCCTGGTTCGGATCGCTGTCGGTCACCAGAACGATCTCGTTGGGCTGCGCGCCGACAAAGGGTCGCGGCTGATGTCGCGCCAGCTTGCCGGCGACCACGCTGGCTTCAACCGGTGTACGCACGGGCAGTCGCCCGATGGGCAGATCCGGCAGGCCGTCCTGGTCGAAGTCGACCAACCAGTCATCGGACGCTGTCTCGATGCGATCACCGTCCACCAGCCGGGTGGGAACCCCAGCGAAAGCACCCAGGCCCAGAAAGTCGCGCGCATCGAAACTAGCGTCACCCACCAGCAGCACCGCCCGCGGCTTTCCGTTGCGCATCGCCGCCGCGAGAAAGCGTCTGATGGCGCTCGGGTCCGGTTGCCCGAAGCTGAGCTCGTCGTACAGCGACGCGACATCGACCAGGGTCACGGGCCATCCCTGCCGGCGGCGCGCCGCCACCAGGGGCGACATCGCTTGCAGCAGATCGGCTGGGCCGATCACCACCAGGCCTTCTGCGGATAGACCGCGGTGCCAGTCAGACGGACGGTTTGGCTCGATCCGATCGACGGCGCGGGCCGTGCGCCCGCCTTGCAACCACAGCCGCCGGTCGGCGCCCGACGGAACCACGACGTGCGCCGCAAAATCGTGCGCTCTGACGGCGACGGACGCCGGCATCTCGGCCACGGCGTTCTCGTCCGTCACATCGAACGCGCGCACGTCCGCTGTCGAGAACCCGCCGACAGTCAGCGCAGCGCCCGCGGGCGCGGTCAGATCGAGCGCGTCGCCGTCGGCCTGGGCGCGCCAGCGATACGAGGCGCGTACGAAATCGACCAGACTCAGATCCCGCTCGCCACCGGTGGCAAGCAAGGTGACCACGTTGTTGCCCTCGCGCAAGCTGCCGGGGGCAAGGGCGAAACGCGCCGCCGTCGACGTACGCCCGACAAAATCGACGCGCCCGATCTCCCGGCCGCCCAGGCGCACCACGACATGGTGCTCGCCCTCGCTGACCCCTTGCAGGCCGACGTCGACGGCTTCGTCGCCCTGGCGCGCCAGCTGCCGCACGGTGATGGTTTGATCGACCGAGGTGCCAGACACGAGTGCACCGAAGAAATTGGAGCGATCACCGTTGCGCAGCCCGGTGAAATACCGGCTGCGTTCTCTCCGTTCAACGGTGGACGGCAGATCCAGCGCTTCGGCGATTGCCACCACCGTTGGCGCGCGCGGAATTCGCAGACCGTCGCCGGGACCACGAACCAGCCAGTACACGCGGGTGTCAGTCCACAACGTGTCCGCCGCCTTGCCGTAGAACTCGATCGCGTCGTCGGCGTCGAACTGGCCGTCGGCGCCGGTGACCCGCATCGGCACCTCGCGCCCGTCCACGAACAGGCGCAGACTGGCGGTGTCGCCGCCGGTCGGAAAGCGCGCCTCGCCGGTGGCGGCGGCCAGCTCCCGCTGCGTGACCCGGTACCAGCCGTCGTGGCGGATCGACAGCTTGGCGGCGGGGCGTGCTGCCAGCGCCACCTGGGCTGCCGCATTTCCGTCCCGCGCGACCGTCAACGGTGAAACCCGCCGTGTCAGCGCGCGCGCTGCGGTTCCGAGCGGCAACGGTCGCTCGTCCACGCGCAGCACGTCAGGGCTGTCGGGCGGCCGGTCGTCCGCGCGGGCCGCCGCGATCACCGGTCCATGCCAGGTGCTGGCGCCATCGAGATCGATGTCTTCCAGCCAGTAGCGCGTTTCGACGTCGGCCGCAGTGCGATCCGCCCACGCGTAGCTGGGGTCCTTGCGCAGTCGGAGCCCGCCGGCGCCCAGCCAGGCGTCGCTTGCGACCAGACCGGGCCCGATCGGCGTTCTGCGCCCATCCACCTCGCGGTGGATACGGAATCCCAGATTCCTGAGCTCACGTCCGGTCTTCCATTCCAACACCGTGCGATCCCCGTCCCGGTGCGCGGCGAACGAGCGCATGTCGGCGAAGGTGGCCAGCGCAGGGAACTCGATGACCCAGTAGGCGCCGTCGGCCCTGGCTGCCGCATCAGGTCCGCCCAGGCCGCGGGTGACCTGGAGGTTGGTGTCCGAAGTGAGATCGAACGTGAACCAGCAGGTTCCCGGGTTGTCGTCCAGAAGGTAATTGCAGCTGCCGCCCTGTCCGTTGTGGCCACCCAGGGCAATGGTGTTCGAGCGGTTGACGGCTGTGATCGCGTGGTCAATTTGCAAAAGCCCGGCGCCGTTGAAGTTGAGATTTAGATGCTGGACGGTCGTGGCGTCGGTGAATTCGACCAGGTACCAATTCAAGTCGACCGTGCTGGCAGGGCCGCCCGCTTCCTGGGCGAGGGCGCGGTCGAACGTCAGGGTTGTCCCGTTGGTGACCCGGCCGCGCATCATCTTCTGCCCGATCCAGGCCGGCGTCCCGGCGGAAAGCCGGTAGCTGTAGATAAGCCAGGACTTGGCGGGGTTCACCGCCGCTATCGTCACGGTCTTCGCAAGATCGGGGCTGGCAAAGCTGACAGGGCCGGCCACCGCCGATGACTGGATCTTGACGCTGTCGTGCTCGACGATCTGCCACTCCACCTGAGTGCCAGGGGAAGTACCCACCGAGCTCAACTCCAGATTCGTGGCGCTGGTCAGGCGGGCCGCGCCGAAGTCATCGTCGCCGAATCCACCACCGCCTTTCCGATGCGTGATGAGGGGAAATGCCTTGGTGAGATCCACCGCCGTGATCGGGACGTTCACGTTTGTCGCGTTCAAGGGGCTGGAGCCTCGTTGCACCGTGACGCCGCTTGCGAACTCGGCGACGTACCACTTGATGTCCACCGTGGCGCCGGGCGCCCCGCCGCCAGCCCGCTGGAATTCGACGGTGGCGGCGTCTCGAATGCGGCCAGACACCCACATGTTGGCGGGAGAGCTGTCGTTGCCCCGAAACGACATCACGATGAAGGCTGCGGACATCTTGTTGATGGGCGGAGTCAGTGTGGCGGTGGTGGTGGTTAGCGTCCCGGTGAGGGTTGCGGCGCCGTTCCACACGCGGCGCAACGTCGCGGCTTCAGCGCGCGCGGTGGTTCCCCAAACCGCCGCGGCGATGGACAGGACACGCACCACGCGCACCCACGGGTTCACTTGGGTAGACATTGCACTCCATCGCAGTAAAAGCCCGTGACACAGCCAGTGGTGCCCGTGCATGTCGTGCCGCAAACGGCGTTCTGACACGCGTACGGCGAGCAGTTCTTGATGGTGCCCGTCTGGCATGTACCGACGCCATTGCACACGCGTGCTGGGGTCTCGACGCCAGCTGCGCACATTTGAGCCGCGCAGGCCGTGCCGACCGTGTACAGGCGGCAAGCACCGGCACCGTTGCAGACGCCGTCCCGCATGCAGGTGGACACGGGATCCGTGGGGCACTCAAGGTCAGGATCCGTCCCGGCGGCAACCGGCGAGCAGATTCCCGCCGAGCCGGCCAGGGCACACGACTCGCACGCACCCGCGCAGGCGGCGTTGCAGCACACCCCATCGACACAGAAGCCGGAGGTGCACTCGCCGGCGGTGGTGCAGGCCATGCCGTTGGCGGCCGGCGCATCAACGGGAAGCTCTCGGGGCAGGTCCGGCTGGACGTCGGCCAACAACACGTCAACCGATTCGTCCGGAGGCACGTCGGGGCCAACGTCAGGTTGGGGGCGGTCTATTACCGGGGGAGCGTCGGGCGTGTTGGCCACGTCGTCGGCTGGTCTGGCGTCGGCCGGCCGGTCCGGGGCGATCGCGTCGTCGGGTGGTCTGGCGTCGGCCGGCCGGTCCGGGGCGATCGCGTCGTCGGCTGGTCTGGCGTCGGCTGGCCGGTCCGTGGCGATGTCGCCGGGCGCCGAAGTGCTTGCGGCGTCCGGGCCCATGGGGACTTCATCCACGTCGGCATCGGGAACGCACGGGGGCGATGGGCAACGCCGGAGCTCGGCGGGCACCGAAAAATCCACACAGCTCGCCAGCAACAAGCCCGCTAACCACCATCCGGAGCCTATGCCGTGCCGTCGGAGCGTCCGCATACTCGAAGCCTCGGCGCAGTGTAGACCGTCTCCTCCGGGCGGTCTATGCCAGAGTTGGGCAGCTCGGTGCTCCCGTCGCCGTAGTCGCGCCAGTGTGACAGTGCGCGCTTGAGGCGAGGTGGCGGACGTGATGGGATGCCGCGCATGCATCGCCATCGATCTCTGTCGTTGTCTATGTTTTTCATCGTCGCCAGCGCGCTTGCGGTCGCTTCGTTGGCAGCAGCCGTCCCGAAGGCCACGAGCAAGCCCAAGAGCAAGGCGAAATCCACCGAGAAGCCGGCCGTGCGGCCGAAGTGTCTTCCTGACAACGGTGGCCTGACCGTGCCTGATGGGTTCTGCGCGCTCATCGTGGCCGAGGGGCTAGGCACCGTCCGCAACCTGGCGGTGGCACCGAACGGCGACGTATTCGTCACGCGCCGCCGCGAGGACGGCGGCTTCTTCGTGCTGCACGACAAGGATGGCGACGGCCGCGCCGACGAGACCAAGAAGCACGGCGATCTTGGCGGCACCGGTATCGCGATTGGGCCCGACGCGGTCTACTTCGCGCCCGAGGACCGCGTGCTGCGCTACCCGTGGCAGCCCGGCGCGCTCGAGCCGGCTGGGCCGCCCACGACCATCGTCAAGGATCTGCCGGTCGGCGGTCATGCGTCCAAGACCATCGCGCTGACGAAAGACGGCGGACTGTTCCTTGAGGTCGGCTCGCGGACCAACAGCTGCCAGGAGGCTGATCGCAAGCTGCGCTCGCCCGGGGTCAAGGGTTGCCCCGAACTTGCCGGTCGTGCCGGCATCTGGCGCCTTGACGCCAACAAGCCGGACCAGACTCTCGCGGACGGGAAACGCTGGGCGACCGGCCTCCGCCACGCGATGGCCCTGGTCATCGAGCCCACCACCGGCAACCTGTTCATGACCACACACGGCCGCGATCAGCTGGCCGAAAACTGGGGTTTCTCGAAAGAGGACGGTGCCGAGAATCCCGCCGAGGAATTCGGCCCCGTGCCCGAGGGCGCCGACTACGGCTGGCCGTATTGCTACTTCGATCCGCGCGCCAAGCTGAAGGTGATGTCGCCCGAGTACGGCGGCGACGGCAAGAAGGTCGGTGACTGCGGCAAGAAGACCCAGCCCGTGATCGGCTTCCCGGCGCACTACGCTCCTTTGCAGGCGGCGTTTTACCCTGGTGGCGCGTGGGGCGACGAGTACCGCGGTGGCATGTTCCTGGCGTTCCACGGATCCTGGAACCGCGCGCCGCTGCCGCAGGAGGGCTACCGGATCGTGTTCGTGCCCTTCAAGGACGGCGTTCCGACCGGTACATGGAAGAACTTCGCCACGCCCGCCGGTAACCCGATCGGAATCCGCCCGTCGGGCGTCGCCGTTGGCCCTGACGGCTCGTTGTTCATCGCGGCCGACGCGAACGGCAAGGTCTGGCGCATCGTCAAGAAGTAGCGTTCATCGCCGCACGGTCTGGCCGCACGGTCTGGCCGCACGGTCTGGTCGCACGGTCTGCGTGTGGGACCGGCCTTCGCGCATGGGTTGCGCGTTTTTTTGGACGATCGTTGCGGTGTTTGGGTGAGAGGGTCGCGGCGCGTGGCTTGCTTGGCTAGTTGTTCAGTGCCCCCCCCACCTTCGGAGGTCCCAAGCCTTGCGAGCATCACCTACTGCCCTGGCCGTGTTGTTGTGGTCGGTGGCGTTGGTAGCTTGTGGCGCAGACAGCGCTGACCCGTCGGTTGCCCCGCCGCCCCTGGGCGGTCGCGATGGTGGCGTCCCACCCCGTGGCATGACCGAGCAGCCGGTGAAGCCGCGCCCCGCTCAGGCCGACGGATGGGACCGCGATCTGCGCTTGCCGGAGGCCGCCCACATCGGCAAGACAGCGGGCATCGTCGAAATCAACCTGGAAGCCAAGATCGCCGAGATCGAGGTTGTGCCCGGGACGCGCACGCGCGCCTGGACCTACAACGGCTTGCTGCCAGGGCCGCTCATTCGCGCCAAGGTCGGTGACCGTCTGATCGTCAACTTCACCAACCACCTGCCCGAGGAAACCACGGTGCACTGGCACGGCATCCGGCTGCCGGCGGCCATGGACGGGGTTCCGGTCCACTCACAGAAGCCGGTCATGCCCAACGGCACCTTCAAGTACGAGTTCGTGCTGCCTGATGCCGGCCTGTTCTGGTACCACCCGCACGTGCGTTCCGCCGGCCAGGTCGGTGATGGTCTTTACGGGGCCCTGATGGTTGAGGATCCGGGCGAGCCCGCTGGCCTCGGCGACGAAGTGGTCATGGTGCTGTCGGACATGTCGCTCGACGACGCCGGCACGCTGTTGCCAGCCGACATCGGCGGCGAATTCGGCGTGTTGTTCGGCCGCGAGGGCACGTACATCCTGGTCAACGGCAAGGTCATGCCGGAACTGCGGGTGGTGCCCGGCCGTCGGCAACGCTGGCGCATCGTCAACGCCGCGCGCACTCGCTACTTCCGTCTCGACATCGCCGGGCAGACCTTCCAGCGCATCGGCGGCGACGGTGGCTTGCTGGAGGCGCCGGTCGAGCAGCCGTACCTGGTGGTGACCCCGGGCGAGCGCCTCGACGTGCTGATCGCGCCTCGGGGCGACGTCGGCAGCAGCGTGCCGATGCGCTGGGTCGCCTACGATCGCGGCTTCGGCACCACCTTCATGCGCCCCGACGTCGACATGATGACGCTGAAGTTCGTCGACGGCACCGCCGGCGTCGATAGCGCAGTGCCGGCGAAGCTGCGCACCATCGCGCCGCTCGACATCACGAGCGCGCGGACACAGGAGCTTCGCCTCACGCGTGCCACGGTGAAGGGCAGGGTCGTCATGGGCATCAACGGCGTGCCCGGCGCCATGGCGCCGCCCATGAAGATCAAGGTCGGCGAGACCCAGATCTGGAACGTGGTCAACGACGTCGAGTTCGCGCACCCGTTCCACCTGCACGGATTCTTCTTCCAGGTGCTGTCGTGGGCCGACGCGGGTGACAAACTGCGCCCGCCGCCTCCGCTCGAATGGAAGGACACCGCGGACGTCCCCGTGAAGGGCCGGCTCACGCTGGCGGTGCGTTTCGAGGATCGCCCCGGCATGTGGATGTTCCACTGCCACATCCTCGATCACGCCGAGGCCGGCATGATGGGCATGGTCCAGCTCGATCCGTAGCGCGAGCGGCCGGCCGGTGTGGTAAGAAGCCACCGATTCTGCTTGGGCCTATAGCTCAGCTGGTAGAGCTGCGGACTTTTAATCCGTAGGTCGCAGGTTCGACCCCTGCTGGGCCCACGGCTCCGACTGCACAACCGAATATCTGACCCCATCGTCTAGCCCGGCCCAGGACAATGCCCTTTCAAGGCATGAACGAGGGTTCGAATCCCTCTGGGGTCGCTTCTTTCTTCCAACGATTGCGCCAGTTTCGCTGGCTGGTAGCAAGGCCTCTGGGCCACCCCTTCCAGGACCTTTGTCGCTGGCCTCCTGAAAACGATGGGCTACCGGACACGGGTTTCAGGCGAAGGCACCAACGGCGGGGTCGACATCCTGGTCTCGCATCGCTACGGCAAGGTCGGCCCTGGAGAATTCGGTCTGGTTGGCAAGAGCCGATCGAACCTCCGTCTGGTCGACGGCGACGATCTGGTCGCCATGCGGTCCCCTGTCTCTGGTAAAAGTTGTGGCGAGTGCCGGTCGCAGGTAGCTTTCACGATGCATGGAGCGGATCGCGGCGCGAGGACCCAACATGGAACTTGACGGTATCAGGAACCTAATCGTATGTTCAGGTCCCCTCGTTTGAACAGCGAAGATAGAGGAGCCAAGGAATGACGCTGGAAGATCTCGTCGAGGCCAGCCGCAAGGTCCAGATGACCGAGCAGGACCAGGAGGCTCAGCGCCGTAGCTTCGTCTATGGAAACACGAAGATAGAGAACGATCTGATTACGCGAGAGACGGTCGACAAGGCAGCACGGGAACTCGGCAGGGATCGTGGCGAAGGACGAAAGTGAACGCCATAGCCGGCCCGGCAAGACTGAGCCGCTCCCAGACCGGACTCCGGAAGAACTAGCGGTATTAGAAGCACGTAACGGACTCCGGCAGTTCGATCGAATGGTCGCACTGATCGACCAGTGCACGACGGGACCAGTCCCCCGCTTTAGACTGCGGCCGTCGACACTCATGGAGCTGAACCGGCTCGCCGTGGAAGGGCTGGTCGAGTCGCCGGGGGCTTGGCGATACGTTCCTATCGAAATCACGGCCGCGACTCACACGCCGCCCAAGCATCTGGATGTCCCTCGCGAAATCGATGAACTGTGCGAGTACGTGCAGGCGTACTGGAATGACCGGACTCCGATTCACCTCTCGTCATATGTGATGTGGCGCCTGAACTGGCTCCATCCGTTCGTGGACGGCAACGGGCGAACGTCCCGAGTGGCTTCCTACTTGGTTCTGTGTGCGAGGCTTGGCTACCGCTTACCCGGCCCGAAGACGATCCCCGAACGGATTGCCGAGAACAAGAAACCTTACTATGTAGCGCTGGAGCACGCCGACCGTGCCTGGAAGGAGAGCCGCGTGGATGTGTCGGAGATGGAAAACCTTCTCCAAGCGCACCTGGAGGCACAACTCGCGGAAATCCGGGTTCAGGCAATGAGCGGTCATCGCGCTGACGTAGGCTAGAGACGCCGAGTACCTGCATTTCGCCCAATCGCAGCGCCGTAGCCTGTGTTGGGTGACTTCCTACTTTTTGCCACACCGTTGCCACGAGATGAGGGAATCCGATGGCACGCGGCACCACGCCGCGGCACCTCGGCGGACCCCGCAGACAGGCCACGAACCGCCCGCGAGCACTCGGAAAACCGAGGCAAGGCCGCGTCGCACCTGTGTTTCCCCGAATGACCGTCGGACAGTTCGAATCCCTCTGGGGTCGCAAGTCAACAGCCCGCTGCCCGGGGAGCATGTTCCGTGTCGACGGTATTCAGCGCCGGGGGGCTTGGTCGCCGGCCGAGGCCAGGGCCATAGGCGAGATCGGTCGCGACTCCGGCCGCCTTGTCACCGGCAAGGCAGACCTGCCTCGAGTGAGGTGCGGTCAGGGCAAGGTTCGCGGCGACCCGGTCGGCCAGGGTCTGGTTCGTGGTACAGAGGACTCGTGAAAGAGTGAGCTCCCTCCGAGAGCGAGTCGGTCTGGCGGTTCGCCGCAGATGGTCGCCCACCGTCGACGGCGACGGCACCGACGTGGGCGAGGACGAGCAGCCTATGCGGGCGGAGCTGTTCACGGTCAGCCAGATCGAGCAGCACGCCAGGACCCTGGCAGGCTGGCATCAAGTCGGCGTTGCTGGCGGCAGCGGCGGGGATCGTCTGCTGCCCCAGCTTGCTGCCAACGAAATCGCGCTGCGAGATGCACACGCCCTCATCACTGAAGCAGTGGAACGCGGCACGCGCATCACGCCCGCGGCCGAATGGTTCATCGACAACTATCACCTCATCGAGGAGCAGATCCGGACGGCGCGGCGGCACTTGCCCCGCGGCTTCAGCCGGGAACTACCGAGACTTGCCAATGCGCCGTCCACCGGCACGCCGCGCGTCTACGACATTGCTATCGAACTAATTTCACACTCGCACGGGCGGGTCGAGATCGAAGGCCTGCGCGCGTTCGTCACGTCGTACCAGGCGGTCAGTCCGCTGCGGCTGGGTGAACTGTGGGCGATCCCGATCATGCTCCGGCTGGCGCTGATCGAGAACCTGCGCCGTGTGGTCGCCGCCATCACTGCTGGGCGCCGCGACCGCGCGCGCGCAACCCACTGGGTCGAGCGCATGCTGGAGGTCGCGGCCACCGCTCCCGCGAAGGTGGTGCTCGTCCTGGCGGACATGGTCGAGGAGAACCCGCCGCTGACCAACGCGTTCGTGGCCGAGTTCGCCAGCCGCCTGCAGGGACAAGGACCGTCGCTGGTGTTCCCGGTTGCGTGGCTGGAGCACCGACTGGCCGAACAAGGCCAGACCATCGAGCACGTCTTCCAGCTGGTCAGCCAGAACCAGGCGGCACACCAGGTCTCCATCGGTAACAGCATCGGCAGCTTGCGCTTCCTCGGCGCCACCGACTGGCGCACCTTCGTCGAAGCAATGAGCGTGGTCGAGCGGACGCTGCGCGCCGACCCCGCGCACGTGCACGCGACCATGGACTTCGCGACGCGCGATCGTTACCGCCGCGCCGTGGAGCAGATGTCCCGGCGCAGCCAGCTGTCCGAAGAGGAAGTCGCGCAGACTGCCCTCCGGCTGACGGTCGAGGCAAGCGCCCAATCCGGGCCACCCACGCGCAGCAACCAGGATGAGATTCGGAAGGGCCACATCGGCTACTTCCTCGTGGACGACGGCCGTCACCTGCTTGAGCGAGCCGTGCGGATGCGAGGCGGCCTTCGCCTGCTCGTGCGCCGCCTCGGCCGTCGGTTTCGCCTTGTGACCTACGCTCTTGCCATCGCGCTCTTCACCGCGGGCTTGACCGGCGCCCTGGCTTTCGCGGCGCCCGGCACGCGGCTGCCGGTCTGGGCCCTGGTGGCAACGCTGTCGGTGTTCGCGATCTGCACGAGCCAGCTCGCCATCGCCATCATCCACTGGGCGGCGACGCTGCTGGTGCTTCCGCGCATCCTGCCGCGCCTCGATTTCTCGGCCGGCGTCCCGCAAGAGCACCGCACCGTGGTGGCGGTGCCGGCCATGCTCACGGATGCCGCGGAGGTCGACGGCTTGCTCGAATCCCTCGAGGTTCGCTTCCTCGCCAATCGCGATGCCCACGTTTCCTTCGCCCTGCTGACTGATTTCCGCGATGCCAAGCAAGAGAAGGTGGCCGGCGACGACGAGCTGCTGCGACGAGCCCGCGATGGCATCGCAGCATTGAACGCGAAGTACGCGGCCTCGGGACACGCCGCCGCGTTCTTCCTGTTCCACCGCGAGCGGAAGTGGAATCCACGCGAGGGCGTGTGGATGGGGTGGGAACGCAAGCGCGGCAAGCTGGAGCAATTCAATGAAGTGTTGCGCGGCGCCCTGGGACGCATGGGCGCGCCGGCAGATTTCGATACCATCGTCGGCGACGTCGAGCGCCTGCAGGGGGTGCGGTACGTGATCGCGCTCGACAGTGACACCCAGCTGCCGCGCGATTCGGCCCGGCAGCTGGCGGGCACGCTCGCTCACCCGCTCAACCGTCCCTGCTACGACGAGAAACTCGGCCGCGTCACTTCCGGATACTCGATCTTGCAGCCGCGCATCGCCACCACCATGGCGAGTGCCGGCCGGTCACGCTTCGCGCGCCTGTTCGCGGGCGAGCCTGGCATCGATCCCTATACCCGCGCCGTCTCCGATGTGTACCAGGATGTATTCGGCGAAGGATCGTTCGTGGGCAAGGGCATCTACGACGTCGATGCCATCCGGCAAGCCCTGGGTGGACGGCTGCCCGAAAATCGCATCCTGAGTCACGATCTGTTGGAGGGCGCCTACGGGCGTTCCGGCCTGGTCAGCGACATCACACTGTTCGACGATTTCCCATCGTCATACGCGGTCGACGTCAGCCGGCGCTACCGCTGGATGCGCGGCGACTGGCAGATCACACCGTGGCTGTGGTCGCGCGTGCCCGGCTTTGATTCCGGCCGGGTAAGAAACCCGATCTCCATCCTGTCGCAGTGGAAAGTTCTGGATAACCTGCGGCGAAGCCTGGTCCCGATAGCGCTCCTGGCGTTGCTGCTGGTGGGATGGAGTCGCCCCGGCACCGCAGTGTTCGCCACGGTGGTCGCGGCGGCGATCCTCCTGCTGCCGGGCCTGCTCGGCGCGGGCACCGAGCTGCTTCGTCGTCCCGACGAACTTCCGCGTCGCCGCCACATCCGGGACGTCGGGTACACGTTGCTGCGACAGGTCCTGCGTGAGGCATTCGCGCTGGCGTGCCTGCCGTACGAGGCCGTCATCGCCGGCACCGCGGTGGTACGCACCGCGGGTCGGGTGTTCATCACGCGTCGAAAGCTGCTGGAGTGGCGCACCGCAAGCGACGCCCAGCGCAGCGCACGCACCAGCATCGCTGGTACCTACGTGGTGATGTGGGTGGCGCCGGTCATTGCCATGGCCGTGGCCACGGCCGCGGCGCTGGGGCTCGCCCAGCAGAATCTCGACGCGCTGGCGGTGGCCGCTCCGGTTCTGGTCGCCTGGGTGCTGGTGCCAGGCTTCGCGTGGTGGCTGAGTCGGCCGATCCGCCCGGCGTCGCCCCGCCTGGATG